>CALLAA010000133.1 GCA_938002955.1 uncultured Acidimicrobiales bacterium
CGTGAGAAGGAGCGCCTAAACACCGGCCTTCAGCTCATTGCGTCGGAGAACTTCACCTCTCCGGCGGTTATGGAAGCGACCGGCTCGGTCCTTACTAACAAGTACTCCGAGGGCTACCCGGGCAAGCGCTACTACGGCGGCAACCAAGTGGTTGACTCCGTCGAGCAGATCGCGATCGATCGCATCAAAGAGGTCTTTGGCGCCGACCACGCAAACGTTCAGCCTCACGCCGGAGCGAACGCCAACATGGCTGTCTTCTTGACCATGTTGGACCCTGGCGACACCGTCATGGGTATGAGCCTCGACCACGGTGGTCACCTCACCCATGGCTCGCCGGTCAACGCCAGCGGCAAGCTCTACAACTTTGTGAGCTACGAAGTGACCGATTCCGACGAGCGCATCGACATGGACCAGTTGCGCGAGCGTGCAATTGAGCACAAGCCAAAGATGATCATCGCCGGCGCAACCGCCTACCCGCGCATCATCGAGCCAGCACCGTTCCGTGAGATCGCAGACGAGGTCGGCGCGCTCCTCATGTTCGACGCTGCCCATATCGCCGGGCTTATCGCTGGTGGCGTCCACCCAAATCCGATGCCGTACGTCGACGTGATGACCTTCACCACCCACAAGACCCTCCGGGGCCCACGCGGTGGCTGCATCCTCACCACCGAAGAGCATGCCAAGGCGATCGACAAGTCGATCTTCCCGGGCTTGCAGGGCGGACCGCTCGAGAACCACATTGGCGCAAAGGCTGTTGCCTTCCGCGAAGCGCTCATGCCCGAGTTCAAGGACTACGCAGCCCAGATCGTCAAGAACGCAGCAGCACTCGCCGAAGCGTTGGCGACCCGCGGCTTCCGTCTGGTCTCCGGGGGCACCGACAACCACCTGCTCCTGCTCGATCTTCGCCCATTCGATGAAGAGCTCACCGGCAAGGAAGCACAGAACGTCCTCGACCAGGCCGGTATCACGCTCAACAAGAACACCATCCCGAACGATCCGCGCTCGCCGTTCGTGACCAGCGGTGTCCGCATCGGCACGCCTGCGGTGACCACCCAAGGCATGAAGGAACCGGAGATGGACATCATCGCCGACCTCATCTCTCGGACCCTCAAGAACCGCAACGACGAAGCAGCCGTTGCTGGTCTGCGCCAGGAAGTCGCCGAGCTCTGCGGTGCCTTCACCCCATACGCCGACTAACTCGAACGTTCGTTCGCTTCGTGCGATAGGATCTCGCCGTGCGTTTGGACGGCAACCTCACCTTCATGCCAGCGGATCCTCCGCGGGCGTCGTGGTTTGCGCTTTGGGATCCTGTCGATCACGGCGGACTCTTTGCCGACATCGACGATGAACGCATCGATGAGCTCGAGCCGGTCCACGTCGATCTCATCCTCGCTGCGAAACGGGGAACCTCGGTCGACAACGTGGGTGCACGTCGCCTGCCGATGGCCGAGTTCATCGATGCGGTAGCGAGTCTGCCGCGCTCAGCCGACGCAAGTCGGTCCACCCACGCATGGGCCGGCGTTGTTCGCACGGCGCTGTCCCTCATCGCCGATGGCCGGGTCCTGCCATGGGTGAGTCCCGATGGCTTCGACACCTGGCGTGTCGACCCACTAACCCCGGCTCACATCGAACTCGTCGACGCCTGCGCCAACTCCCTTCCGCCCGAGGCCTACGCCACCCCCGGACCGGAGCGTGGAACGGTGGCCGACCCAACGTTCACGGTTCGCGCGGTCTTTGACGCTGTCGCCGACACATTCATTCGAACAGCGGCTGCGCACCGCGTGGGTCCGCTGTCGTTGTTTGCGGACCGACGCCCGACTCGGGTGGAACATCTCCGCCCATGGGTAAACGAGCTCGCTACAGCACACTGCGCGAGCTCGCGACTGGTGCTGCGCGCTCACCCGCCCGCCGAGGACGACGACGGCAACGTCGATCCCTTCTGGACCATCCGCTTTCAGCTGCAAAGCCGCATCGACCCATCGCTCGTCGTCGACGCAGCCGACTTCTGGAAGACCCCGGCGGCGGTCATGGAGCGACTTGGGCAACAAGCCGAGATCACCCTGCTCGCCGGACTACGTCGGACAAGCCAACTGGTAGCGCCGCTCGCCACCGTGCTCGACGAGAACGCGCCAACGGTTGCGGCGTTGCACGAGGACGACCTCGATCTGCTGCTCGACCGTTTAGATGATCTCGCCGACGCCGATGTCGAGGTCCGCTTCCCGTCGGAGCTGATCGCACCTCGCATCGAGCGGACCCTCGTCATCGCCGCCGAGCCGGCGCCAACCGGCGCGATGTCGAGCGTGCTCGACCTCGAGAACCTCCTCACGGTCAATTGGGAGTTCCTGATCGAAGGGGTAGCGCTTACCAAGACCGAGCTCGACGTGCTCGGTGATGCCAAGCGTGCCGTTGTCCCGCTGCGAGGAAAATGGGTGCAGCTCGATCGAGCAGCCCGGGAACGGCTGAAGAACCCACCGCCGGTGCTGACGACCGGCGATGTGCTGAACGCAGCGATGAACGGCAGCCTTTCCGCCGATGTCGAGGGTGAAGTGATCGACGTGCGGTTCGAGGGAGCGGTCTCAACCCTCTCCGCACAGCTCGCCTCGTTGACCGAAGAGCGCGAGGAACCGGAGCCAGCAGCCCTGTGCGCCGAGCTACGCCCGTACCAACGGCGCGGCCTGGCCTGGCTGGCCGACCTTGCGGCACTCGGTCTGGGCGGGGTCCTCGCAGACGACATGGGACTGGGGAAGACCATCCAGCTGCTCGCGCTCCACGCCACCAGAAGTGGGCCAACGCTCGTGGTCTGCCCGACGTCGTTGCTCAATAACTGGCAGCGAGAGGCGGAGCGGTTCTTGCCAGATGTGACCGTCCATGCGTTCCACGGATCCCGGCGTTCACTCGACCATGTCGAACCAGGCGACATCGTGCTGACCACCTACGGAGTGGTCAGAACCGATAGCAGCACCTTGGCTGGCGTCAACTGGGATCTCGTCGTCGCCGACGAGGCCCAGCACATCAAGAACCCTCGGTCTCGATCGGCCAAGGCCCTGCGGGAGATCCAGGGAGTGGCCCGTATCGCGCTCACCGGGACCCCTGTCGAGAATCGCCTGAGCGAGCTGTGGGCAATCATCGACTGGGTCGTGCCAGGGCTCCTCGGTCCGCTCGAGACGTTCAAACGCGAGACGGCAACGCCGATCGAACGCGACGACGATCGGGAGGCGGCGATGCAACTCAACGGGTTGGTCAAGCCGTTCCTGCTGCGCCGGCGTAAAACCGACCCCGGTATCGCGCCCGAACTTCCACCGAAGCTCGAGCGCGACGTCATCGTTCCGCTTACCCCCGAACAGGTCACGCTGTACAAGGCAACGGTCGACGAGTCGCTGGCCGAGGTCGACCAAGCCGAAGGTATTGCGCGACGAGGCCTGGTGCTCAAGTTGTTGACCGGTCTCAAACAGATCGCCAACCATCCGGCACAGTTCCTGGGGGAGACCGGCCCACTCGCCGACCGGTCCGGAAAGCTCGAAGCACTCGACGCGCTCCTCGACACCGCGGCCGAGAACGATGAAGCGACGCTCGTCTTCACGCAGTATGTGAAAATGGGAGAACTTCTCGTCGAACACCTGCACGCTCGGGGGCACTCGATCGAGATGCTCCACGGAAGTCAATCGATCGGCGCCCGACAGAAGCTTGTCGACCGCTTCCAAGCCGGCGAACTCGATGTGCTCGTCCTGTCCCTAAAGGCCGGCGGTACCGGCCTGAACCTGACAGCAGCGTCCAACGTGGTCCATTACGACAGGTGGTGGAACCCAGCGGTCGAGGACCAAGCGACCGACCGTGCCTATCGGATTGGCCAGAAGCAGACGGTCACGGTGCATCGGATTATCACGGCGGGAACGATCGAGGATCGTGTCGCAGAGCTGTTGCGAAACAAGAGGCAGCTCGCCGATCGAGTGGTTGGTGGCGGCGACAGCTGGATCGGTGAGCTGTCGACCGACGAACTCAGCGACCTCGTCAGTCTGGAGACCGTGTGATGAATGCGCACATGGAGCAGCCGTGGTCCCAACGGTGGACCGAAGGCCTCGTCGAGCTCGCCGGGCTGGACGAGCATCGATTGTCGCGCGGCCGCACGGCACGAAAGATGGAACAGGTCGGGGCGATCGAGGTCGAGCCGGGAATTGTTCGTGCAGTCGTCCACACCGCGTCGCAGGAGCGCACGATCATCGGCGTAGCCCCGCTCTCGGATGCTGGGTGGGAGACGGCGATGAAGCAAATCACCGGCCAAGCCTCCTTGTCCGCTGCACTTTTGGCGGGGGAACTCCCCGAAGCGCTCGCCGAATTCCTCCTTCCCGGTTATGGCGAGGTGAGCTGCGACTGCTCGTGTGCCGATGGCGGTGAGCCATGTGTCCACGCCGCAGCACTCCTGCATGCGGTCGGCGACCTCTTCGACGTCGAGCCCTTCGCCCTGATGCTCATCCGCGGGCGAGGACGAAACGACCTCCTCACCGAAGTCCGAAAGCGCCGGTCCCAGCTACTCGGTGTGGTCGAAACCGAAGGGGCCGACCTCCCCCGAGGTGCAGACCCCGGAACAAGCGCATCGGAGTCCTGGCGACGGACCCCACAGCCGCTCGGAACCTCGCCTCGCGTGCCACGCCAACCGGGGTCACTCGTCACCCTGGCGGCGCCACCACCGAGCGACTCGGGGATAGATGAGTCCGACCTGCGAGCACTGATTGCAGACGCAGCGTCGCGCGCTCACGGCGTGCTTACCGGCGACGGCGAGACCGGGTTGTCGCTGAGTACCGGCGCCGATGTCGTGCGCCGAGCCGCCTCGGGCGATGTAGCGAGCATCAGCGCGGCGACAAAGGTGCCCCTCGATGAATTGTCGAGCGCTGCCCAAGCATGGCAGTTCGGCGGTGCCGCAGGGCTACGAGTGTCAAGGCGCAAATGGGAGCCAACACCCGAACAACTCCAACCGGGGGTGCTCGCACTCGGGCGAAACGCACGTGTTCGAGCCAATCGAGTCAGCTTGCTTCGTTCGCAACTCCGCCTCGACGAGGACGGTATGTGGTGGCTTTTTCATGCCGATGACGAGCTCGGTTGGGTGCTCGCGAGCGAGGGGGCAGCCGATCCGGTCGACTTGTTGTAGATGAATCCTCGATGAATGGGGTGCGCTCCCGAGACCGATGACCCGCCGTTTTCGGCCCGGTTAGGGAATACTTAATGGCAATGGCCTCCATGGACGACTTCCTCATCGTCGGCGCAGTCGCCGCAGTCGTTACCTTGTTGCTGACCCCACTGACCCGCATTCTTGCGTTCCGCGTCGGCGCCGTTGCATCGCCGAGCGCCCGCAAAGTGCACGTGGCGCCTACTCCTAGCCTCGGCGGACTCGCCATGCTCGGTGGTGTGGGCGCCGGCCTCCTTACGGCGTGGACCTTGGGAACATTCGATCCGGTCTTTCGATCGTTTACCGATATCGCTGGCGTGGTTGTCGCTGCGCTCATCATCTTCTCGGTCGGTGTCGCCGATGACATCCGCGAAGTTTCGGCACCTGCGAAGGTGGCGGGAATCGTGCTCGCCGGAGTCGTTCTCGCGCTCGCTGGCGTGTCGGTTTTGTGGTTCCGGGTTCCCTTCACCGGGTTCGTGCAGTTGTCCTCGGACTTGTCGGTCGTGGTCACGGTGGTTTGGCTGCTCGTCATGGCCAACGCCGTCAACCTGATCGATGGGCTCGATGGCCTGGCCGGCGGCATTGTCGCCATTGCCTCGGGAAGCTTCTTCGTCTACGCAACGCAGCTGGCCGAGGACGGGGTCCTCTTCGACTCCAACCCTGGCGCCCTGCTCGCGGTCATCACCGCAGGTGTTTGCCTCGGCTTCCTCCCGTTGAACATGCACCCGGCGAAGACATTTATGGGCGATGGCGGTGCGCTCTTGCTCGGTTTGATGCTCGCGGCCTCGACCGTCTCGGTGGGCGGTCGAATCGATCAAGCCGTCGATGGCCAGGTTTTCTTCTTCTTTGCGCCGCTCGTGATTCCGCTTTTGCTGCTCGGTGTTCCCCTTGCCGATCTGACACTCGCCGTTCTTCGTCGAGCGACACGTAAGGGCGTCGGAATCGCAGATGCCGACAAGGAGCACCTGCATCACCGCTTGATGCGCCTTGGACACGGGCATCGCCGCACCGTGCTGATCCTGTGGCTTTGGACCGCCCTGCTCTGCGGCGTTGTGTTGTACACGACCATCACCGGGTCCGGTGCCGCCGCACTCCCATTCGCCGGTGGCGCCCTTGCGCTTGCGCTCTACACAATCTTTCACCCGGGCATCGGGACAACCGAACGTGCCGAGAACTCCGAGGCAGCCGAGGCGTCGCCGGTCGAGACGCGCACATAGCGGTTCGTCGTCGGTTGCGCAGCTCCGCTGGACCTTCGACTAAACAAGAGCAATGTCAGCCTTAGACGGAATCCGTGTTGTAGAGATTGCGAACTGGGCGGCGGTGCCAAGCACGGGTGTGCTGCTCGCGGAGCAGGGGGCCGAAGTCATCAAGATCGAGCCGCCATCGGGAGACTCGATGCGCGGGCTCATGCACCAGGCCGCGGTCGAGGGCAACACCATCGACCACGCATTCCAGTTCTCGAACCGGCTGAAGAAGTCCGTCGCTATCGACCTGACGACAACGGGTGGCCGTGAGGTCGCCATCGACCTGATCAAGGCTGCCGATGTCGTGATCACGAACCTGTTGCAAGGGCGTCGTGAACGACTCGGGCTCACCGTCGACGAGATGCGAGCGGCGAATCCGCTGCTCATCGTCGGTGTCCTCACCGGGTTTGGTGAACGCGGGCCCGATGCCGCAAAGCCGGGGTACGACCTGACGTCGTTCTTTGCCCGTTCGGGTCTAAGTGCCTCCGTTGGCGGATTCGACGGTCGGCCGCCCCGCTGGCGAGCCGCCCAAGGTGACCATGTTGCCGGCCTATCGCTCTACGCCGCAATAACGACCGCGCTCGTGCAACGGTCGGCCACGGGTGAAGGAGCGGTCGTGGAGACGTCGCTCCTGCAAGCAGCGGCATGGTCGAACGCGTATGACCTCACCCGGGCAGCGACCGACGGACGTCCGGCGCGAGCCAAGGATCGGTACGGAACGGTGAATGTGACGTCGGAAGCATTCCTCTGCGCCGACGGTCGATACGTTCAGCTGTCGCTCGCCGAACCGGTCAAGGGCTGGCGCATCATGTGCGACGTACTCGGGCTCGGCGAACTCGAACACATCGACCGTTACGCGACGCCCGTCGCTCGATTTACGAACATGGCCGAACTGATCGACCTGTTCGATCGCGAAATCGCCAACCACAACAGCACCGCGCTGGTCGATGCAATCACCGAACGCGGGGGAGTGGCAGCGGTCGTGATGCAAAGCCACGAAGTCGTCGCCGATCCGCAAGTTCGCGAGGTCGGCATCCTTCGACCTGTCGAACATGACGGATCGACCTTCGACGTCGTAAGTCCGCCATTTTCGCTAGGTGACGCCCCGGGAACCGCGACCGGCTTCGCCGACGTCGGTGCCGACACGGACGCGATTTTGCGTGATCTGCTCGGAATTTCAGGCGAACGGCTCGACGACCTCGAAGCGCAAGGTGCGATCGGTCGAGGACCACAGAGCGCGTGAACTTGCTGTTTCGCGGAGAAAAAGCCAAACACAACCGCGAAACGGTGTGACAACGGCTATACATTCTCCCGGGGCAAATGTTGGCAATTCATCTCTATGCCCACATACTTTGAGAATTACTTCACAAGCTCTTCACAAGAAGGGTTTGTACCTGGACGGGTACCGATAGTGCACAGCAACGACGCATCGCAGACAAGCGAGCCAACCAGCAACGGACGTGACTCCGCGCTGTCTGATGCAATGTGGCGTGGCAACGGCGGCTGGGAAATCGCTGCAACGCCGGTCCTGCTCGGTGCACTCGGCTGGCTACTCGATGGTTCCGTCGGTACTCGCCCGCTGTTCACGATCCTCGGCGCAATCGTTGGACTCCTCGGTGCTGTTGCGAACCAGTACTACCGCTACGTGGAACGCATGGCCGTCGTTACCGAAGAACGTGCCGCCGCCCGTGAGGCGAAATTCGGCCCTAGTGACGGTCCACGCTTTGCCCCTCGCGAAGTTGACGAGCTCCCGTCATACGTGCTCGAAAGCGACCTCACCGCAAACGACCGCTCCAGCCGAATGGCTGACGCAGGCCCGGGTCAGGACGGTTAGCGTGACCGACGTATCGAACCCGCTGACCCAGCGCCTCGAAGGCCCGGCTCCGGTAATGGAGGTCGCCAAAGACCTCATCCGCCGTACCGCGTTGGTCGCTCCGGTTCTCATCGTCATCGGCGCTATCTTCTGGCAGAGCGCTGGCGCAGCATCGGTTGCGTACGCGATCGCGATCGTCATGGTCAACTTCTTGCTCGCCGCTTGCCTGCTCGCCTGGGCAGGTCGCATCTCGTTCGCTGCCATGGGCGGCGCTGCCATGTTTGGCTTCCTTCTTCGCCTCGGCCTGATCTTTCTCGCCGTCCTTGTGGTCAAGGACGCCGAATGGGTCGAGATGTTGCCGCTCGGGCTCACGCTGATCGTGGCCCACCTCGGCATCCTTTTCTGGGAGATGCGTTACATCTCCGGAACCCTGGCACACCCTGGGCTCAAGCCCACGGCGAAATTGCCAATCCATACCTCCTCTTCCGAATCCAACCACGAAACCACAGGAGCAGCCTGATGCTTTTGCTCGCAGCCGAATCTGAGGGTGGCGGTCTCGCCTTCCCATCGCTGGACCAGCTGATCAACTGGACGCCGATCATCGAGTCGATTGGCTTCGACAAGATCGCACTTACCCACGTGCTGTCGGTCATCATCCCCGCCATCGTCTTCTTTGCCGCCGCTCAACAAAAGAGCTTGGTACCGACCGGCATTCGGACCGTGGCTGAGTCCGTGGTTGAGTTCGTCGAGAAGCAGATCGTTCTGCCAGCAATCGGCCCAGACGGCTTGCCATACCTGCCGCTGTTGCTCTCGTTCTTCTTGTTCGTGTTCTTCGGCAACATCACCGAGGTCATCCCGTTCTTCCAGATGCCAGCGAACGCTCGCATGGGCGGCCCGGTTGTCATTGCGCTCATTGCATGGGCCATGTTCATCTCGGTCGGTGTGAAGCACAACGGTCTCAGCTACTTCAAGGACATTGCCTGGCCATCGAGTGTGCCCTTGGCACTTCGTCCGCTCGTCGGTGCCATCGAGTTGCTCTCGACCTTCATCCTTCGCCCGTTCAGCCACGCTGTCCGTTTGTTCGCAAACATGCTCGCTGGCCACATCCTGCTCGTCACCTTTGCGGTTCTCAGCATCACGGTGGCATCGGGATGGATGTACATCCTCGAGGTCTTCACCTTCGGCGGCCTTATCGCCTTCACCGCATTCGAAGTCTTCGTTTCGCTAATTCAGGCATTCGTATTCACCATCATCGCCGCCGTGTACATCGGTGGCGCCCTACACCCGGCTCACTAGGCCAGGTGTAGTAACAGTTCGTACCAACCAAACAAGATCGACGGGACTTCGGAAGTCCCACCGAAACAAGGAAACAAGGAGCAATCCACAATGAGCATCGCAGTACTCGCCGCAGAGGCACTCACGGGTGACGAAGTCAAGGCAGCAGCAGCAGCCGAGGGCGCAGGTTTCGCCTACGGTCTCGCCGCAATCGGCCCTGGTATCGGCATTGGTTACTTGGTCGGCCAAGCCGTCCAGGCCATGGCCCGTCAGCCTGAGTCCGCCGGACAGGTCCAGACCACGATGTTCCTCGGTGTTGCATTCACCGAGGCACTGGCCCTCATCGGCTTCGTTGTCTTCATTCTCCTGAAGTTCGCCTGATCTTCCCGTTCGGGAACATCAGACGATCGACGAAGGAGATGACGTGAACATTGCCAACCAAGTACTAGTACTCGCGGCAGACGCAGCGGAAGCACCGAACCCGGTTATTCCTGAGCCAAATCACTTGGCATGGGCGCTCGGGTCATTCCTTGCGCTGTGGGCACTCATGAAGTTTGTGCTCTTGCCACCGATTCTCAGCAAGCGCGAAGAGCGTGAGATGAAGGTGCTCGAGGACCGTGAGGCCGCTGACCGCGCACGTGCTGCAGTCGGACAGGTACAAGCTGACTACGACGCATCACTCGCTGCTGCTCGTGCCGACGCCGACGGCATCATCGATGCTGCTCGCGCCGAAGCCGGCGAACACCGGGCTGCTGTTATGGGTGAGGCCACCAACGAGGTAGCCGCTATCCGAGCAGAGGCCGCTGGTGGACTCGATGACAGCCGTTCCGCCGCCATCACGTCCATGAAGGGCGACGTTGGTGACATTGCGGTTGCGGCTGCATCTGCAGTTCTCGGGAAAAACCTCGATCGTGGTGCTCAGCAGAGCGCAATCGATGCTGCACTGAACGGAGACGATGCCTGATGCATGCACTATTCGCCGCTGAGGGAGTGCCAAACGGCCGCTTCCTCCCTGCGGACATCAAAGAGTTCTACTGGTCCGCCGCTGCGTTCTTGATCGTTCTCGGTCTGATCATCTGGAAGCTCCTTCCCGTCATCAAAGAAGGAATGGCTGCTCGCTCTGATCGCATCCGCGAAGAGATCGTCGAGGCAGAACGTGCCAAGGTCGAAGCCGAATCTGAGCTGAGTTCGCTCCGCTCAAAGCTCGGAGACGCCGACGCCGAGGCCGCCCGTATTCGTGAAGAGGCAACCAGCACGGCTGCGACCGTGAAGGCTGACCTCATCGCACGTGCCGACGCCGACGCCGTGGAGGCCAAGTCCAAGGCCAACGTCGAAGTGTCGGCGTCGACCGGACAGGCAACCGCCGACATTCAGGCAGCGGTAGCGTCCCAAGCTGCAGCCGCCGCCGAATCGGTCGTCACCGCCAACCTCGATGAAGCAACGCATGCGTCGCTCATCGACAGCTACATCGAACAGGTGGGTCAGTCATGAGCCGAGCTGAAAGTTACGCACAAGCCCTTATCGCCGTCGGCAACGCCGAAGGTGATGCTGTTGCACTCGAGTCGGACCTGCACGCATTTGCGAACGCAGTCGCTGGCTCACCCGAGCTGCAAAACACTCTGTCCGACTCATCGGTGCCAGCCGCAAACCGGCAGCAGGTCGTCGAAGACCTGCTCTCGGGCAAGGCAGGCAAAGCATCGGTCGCTGCGATCTCGATGATCGTCGGCGCCGGGCGCGCTGGTGATCTTCCCGAGATCGCTCGCGCAATGTCGAGCCAGATGGCAGGCAACCGAGGCTCGGCGTACGCCGAGGTTCGTTCCGCTGTTGCACTCAGCGATGCGCAGGTCCAAAAGCTCGAAGCAGCCCTTACGAAGAAGACCGGCCGCCCCGTAAGCGTCCGAGTCACGATCGATCCAACCGTCGTAGGTGGCCTTGTCACCCAAATCGACGACACCGTCATTGATGGCAGCGTCCGCCGCCGTCTTAGCCAGATGCGCGAGACCCTCGCCTAACGGCGGTCCCCGAACGAAGAACAAGAGAAGAGAACATGTCTGATCTCACCATCAACACACAAGACATCACCGCCGCCCTCAAGAAGAACATCGAGGGCATCGACCACAGCCTTGCGGCAACGCAGGTAGGCCGTGTGCTCGAGGTCGGCGATGGTATCGCTCGTGTTTCGGGTCTTCCCGAAGCCGCAGTGAACGAGATGCTCGAGTTCGAGAACGGGGCTGTTGGCCTTGCGCTCAACCTCGACGAGGAATCGATTGGTTGTGTGCTCCTAGGCTCGACCGACGGTATTGAAGAGGGCCAGCCGGTCCGCTCGACCGGAAACATCCTTTCCGTCCCTGTCGGCGACGGTGTCCTTGGACGTGTCGTTAACTCCCTCGGCGAGCCAATCGATGGCAAGGGCCCGCTCACCGGCGTCCAGACCCGTCGTATGGAGCTTCAGGCTCCTGGCATCATTGGCCGTCAGCCAGTGGACACGCCAATGCAGACCGGCATCAAGGCCATCGATACCTTGATTCCGATCGGCCGTGGACAGCGCGAGCTGATCATTGGTGACCGCAAGACCGGCAAGACCACGATTGGCATCGACACGATCCTGAACCAAAAGGGTCTGGGTGTGAAGTGCATCTACGTGGCCATTGGTCAGAAGGCATCGACCGTCGCCCAGATCGTGGCCGAGCTCGAAGCAAACGGCGCCATGGATTACACCGTCGTCGTTGTCGCTCCCGCATCGGACCCCGCACCGTTCAAGTACATTGCCCCATACGCCGGTTGCGCGATGGGCCAGCACTGGATGGACAACAGCGAGCATGCGCTCGTGGTATACGACGATCTTTCCAAGCAGGCTGAGGCCTACCGTCAGATGTCGTTGCTCCTTCGTCGTCCTCCAGGCCGCGAGGCATACCCCGGCGACGTCTTCTACTTGCACAGCCGTTTGCTTGAGCGTTCCGCAAACCTCTCCGACGAGCTCGGAGCTGGTTCGATGACCGCTCTTCCGATCATCGAGACCAAGGCTGGCGACGTTTCGGCGTACATCCCAACCAACGTGATCTCGATTACCGATGGCCAGATCTTCCTCCAGGACGATCTCTTCAAGTCCGGTACTCGTCCGGCCGTGGACGTTGGTATCTCGGTGTCTCGTGTGGGATCTGCTGCACAGATCAAGGCGATGAAGACCGCTGTCGGTACCTTGAAGTCCGACCTGCAGCAGTTCCGTGAGCTCGAAGCATTCGCTTCGTTTGGTTCGGACCTCGATGCAGTGTCTCAGGCACAGCTCGACCGTGGCTACCGCCTCACCGAGCTCCTCAAGCAGGGCATCTCGTCACCAATGCCAGTGCAAAAGCAGGTTGTGAGCCTCATGGCTGGTACCCGCGGCTACCTGGACAACATTCCAGTGACCGACGTTCTGCGCTTCGAGAAGGAACTTCTCGAACACTTCGAGAGCCGTCACGCATCCGTGCTCGACGACATCGTCGCCACCGGCAAGATCGCTGACGAAGACGCCTTCGAACGCATGATCAGCGACTTCGCAGACGGCTTCCAGACCACCGACGGCAGCTCGGGACCAGCTCCTGAAGCTGGCGACCCAGGATCGGCCACTTCGGCGATCGTCGACGCAGATAACACGCTGCCCGAAGAAGAAATCATGGCCGACGAGGCCTGATCGGAAGTAGCTAGATGCCCGGAGCAAAAGAAAGAGAGCTGCGCCGCCGAATCGGCAGTGTGCAGTCGACGAAGAAAATCACTCGAGCCATGGAGCTCATTGCGGCGACCCGCGTGGTCAAGGCAATGCAACGAGCGAACGAGGCAAAGCCGTACGCAACGCAGGTCACCGGGGTTATCGAGAACCTCGCAGCCGGCGGAGCACGGGTTTCCCATCCGTTGCTCCGCGAAGTTGACGATGTGAAGCGTGTTGGCATCATCGCCATCACCTCCGATCGCGGCTTGGCCGGTTCATACAATGCTGCGGTCATCAAGGCAGCCGAGCGTCAGCTCGATGCCGCCCGTACACAAGGTGCCGACTACGCACTCATTCTGATCGGCAAGAAGGCCAACGACTACTTCTCGTTCCGGAACTACAACATCGAAGCGTCCTACACCGGCATGTCGGACACGCCGACGTACGAGAACGCTCGTGAAGTAGCCGGCAAGGTTGTGGAGATGTTTGAAGCAGGCGAGGTCGACCGTGTCGAGCTTGCCTACACCGAGTTCATCACGATGGGCACGCAGAAGGTGACGGTTCGCCGGTACCTGCCGCTTGAAACCGCTGAGGCCATGGCCGAAGAGGGCGGTGGCTCCTCGAGCGCCTTGGCTGAGTTCGAGTTCGAACCATCCCCTGGTGGCGTTCTCGAATCGCTCCTGCCTCGGTACATGGAGTCACGTTTGTACTCGGCATTGCTGGAAGCAGCAGCGTCAGAGCATGCAAACCGTCAGCGTGCCATGAAGGCCGCAACCGACAACGCAGAAGAGCTCATCATTAAGCTCTCCCGTGAGATGAACCAGGCTCGTCAGGCCTCGATCACGACTGAAATTATGGAAATCGTCAGCGGCGCCGAAGCACTTGGCGGCGATGACGCAAACGCACAAATCAACCTCATTCTCGAAAACACGGAAGGTACACCGGTATGACCGTCACCGAACCAGAACTGAAGTCAGGCCGCGTCGTCGGTATTGCTGGACCTGTTGTCGACGTTGAGTTCCCGCCAGGGGCTCTTCCAGAGATCAACATGCAGTTGCAGCTCACCATCACGATCGATGGCGAGGACACCCTCGTACCGCTCGAGGTCGCACAGCAGATCGGCGATGGCCGCGTGCGTGCTATCTCGATGAAGCCAACCGATGGTCTCACCCGTGGCGCCGAGGTGCGCAACACCGGCCACGGTATGCAGATGCCTGTGGGCGATGCGACGCTCGGTCACGTATGGAACGTTATGGGCGAGCCGCTCGACGTGCCAGCATCCGAGATCGAGATTGACACCTACTGGGACATTCATCGCCCGTCGCCGGACTTCGACAAGCTCGAGCCGTCGACGATCATGTTCGAAACCGGCATTAAGGTCATCGACCTTCTCACCCCATACAAGGAGGGCGGCAAGATTGGCCTCTTCGGTGGTGCTGGTGTGGGCAAGACCGTTCTCATTCAGGAAATGATCACCCGTGTGGCCTCGAACCACGGTGGTGTATCGGTGTTCGCCGGTGTTGGCGAGCGTACCCGTGAGGGAACCGACCTCTTCATCGAGATGGGCGAAGCCAAGATGGGTGCCGGCGAAGATGCCGACACCGTACTCTCCAAGGCCGCTCTTGTGTTCGGCCAGATGGATGAACCACCAGGCGTGCGCCTTCGTGTTGCACTCGGTGGTGTGACCATGGCCGAGTACTTCCGCGACGTACAGAACCAGGACGTGTTGCTCTTCATCGACAACATCTTCCGCTTCGTACAGGCCGGCTCTGAGGTATCGACCCTTCTTGGTCGTATGCCATCAGCTGTGGGTTACCAGCCAACACTCGCCGACGAGATGGGCACCCTCCAGGAGCGCATCACCTCGACGCAGGGTAAGTCGATCACGTCGCTGCAGGCCGTATACGTGCCTGCAGACGATTACACCGACCCCGCTCCGTTCACCTCGTTCACCCACTTCGATGGAACGACCGAGCTTTCCCGTGACATTGCTGCTCTCGGTATCTACCCAGCTGTAGATCCGCTCGCATCGACGTCGACGATCCTTCAGCCAGAGGTTGTTGGTGACCGTCACTACAACATTGCTCGCCAAGTGCAGGAAGTTCTCCAGCGCTACAAGGAGCTCCAGGACATCATTGCGATTCTTGGTCTCGACGAGCTGACAGAAGAAGACCGCATCACTGTTGACCGTGCTCGTAAGGTGCAGAAGTTCCTCTCCCAGCCAATGTTCGTGGCTGAGGTCTTCACTGGTCAGCCTGGCGTGTTCACCTCGCTTGAGGAGACCATCGACTCGTTCGAGGCACTGCTCACCGGCGAACTCGATCACCTCCCAGAGCAGGCCTTCTACATGGTCGGTGGCGCAGACGAAGCAATCGCCAAGGCTGCAAAGCTCGAGGACGACGCGTAATGCAGGTCGAGCTCGTCTCACCGGAACGCATCACCTTTTCGGGTGAAGCGAACAAGGTTCTTGTTCGTACCGTTGGTGGTGGCGACATCGAGTTCCTTCCCGGTCACGTGCCGTTCATTGGTGTGTTGCAGGTAAGTGCCGCAAAGATCGTCGATGGCGATCAAGCCGAGGTCTTCGCAATCCATCAAGGGTTCGTGCAGATGTCCGGCGACAAGGTGACGATCCTGTCCGATGTATCGGAGCGCAAGGAAGACATCGATGTGGCTCGCGCTCAGGCGTCAAAGGCCACGGCTGAGGCTGCAATTTCGGCCGATGCTGAAGATGCTGCCGCGAAGGCTGCATTACGTCGTGCCGAGATCCGTCTCGGTGTGGCATCTGGTGAACTACCTGCCTAGCGCAGATCACTAACTTCGTAGACGAGCCGCCTTCGGGCGGCTCGTTCTCGTTTTGCTATCGCTGTTCTACGCTGCACTCGGCTGCCTGAGCGGTCTAGGGCGCTGGCTTCGCGAGTGCCTCGATGACCTCGACTGCGGCGTCGGTCTTGTCGACTGGGACCAGGATGTGATCGTGGTAGAAGCCAGCAATCACGTTGCAGGGAATTCCGGCTCGGCCGAGCTGTCTCGAGAATGTGGCGGTCAGGCCCACCGCTTCTAGTGCGCTATGTATGTCGAGCGTCAGCCATGAAGCAACGAAGTCGTGAGGCCATTGCTCGCGAGCTGCACGAGAGATCGTTGCAATGATCGTTGGTCCTTCGGCTTCATCGATTACCGCAGCAACACCATCACCGAGCGGTGGCGGCGTGACTTCTGGAGGTAGAGCGACGAGTACATAGTGATCCGGGCGGACCGAGACCGTCAGCGTTTCGAGCATCTTTGCGAGGTCCATCTCTCCGGCCATGGGCCTAACCATAGCGTCACCGCTAGGGTCGGTTCATGGACGAAATTCTCGCCGAAGCCGCCGCCCGCTCGATCACGTACTTGCGCGAACGAGGCGACGGCCCGGTCTTCCCCGACGATCCGTCTATCGAACAGCTGAGTCGCTTTGTTGAGGCGTTGCCAGCTTCGGGCATGGACCCAACAAACGTACTCGCCATGCTCGACGAGATCGGCAGTCCTGGGACCGTCGCGTCGAGTGGCGGCCGCTACTTCGGCTTTGTCACCGGCGGTGCCCACCCGGTTTCTGTGGGTGCATCTTGGCTCGCTGCCGCTTGGGATCAGAATGCAGCGTTGGGCGTGATGTCACCGGTTGCTGGGGTTATCGACACTGTCGCTGGGGCGTGGCTGGCTCGATTGTTGGGGTTGCCAGCAGACTCCCAGCACCAGTTTGTCACCGGGACTTCAGCAGCGAATGCCCTGTGTCTCGCTGTCGCCCGCGACAAGCTCTTGGCCGATGTTGGTTGGGACTCGGTTGCACAAGGTGTATTTGGAGCGCCCGAGATCCGAGTGGTGGTAAGCGAAGCGGCACATTCGAGCGTCGTCAAGGCGCTCGGATACGTGGGGCTTGGTCGAGATCGTGCAATCGTTGTTCCCGCCGACGACCAAGGCCGTCTCGATGCATTCCAGCTTCCGGCTGTTGGAGAACCAACCTTGGTGATCACCCAAGCCGGCAATGTGAATTCGGGTGCCAGCGATCCCTTTGGCGCGATCGCCGACCATTTTGACGGGTCGCCGTACTGGATGCACGTGGATGGAGCGTTTGGTCTGTGGGCGGCCAGTTCGCCGCGGCGTAAACACTTGGTCGCTGGTGTGGAGCGTGCGCACTCATGGGCGACCGATATGCACAAGTGGTTGAACACGACCTACGACTCTGCGGTTGCGGTCGTCCGCCAGGGAGAGGACATGGCTCGGACCTTCCATGTCGGCGCGGCGTATCTCCCGGACTCGAATCGGATCGAACCGGTAAGCCGAGGGATCGACATGTCGCAACGCGCGAAGGCAGTGGAGGCCTGGGCTGTGATCAAGTCGCTCGGCGCCTCCGGTGTTGCCGAACTGACCGATCGCATGTGTGACCACGCGGCGCTGTTAGCCCAACGACTTCTCGACGGTGGACTGACCGTGCACAACGCCGTCACCCTCAATCAGCTTCTGGTGAGCCTCGACACCGATGAAGCCACCGAGCAGCTGCTCCTGAGCGTGCAGCGGAGCGGTGTGATTTGGTGCGGGGGATCGCAATGGCAGGGCCGAAAGGTCATCCGTATCAGCGTCTCGAGCTGGGCGACCACGACAGCTGACATCGACCTGGCGGCAGACACGATCCTCGCACTGGTGAACGGCTGAGAAACGACTTCAAAACGAGTTCGGAACAGACGGAGTTTGGGGAAAGATCTGGCGCGTCGGTTGCTTTCCTCTACATCACGAACTGATCGCCCACCTGAGGTACAGGGGGCACTGTTCTTGGAAGGAACCCCCCGTCATGTTCAGCTCAAAGAAGGAAAACTCCCGGAAGAAGATGGCTGCGTTGCTGCTGTCGACCGCACTGGTCGCAGCAGCATGCGGCAGCGATACTTCCGCCTCGGTCGACGCCGCAGCAGCCGATGCCACCGCACAGGTAGAGGAAGCCATGGCAGATGAAGAGGCCATGGAAGACGAGGCCATGGCCGACGATGAGGCCATGGCAGATGAAGACGCGATGGAAGATGACGCCATGGAAGATGAAGACGCGATGGAAGATGACGCCATGGAAGATGACGCCATGGAGGACGAAGACGCCATGGAAGATGACGCGATGGAAGATAGCGAAGGCGCTGCCCAACAAGTGTCACTTGAATTCGATGGCCTCGAGCCCCTCGGTGAAGACTTCGTGTACGAAGGCTGGGTCATCGTCGATGGCAACCCGTACAGCACCGGTCGCTTCACGATCGAGGCTGATGGCAGCCGGCTCTACCACACCGGATCTGACTGGGACGACCTCTCTGCAGGTACCGCATATGTGCTCACGATCGAACCTGCCGTCGGTGATGACCCAGCTCCCGCAGACGCCCATGTACTCGCAGGCGACCTCGTCGACGGCGTCGCAGAACTGACCGTTGGTCACCCGGCTGCACTCGGCAACGACTTCTCCGAAGCGGGCGGCCAGTTCGTGCTCGCAACCCCGACCACCACCGTTGAGGACGATGAGCTCTCCGGCGTATGGTTCATCGATATTGTCGACGGCGCTGCAACCACGGGTCTCGACCTTCCCGAACTGCCAGCTGGCTGGGTATATGAGGGCTGGGCCGTTATCGACGGACAACCGGTCAGCACTGGTCGCTTCGTCGATCCTGCAGATGCGGACGACTTCAACGGGTTCTCCGGCACCGATGCAACCGGACCCAACTATCCAGGTGAAGACTTCATCCAGAACGCACCCGACGGCCTTGAGTTCCCGACAGATCTCACCGGCTCGACAATCGTGATCAGCATCGAGCCCGAAGATGACGACAGCCCAGCTCCGTTCGCCTTCAAGCCACTAGCTGCAGAGGTTCCTGCCGGAACCGCAGACCACGTAGGAGTCGAGCTCGGGGCCGGACCGGCCTTCCCAACCGGCACAGCCACACTGAACTAGTTCCCACCGAAACACCGAAACACAGCAGGACCAGTGCCTTCCCTCCTGAGGCACTGGTTCTGCGCGTCCGGGCCATTGTGGCTAGCGTCCGGTCATGGTTGAGATACAGGTTGTGGGAGATGTGGTTGCGGCGCTGGGGGAGTGCCCGGTGTGGGTGGGTGCAGAGCAGGCGCTCTACTGGGAAGACATCGATGGTAAACACATTCACCGATACGACCCAGCGACCGATAGCACCAGCAGCCGATCGCTCGAGGGACGCCCCGGATCGTTCGTGACGACACAGACGCCGGGTCGGTTCCTCGTCGGGATGGAGACGAATGTCGTGTGGCTCGACTGGGACAGCGGTCGGACCGAGCACCTGGTCAGCGTTGAAGATGCCGCCTCGGGGAACCGCCTGAACGACGGCCGCTGCGACCACCGAGGCCGCTACATTGCGGGCACGATGTGGCCCGTCGCCGAAGCTGGAACATCGTCAGGGGCGTTGTATTCGATAGACCCCAGCGGAACGGTCACGACGTTGGAGACCGAGGTGGGTATCCCAAACGGTTTGGTGTTCGACCCGGAGCGTTCACGCATGTATTGGGCAGACACCTTCCACGCGACGATCTGGGTATGGGACTACGACGTAGATACTGGTGAACGCACGAACAAACGGGTGTTCTTCGACTACGGAGAGCATGACCGCGCCCACGGCCTTCCCGACGGCGGTTGCCTCGACGCAGAGGGTTTCTACTGGTCGGCTTCGGTGCACGGATGGGCGGTGACGCGGATAGCTCCAGACGGCTCCATCGACCGAATCGTCGATGTGCCGCTGGCCATGCCAACGATGCCGGCGTTCGGCGGAGCGGACCTCTCGACGCTGTACGTCACGAGCATCGACGGGGGAATGGTCGACCCCAAACGAAGCAAGGGTGTGACGGCCGGTTCGCTGATCGCTCTCGATGTCGGTGTCGCTGGAGTACCCGAGCCGGGCTTTGCCGGCTGAGGCGTCGTTCTATTCGATAACAAGCCCGGTGAGCTCGGGGTTGGGAGCGAACTCATCACCCGCGATGTTCTCGAGCGTGTCGACCAACAATTGGCTTATCACCAGGTTCCGGTACCACTTGCGATCTGCGGGAATGGCGTACCACGGCGCGCTTGCAGTCGAGGTCTCCGCGAGCATGTCTCCGAACGCTTCTTGGTAGTCGTCCCAAAGCTTGCGTTCCTCGAGATCACCAAGCTCGAATTTCCAGTGCTTTGCCGGCTCGTCGATTCGAGCCTGGAGTCGCTCGCGCTGCTCGTCTTTGGAGATGTGCAGGAAGATCTTGATGATCGTCGTGCCCTCATCGGCCAGCATTTGCTCGAAGTTTCGAATGTGCTCGTACCGCTTGCGCCACATGGTTTCGGGAACCAGATCACGGACACGAACAATGAGGACGTCCTCGTAGTGGCTGCGGTTAAAGACGGTGATGTGTCCTTTCGCGGGCGTGTGCTGATGAATCCGCCACAGGTAATCGTGGGCGAGCTCTTCCGATGTTGGCTTCTTGAACGATGCCACGTGCACACCTTGGGGATTGGTGCCGTCGAAGACGGCTCGGATCGTGCCGTCCTTGCCGCCGGTGTCGGTTGCCTGGAGAACGACGAGAAGCCGTTGCTGTTCGTGGGCGTATAAGTTCTCCTGTAGGACCTCGAGCCGCTTGTTCAGCTGTTTCTGTAGTGACTTGACCTCGTCTTTTTTCAGCCCGCCGTCGTCGTCGGTGCTGAGGTCGCGAATGCTTGGGGAGGTACCGGGAACGATGCGGTACTGATCGTGGTCGATGGCGTGATCCATGAGCCGAGTGTAGATGGCCGTCCCGCCTCGGGCGGCTGATTAGTAATTCTGGCGGCCGGGGCTTGAGACGCGATTCGGACCAGGGTTGGTGCTGACGGTGAGGGTGGCGCCGACACAACGCGCTGCGGCGGCTCCGCTTGCGGTCGCTTCCCAGCACGCACTGTTCTGGGACGCGGCTGCGCTCTCGATCGAAACGGCGATCGACTCCGAAACAGCGACGCCCGGGCCCGAGCCAAGGCTCGCTTCGGCGGACGGATCCCACAATCCCCACGCCACGATCGGTGGCCGGTCACCGATTGCGTTGGACGTGTCCTGGATCGTGTCGGTACCCCAGGCCATATAGGCCACGATCCTTCCGTTCTCATCCAAGACCCAGATATCGTCGGAGGCGCCAAGTGCAAGGTTTGTGTTGCCCGCTTCAAATTCGATACCGGCAGTATCCGGGTCGGGCTGGACGCCCATCCAGAACAGGACCCGCTGGCCTGGGTCGAGGCCTGCCGGGTTGGGTGGGATCGGCGTGATGTTGATGCTGTTGGTTTCGGCGGGATCGGTCCCATGGGCGTAGTCGGCGATAATCCAATTGGAGACATCTACGGGCTGATCATGCACGTTGACCAACTCGACGAACTGCGGGTGCGACGCCCAGCGGACCTCGGAGATGATGATCTCGCCGAATCGTGGCGAGAGTCCAAAGCGACTTTGGGTGCTGACCTGAACTTCTGCGCTCGACGAACTTCCGAACTCGTCGGTTAGCTGGACAGCGAGCGTTGGCGCCTGCCCGGCCACGCCGTGGTCAACATCGTCTGGATCGTCGATCGATATGGTGACCACGTCGCCGGTAATGGAGGCCGCGTACGCCCGCTGGCCGTCGCCGTCGAGGTCCGGATTGGTTGCATCCTCGATTCCAACCTCGATCGAGTTTGCTTCCGGGTCGCTTACGGTGAATGACCCGACAAACGTCCCGGCCGGGTCGACTTCGAAGGCCTGAAAGCTCTGCGCAGATCCGAATGGCGCTTCGTTTACGTCGTCGACGAGGATCGTCACGATCGCCGTCTCGGTATAGACCCCATCGGTGACAACAACATCGAGTTGCCAGGAGTCTTGGGCCTCAAAATCGAGGAGTACTGGGTCGTCGACGAGAAGTTCGCCGTCCGAACCCACGATGAACGGTGTGCTCGCCGTCAGTGTCGAGAAGGCCAACGTGCCGTCATCGGTCGCAACGACGAACTGGCCGGTTCCACCGGCCGGCATGTTTTCGGCCAGTCGTAGCGTTTGATCGTCGAACCGAGGCCTGGTGTTGACCGGCACCGTCGTGGTCGTGGTCGTGGTCGGGGTCGGCGCGGTTGTGGTCGTTGTCATTGGCGCGGCCGTGGTCGACGTGGGTGTGGTCGACGTGGTTGTGGTCGGGGCGGCGGTGGTCGACGTTGTCGTTGGGGCTGTGGTTGTTGAGGTCGGAGCCGTCGGTGTGGTTGAGGTCGGTGTGCTTGTGGAGGGTGTGCTTGTGGAGGGAGCGGGGGCTGATGTTGATGTCGATACCGGCGGGGACGGAGGTGCCGTCGAGGAAACCGTTGGTTTGGCGACGTCGGCAGACTCATCAGCGAACGCAATAGCGGGCGGGTTCTCGACGATGGGCGTCTCGGGAACACCACCGAGAGCGACAGCAATCGCGGTCGCGGCAGCGGTGATCGCTGTGGAGATCGGAGCGGCCGCGGTTGCGACCGGAATCTGTCGGATACCTGGCAGGCTCGCAAACCAGGCGACGGGGCCACCGACACGCCGGAGATCACCGAGACTTAGACGAAGAAACGCTCGCGCCACGACGGGATCGAACTGAGAACCGGCGTTGTCTGCGATCTCTCGGCGTGCGATCTCCGCTCGAATCGGCACCTTGTACGACCGTGTGCTGGTCATCACGTCGTACGCGTCAGCAACCGCGACGATTCGTGCCGCAAGTGGAATATCGAGGCCAGCGAGTCCCCGGGGATACCCCGACCCATCCCACTTTTCATGATGGCCATCGGCTGCGTGTCGCCACTCGCCGAGCCATGTGGCGATCGGGGCGAGGTGCCGTTCAGCTGCGGCCGGGTGCCCCTTCAGAATCTCCCACTCGGCCTCTGTTGGCCGACCGTCCTTGTTCAGAATTTCTGTCGGCACATCAAGTTTGCCCATGTCGTGCAAGAGCGCCGCCCAGCGCAAGCGGTCGAGATCCCGCCCGACGATGCCCATTTCCTCGCCAATGAGTTCGGCGTAGCTGCGCACTCGTTCGGCGTGGCCGCGTGTCATGCGATCGTGTCGCGACAACATGGTGATCAGATCGAGCATCTGAAGTGAGATGGAATCGTCGCCATCGAGCGCATGTCCGCCCCGCTGGATTGCCTCGATCCGCTTCTTCGTTGACGTGATCGTGCCCGCCCGAAGCGCGGCCCCAAATCTGGTTGGTGTTTGGTCTGGAAAGATCAGCGAGAGTCTGAACAGCATCGTGAGCGGAGCGAGGTGATGGAAGGCCCGATGGAGCAGGCGGACCAGAACGGTTGCCACGGCGAGTAGCCCAAGCCACCAGATCCACGGGTTGAGCTGCAAGCGATGCGGCGGGAAGGTTTGCGACGCCCAAAAGCCAAATCCGACCGACACGATGATGGGGCCGAGGACGATGGCGAGCTTTGTCAGGCCAGCGACGATCGGTCGGGCCACCCACTCACGTTCGGTACTGCTGGTACCCATCTGGGTTGGCCCATCAACCATGGAAAAGGAATCGGAAGAATTGATCGAAATCTCTATGGTCCAAGAGGCGGAGTCAGGGCGTCTCAGGGTGTCATTTGGGCTATCCCCGATAGAAGTTTGCTATGCGTTTTGTCACTCTGAGCGTTATGGACAACGCGACTACGAGCATCGGCCCGACGGCCACGCCCTCCACTTCGCACGCCTGCGGACTCGTCAGGCGCCGGGATTCCGCTTAGCTCGCATGAACAAGTGACCACAGGGTAAGTTAAAGGTCATGCAGTTTGCTTTCACCGAAGAACAAGAACAGCTCCGCTCCTTCGTCCGCCAATTCCTGGAGGAGAAGTCGAGTGAAGAGGCCGTGCGCGAACTCATGGAAACCGAGTCGGGCTACGACGAAGCTGTCTGGTCACAGATGGCAGAACAGCTCGGACTACAGAGCCTGATCATCCCCGAGGAACACGGCGGACAGGGCTTTGGTTGGGTCGAACTCGTCGTCGTTCTCGAAGAGATGGGCCGTGCGCTCCTGTGCGCTCCGTTCTTCTCCACCGCCGTGCTGGCGACCTCGGCTCTTTTGCTGAGCGATGATGCAGACGCAGCGGGCGAATACCTGCCCAAGATGGCGAGCGGTGAGCTCATCGCCACCGTCGCCATGACCGAAGAGAACGGACGTTGGGACGAAACTGGCGTCACGGCAACAGCGACCAAGGCCGGCGACGCATGGACACTTTCCGGTGCAAAGCACTACGTGCTCGACGGTCACACCGCCGGACTTATCATTGTCGCGGCTCGAAGCGGAGCAGGTGTCTCGTTGTTCGCCGTCGACGGCGACGCCGCAGGCATGACCCGCACGCCGCTCGCCACGATGGACCAAACCCGCAAGCAAGCAAAGATCGAGCTCGCCGACACCCCAGCACGGCTTATCGGTACCGACGGGGCCGGCTGGACCACCATGGAGCGCGTGCTCGACCGTGCAGCCGTAGGCCTGGCCGCAGAGCAGGTCGGCGGCGCGCAAATGGTGCTCGACATGGCCGTCGAATATGCCAAGGTACGAGTGCAGTTCGGACGCCCAATCGGCTCGTTCCAGGCCATCAAGCACAAGTGCGCCGACATGCTCCTCGAGGTCGAATCAGCAAAGTCGGCCGCCTACTACGCGGCATGGTGCGCGTCGGAGGACAACGACGAGCTCCCCGCCATGGCAAGCCTCGCCAAGAGCTACTGCTCTGAGGCCTACTTCAACGCCACCGCCGAGAACATTCAGATTCACGGTGGCATCGGCTTCACGTGGGAACACCCAGCGCACCTGTACTTCAAGCGGGCCAAGAGCTCCGAGCTCCTGTTCGGCGATCCCACGTACCACCGCGAACTTCTCGCACAGCGCATCGGGATCT
>CALLAA010000134.1 GCA_938002955.1 uncultured Acidimicrobiales bacterium
AGCCATTGCGGCAAGCCATTCCCGTACGTACCGTTCGTCGAGCGAGGCAACGTCGGCCAGCTGTTGGCTGGTCAGTGGTCCGGCGCCCGCCATGTGGTCGAAGAGCTCCGTCCGGTGGCCGATGCTCAGCATCATCGACAGTGCACCGCCGTTGAGAATGCCCAACATCGATTGCAGAAAGTCTTTGGCCCGGACCTTGTCCATGGAACCCCTCGTGGTCGGCGTTGGCCAGATCGTACGAGGTGTTGCTGTGTGACGCCGAGTCTTACGTCGGCGGCGAGGTTATGCCGAGAGCAGTTCCGGTACGACGGCTGGGTAGCCGGCCGCGAGGAATGCGGCGTGATCGGCGAGCTCGGCGAGACAGCTCATCCACCATTCGGAGCTGACCTGGCGTTCGCCAGGAAGCGACTCGAGCATCTCGTCGACGGTGAGTTCGAGACCGAGGTCCCGTCCACGTCCGAGATTGCGCAGGTCGAGGAGGTGATCGACGATCGCCCCCTTACCGATGGTTGGCCCATCGATCTGCTCAACGAATACTTCTGTTTGCACCGCAAGGTCGTGGTGCAGTTCTGGGGTTGCATATTGCGTCACGAAGTGTTGGTCGGCAGGTGCAAGCAGCGAATGAGAAGTTCGGCTGTCTTTTTTGAGACAAACGCCCCTTTTGTTGGCGCGTGGGTCGAATTTCTCATCAACCGAACGCTGTAGCGCGCCGTATCACTTGACGTGAATTACCCTGAAGCCCCCCAGAGCCGTCGCTCCACCTCGTTCGTGGCCCGGCTTTCCTCCGTTGCCATCTTCGCGGTCTTGGCAGCAACCCTCGCTACGGCGTCCTCAGCAGGTGCTGCTGCACCGATCATGTGCGGCGGGCAAGTGGCGACGATCGTTGGCACCACGGGTGCCGATGTGCTGACCGGAACCGAAGGGCCCGACGTTATAGCTGCCCTCGGTGGCGACGACGTGGTGTATGGCCTCGGCGGTGCGGACCTGATCTGTGGCAGCCACGGCAACGACCGTCTGTATGGCGGCGACGGTGCCGACAAGATCTATGCCTTCAACGGCGCTGACCGCCTCGAGGGTGGTTCCGGCCCGGACATTCTCTATGGCGGCTACGGCAGGGACACGCTGCTCGGCGACAACGGCCAGGATACGTTGAAGGGCGGCCCGGGTCTGGACACCTTGATGGGGGGCGCTCAGCGCGACAACCTCCGTGGTGGCAAGCATCTCGATGAGCTCTTTGGCGGCACCGAACTCGATACCTGCTACTCGCCTGGGGACATCTTGTCCGAGTGCGAGAAGGGCGGCGGACAGAACGTTGCGGGACCGTCCCTGACGGCACAGTACGCAAACGAGATGTTCCGGTTGATCAACCTGGAACGCGGCCAGATTTCGAACCTCGGTGCGCTTACCCGCCATGAAGACCTCGATGCCTACGCTCGTGATTGGGCCGTTGTGATGAGCCAGCAGCCGCTGCCGTTGACGTCGGAGAAGCATCACTCGCCTGCATTTACCGGTAGTTCGATTCCGTTCCGCGGTCTTCCGACGTCGGTTCAGTGGACTCGTGCCTTTGAGAACGTTGGCTATTCGACGGTCGGCAACGGCGAGTCGGTTGCCTCGGTGATGGAGCGCTTGTTCTACTCGCCCAACGGCTTTGGCTTTATGAGCAGCGACGGTCATCGTTGCAACATCCTCGAGACCGCAGCGACCCAGGTTGGTGTGGGTGCCTACATCGATTCGTCTGGTGATGTGTGGGTTGTCCAGGTGTTCTGGGGAACGTACTCGCCGGTTCCGGCAGCGACGCCGACGTGCACGAGCGTCGTTGGACGATAGTCATTCGGAAAAAGAAGAAGGCCCCCGCCGTAGCGAGGGCTGATCTTCTTGGGTGTTGCACCCCGCCGAAGCGGAGATGAAACTGTCGCTCCGCCGAGGCGGGGATGTATCGCTCCGCCGAGGCGGAGATGTAGTTGTCGGGGAGGGGAGATTCGAACTCCCGATCTCCTGTTCCCAAAACAGGCGCCTTAGCCAGACTAGGCCACTCCCCGGACTCATAAATCTTAGCGGGATGTGACCAAATGCGGTCGCTCATCTCAAAGGATCCTTTGGCCGATAGTCACAGCATGTCCGCAGCTGCGTCTCCGCGCACTCCCGAAGATGTTGATGCTGCCTTTGCTGCAGTGGCTGAACGCCGCGCGACCGAGGCAAAGGCCCAGGCCGAACACGATCATGCGTACCGGTCGTTGTGGTTGGCGCATCATTGGCCGCATCGGTACGAACGCTGTGCCGTGGTTGCTGGTCGCCATGTGTGCCGTCGGTGTCTGTGGTTCTACTCGATTGCGTTTCTGACGTTGGGCGTGGCGTTCGCCGGAGTGTCGCCGTGGCCCACAGCGTGGGATGCGGTGCTGGTGTGGGTGTTGTCGATTCCGGCGACGGTCGAGTTCATCGGCGGAGAGTTTGGCTATTGGTCCTACAACGCTCGGCGTCAGGTGGCGGTGACGAGCATCTTGGCGCTCGCGGTTGGCCGCGGCTTCTATCTCGAACTGCAGAACGAGGGCAATTGGGTGTTCTGGGGACCGGCGATCGTCTTTGGTCTGCTCTGGTTCTTCGTTGGCTTGTACACCTGGTCAAAGAACAAAGGCCAATACCGCGAGGATTTGTGAGCGATCGCGCTCGCTGAGCCTGCAGAATCGCTCACAAAAACTGGCGAAAACGCAAGAACCCGCGCCAGCGGCGCGGGTCCTGTACAGATCGGTGTAGCGACGCTTATGGAATTAGCGCGCCTTCGACACGTTCGGTTGCGTCGTCCTCGCTGATTTCGAGTGCGAAGCTGAGTTCGCTGACGAGCACGTTGCGTGCCTTGGTGTAGAGCGACTTCTCACCAGCGGAGAGTCCCTTGTCGGCTTCACGAAGTGCGAGGTTACGTACGACCTCGGCAACTTGGTAGACGTCGCCGGACTTGAGCTTTTCCTGGTGGTTCTTGAAGCGACGGCTCCAGTTTGGCGGTTCACGGATGCCGCGCTTTTCGAGCACCTCGAAGAGATCTTCGACGTCTTCGGTGCTGATTGGCCAGCGCATGCCGACTTCTTCGACCTTGTCGACGGGAACCGAGAGGGTCATTTCGCCGTGAGCCATTTCGAGCACGAGGTACTCGGCCTTCTCACCAAAGGCTTTGCGCATCTCCTTTTTCGTCACGATGGCAGCGCCATGGTGGGGGTAGACAACGCGGTCACCAACATCAAACATGCAACAAGACCTCTGGGTGCATTACAAGGGCGGACAACTTCCAAGGATGCCAGCTGAACAACGACATGCCAAAGCAGGCAGCCCGATTTGTGGTCAACGTGACCCCTAACACCGGGAAATCGACCGTTTTGAGCGGATTTTTGTGGAGCTAAGAATCGATTCCGAGGGTCGCTCGGGTGCGTTGACCGGACTCTTGGAGCGTGGTCGGGTCGATTGTGACCCCGACGGTCGGTGGATTATCGGTGCTGATGATCTTCCAGGTGCCGCCGACATCGACCCATGTTGGGTTGGCGACGACGTCGGTGACGACCAGTTTGTCGTCGCTGTTCCGTTCGACGACGAAGTCGAGAAGCACACCGTCTTGGCTGTCGAGGGCGCAGGCGTTTGGACATTCGGGAGCGAACTTGCTCTGGTTCGAGAGCAGGTTGCCGAGTCCGTAGGCGATGTACTCGCCGTCGATCTCTTGGACCTCTTGGGGAACGTGTGCGTGGTGCCCGATGATCAGGTCGATGTTTTCGGAGGCCAGTAGCCGTGGTCCGAGGTCGGCTTGCTGTTCGTTGAGCTCGTTCTCCATTTCGTCGCCCCAGTGGAGGCTGACGATGATGAACTCGCTGCCGGCGTCGCGTTGGCGTTTCGCGTCGGCGAGGATGGTTTGCTCGTCGATTTGGGCGACTCGTGTGGTTGGCACTTCGCCGGGTTCGCGGCCGTTCAGTCCGTAGGTGTAGCTGAGGTGGCCAATGATGTTGCCGAGCACGTTGAACTGCCACGTCTTTTGGGCCTCTTCAGGAGTGTTGGCGATGCCGACGTGTGGCATTTCGACCGCTTGGAGTTCGGCGATGGTGGATATCACGCTCGCCTCGCCGGAGTCCCATGCGTGGTTTGAGGCGACCGAGCAGGTGTCGAACTCGGCGGCTTTGAGCGCGGCGGCGAGTTCGGTGGGTGCCCGGAAGACACCGTCGGAGTAGGCGAGGTCGGTGTTGGTGGAGGAGATGGGGACTTCGAGGTGGCAGATCGCGAAGTCGCGGCTGGCGATCAGGTTTTGGACCGGTGCGAACAGTGGGGTGAAGTCGTAGCCGGTTGGTGTGGTCGCTGCTTCGGCGACCCGTTCGTGGATCAAGATGTCGCCCGACGCCGAGATGGTGAAGCGGTCGGCGCGAGTCTCAGCGTTGGCCGGGTTGAGCGAACCCTCGCCCGCAGCGCCGCCGTTATCGGCTGCGCCTGGGTCGGCGTCGGCCGAGTCGCTCGTGGCGGCGGTGGCGAGCGGGTTTTCGTCGTCGCCGAGGAACGACGCGGCGAGTGAGAAGGCGCCGAGGCCAAACAACGCCAGGATGAGGAACCAGATCGCTCCTTCGGCGCGTTGGGGGCCGTCAGTGGTCATGCCTGGCCATAGGTGATTGCCACGCCGGGTAGGGCGGTGGTGATGTTGCCTTCGGGGTTGCGAACTTCGACGCCATTGACGAACACGTATTTCACCCCGACCGACTCTTGTGCGGGGTTTGCGATGGTCGACGTATCGGTGATCGTCAGTGGGTCGAACACGGTGACGTCGGCGTCGGCGCCGATTTGCATGCGGCCCTTCTGGCGCATTTGCGGCGAGCTGACGCCGAGCAGGTTGGCGGGGCGAATGGTCATCATGGCGAGTGCGGTCGTCAGGTCGATGAGGCCACGATCTCGCGAGTAGGTGCCGATCGTCCGAGCGAAGCAGCCCGTCGAGCGCGGGTGGTTATTGTGCGGGCGTTCGAGGATGGCGTCGGAGCCGATCATCATGAACGGGGCCTGTATCGCAAGGTCGAGGTCTGCCGACGGGATCGCGTAGGCAGCGGTGAGCGCGTTTGCGTCTTTGGCGGCTGCGAACGTGGATTCGTTTAGGCGTTCGTTGGTGCCCGCAACCTGAAGATCGCTGTAGGTGATGTTGTACTTCTCTTGCCAGTCGTCGAAGCGAGTGGCGTTGAGGTAGGTGGCCCAGAATGCGTACGGGTACATGCACGAGGTCATTCGCAGACCCTCGGCGATTGCGGCCTCGACCTCGCCCAACGCGTCTTCCATGCGGCCGGTGCCGCCGGTTGAATTGATGTGTTCGATGTGGACGTGGGCGCCGGTGTTGCGGGCGACTTCGACGAGTTCTTGTGTGGCCTCGGTCTGGAGTCCCGGTGCTTGGTTGTCGCTGAAGCGAGCGTGGACGCACAACGGCACACCGAGCCGCTCGGCGAGCACTCCCATGTCGTTGAGTTCGGTGGGGCTGACGCCCGGGGCATATTCGGGCTGCACGTGGATGCCCAGGTAGCCGGCGTTGATCTCGGCGGAGACTTGGCTGGAGATGTCGATGATGCCGGAGCTGTCGGCGGTCTCAAAGATGCTGAGGCCGAGCTGTTCGCGGATCTCGGAGTTGTGTACGGCGCCGCCGAAGTTGATGGGAACCCCGACGTTGGTCCACTCGCGATGGAACTCTTCGGCTGGGAAACGGAGGCCGTGCATGCCGATGTTCGAGGTGACGCCGTCGGCGACCTTCCACCATTCGCCATAGGTGTTGGGCTCGTAGCTCAAGATGTCGATAAAG
>CALLAA010000135.1 GCA_938002955.1 uncultured Acidimicrobiales bacterium
CTCACGACGAACAACCGGAGGCCCGTCGTAGGCAATCCCGAACTCCGACGCATTGTCAGCAAAGTAGGAGAACTCGTCGTAAGCAACACGATCCACAGCCATCTCCGAATGGTACTTCAGGCTCCCTTGGCCGAAGCACCCGATGACCAAGAGGGTCTGACCCCAAAAGCCGCGCGATGACCAAGAGGGTCTGACCCCAAAGGCCGCGCGGCAGCTTCCGCCGCCTCCGGCGCCCAGCCTCCGTGGCGCTTGAACGGCCCCCGGAGGGACGCAATATCTGATTCCGTGCGGCCAAAATCACGGCGGAGCCGTGGCCGCAACGGAATCAGACCGCGTCGATGATGGCGTTTAGGGTGGCGCTTGGGCGCATGGCTGCGGTGCCGAGCGCACGGTCGGGGGCGTAGTAGCCGCCGATATCCATCGGCGCACCCTGCACTCGGATCAGCTCTTCGACAATGGCCTCTTCGCTGCTGCGAAGCGACTCCGCCACCGGACCGAAGGTCGTGGCGAGTGCCGCGTCGTCGGTCTGCGTGGCGAGCGCCTCAGCCCAGTAAAGGGCCAGGTAGAAGTGGCTGCCACGATTATCGATCTCGTTCACCTTGCGCGACGGCGACTTGCCCGTATCGAGCAGCTTCTCGGTGGCGTCATCGAGTGCATCACCGAGGACCTTGGCCGATGCGTTACCCGTGGACTCCGCCAGATGGTCAAAGGAGACCGCGAGGGCGAGAAACTCACCGAGTGAGTCCCAACGCAGGTGGTTCTCGGAGTTGAACTGCTGCACATGCTTTGGCGCCGAGCCACCAGCGCCGGTCTCAAAGAGGCCTCCGCCGTTCATCAGCGGCACGATCGACAGCATTTTTGCGCTGGTGCCGAGCTCGAGGATCGGGAAGAGATCGGTGAGGTAATCACGCAAGACGTTGCCCGTGACCGAGATGGTGTTCTCTCCAGCCTTGACCCGCTCGAGGGTGTAGTTCGTTGCGTCGGCGACGCTCATGATCTTGATGTCGAGACCATCGGTGTCGTGGTCTGGCAAGTAGGCGTTCACCTTCGTGATGAGTTCGGCGTCGTGGGCTCGGTTCTCGTCCAGCCAGAAGACCGCTGGCCATCCGGTCGCACGAGCCCGGTTGACGGCGAGCTTCACCCAGTCCTGGACCGGAGCGTCCTTGACCTGACACATACGCCAGATATCTCCAGCTTCGACGGCGTGCTCAAACACGGTGTTGCCGTTGTCGTCAACAACGCGCACGGCGCCATCGGCTTCGACCTCGAAGGTCTTGTCGTGCGAACCGTATTCCTCGGCCTTTTGTGCCATCAGTCCGACGTTGGGGACGGTTCCCATCGTCGTTGGATCGAACGCACCGTTTGCCTTGCTGAACGTGAAGGTTGCGTCGTAGAGCGCGGCATAGCTGCTGTCGGGAATGACTGCCTTGGTCTCTTGCAGCTCGCCGACCTTGTTCCACATCTGGCCCGAGGTGCGGATCATTGCGGGCAGTGAGGCATCGATGATGACGTCGCTCGGGACGTGCAGATTCGTGATGCCGCGATCGGAATTGACCATCGCGAGATCCGGACCGTCCTTGTAGGCGGTGTCGATGTCGGCTTCGATCGCCGAACGGGTTTCGCCCGGCAGCGACGACAGTGCCGCGAGCAGGTTGCCAAAGCCGTTGTTGACGTTGACGCCGGCATCGTCGAGAGCAGCACCGTGGTTGTCGAAGACGTTCGAGAAGTAGGCCTTCACGGCGTGTCCAAAGATGATGGGGTCCGAGACCTTCATCATTGTTGCCTTCATGTGCAACGAGAAAAGCACCCCTTGCGCCTTCGCGTCGGCGATCTGCGCATCGAGGAAACTGCGGAGTGCCTTGACGCTCATGAACGTGGCGTCGATGACCTCACCGGCGAGAACCGGTACGGACTCCTTGAGGACGGTAACGGTGCCATCCGCGGCCACGTGCTCGATGCGAACGCTGCCATCGGCAGCAACCGTTGTGGAGAGCTCGTTTGAGGCGAAATCGTTCTCTCCCATCGTGGCCACATGAGACGCCGAGTCGGAAGTCCATGGGCCCATGGAGTGTGGGTTCTTCTGTGCGTACTTCTTTACCGCGCGGGGAGCGCGTCGATCCGAGTTTCCCTCGCGCAGGACCGGGTTGACCGCCGAGCCCTTGATCTTGTCGTAGCGGGCCTGGATTGCCTCTTCGTCCGCGTTCTCGGGCTCATCGGGGTAGTCGGGCAGGTCGTAGCCCTTGGCCTGGAGCTCGGCGATAACGGCCTTGAGCTGGGGCATCGATGCGCTGATGTTCGGCAGCTTGATGATGTTGGCTTCGGGCGTCTTTGCCAGCTCGCCGAGTTCGGTCAGGTAGTCGGGCACCCGCTGTTCGGGGGTGAGTCGTTCGGGGAACGCGGCCAGCGCTCGACCCGAGAGCGAGATGTCGGCAAGGTCGACCTCTACTCCTGCGGCGCCTGCAAACGCCTCGACGATGGGAAGGAACGAAAGCGTGGCGAGAGCCGGTGCTTCGTCAGTCCAGGTGTAAATGATCTTCGATGAATCGCCCATGTGTGGGTTGTGCCTCGGGATGGTTGCGGTCGGGTCGCGAAACCGAGTCGTGGGCCTGACTGCTCAGTACCCACCAGCTCAATTGTCCCCTTGAGGTTATCGAGCGGCGAAGCCGCTGATCATCATTCCGGTGAACTGATCGATGAGATCGTGGAGGGGCGCAGTTTTTGTGTCGGTCTTCTCCGCCACACTGTCGAGGCCTGGCGCCAGGGTTGCGAGTCCGTGAACGGCCGACCAGGTCATGGTCGCGGCTGCCTCGATGTCGAGTTCGGGGTTCAGCGCATCGCGAATGTCGGCCATGATTCCCAACAGGTGCAGATACGCACCGACCGAAGCCTCGACGAACTCAGGCTCGTCGTTGTTGATGATCTCATCCGCGCACATAACCCCGAAGTGGCCGGGATAGTTGACCGCGGTCGAAACGTAGGCTTTGCCGCAGGCGTTGAGTCGTTCGACCGGATCGGTGAGGCCCTCGACCGCCTCAGCAAAGGCAATGTTGAGTTGCACAAAGCCCTCGGTTGCTACCGAAGTGAGCAGCCCACGGGAGTCACCGAAGTGGTGCGCAGGGGCCGCGTGAGAGACGCCGGCGCGGCGAGCGACCTCGCGAAGGCTAAAGCCGGTGGGCCCACGCTCGGCGATGAGCTCTGCGGTTGCAGCACGAAGTGCTGTGGGCAGATCGCCGTGATGGTAGGCGGGCGTTTCTCCGGACATTTCTGCATTGTAGACAGCTTTCCCCGAGAACAGGTTGACAGTGTCAAGATGTGTCCGTATGGTCGATCTTGACAGTGTAAATTTACATCGTCAAGATTCGCCATATCGAAAGGACAACGACCAATGTCACCGCGAGTAACCACGATCACCACGCACCTTCACCGCCATCCCGGCCGTCTCATCGCCGCCATCGCGATACTCACCGCCTTGCTCACCGTTCCGTTCCTGACCATGGCTCCAGAAACATCGGCGTCAACCGAACCCACCGGCGATGTCTTCACGGCTCGGGACCGGATCGACGAGACCTTCGTGTCCAACGTTCACCCAACGTTGATCATCGTCGAACACGAGAGCGGAGATGTGCTCACGGTCGATGCGCTCGGCTCGCTACTCAACGCCGAACGCTCGTTGCGCTCTGACCCAATCCTCGGAGCCACCCTCGTCTCGTACTTCGATGTCGAAACCGACCGCACCATCGATGGGCTCATCAGCCTCGCCGACCTTGTCGACGATTCGCTCCGCGACACTGGAATCGACGGAATCGCCGCTGCTACAGACGAACAGGTCAAGGCCATCGGAACCGCGATCATCGACGAACTCGGCGAACGATCACCACTGCTCGCTATCTCCGCACAATCGGCCCGCACTGCGGATGGGTGGAACGTACCCGCACTGACGATCACCGTCCTGTCCGACAACGATGCGCTCGGGTTTGGTAACCGTTCCGTCAACCTCGGCGGCTCGACCGAGATCGAGGAATTCGATCGGGCGCTCCAAGAGCGCTTCCGAGTCGACGGATGGCAAGCCAACGGCGTTGCCATCGACGTCAACCTGACATCGCAAGAACAAGGCGCCGTCGCCGGACCATTCATTGGGTTCACGATCCTCGCCGTACTGTTGTTGGTCGGCCTGACCTTCCGCAGCTATTGGATCCTGGCCGTCGTCAGCACCTCGTTCCTCACCCTGATCATCTGGCTCAAAGGAATCAGCAATCTGATCGGCCTCAAAGACGACCTCGTGTTGAGCCTGATCGTGCCGGTCGCCATGGTCAGCTTCGGGGTCGACTTCGCCTTCCACGCCATTGGCCGCTACCGAGAGGAGCGCGCCGAAGGCCGTTCCAGCGGGCCGGCGATCATCGCCGGCACCACCGCGGTATCCGGAGCGTTGCTGCTCGCCCTCACGTCGGACGCAATGGCCTTCCTCGCCAACCTGACCTCGGGCATTGAATCGATCCAACAGTTCGGATTTGGTGCAGCGATCGCGCTGGCATCGGCGTACTTGCTCCTCGGTGTCGCCGCACCGATCGTGATCGCGTC
>CALLAA010000136.1 GCA_938002955.1 uncultured Acidimicrobiales bacterium
GATGAAGATGAGAGCCACTGTCGCGTATAACGGCAGTGGCTTTCATGGTTTTGCGATCAACAACGACGTGCGCACCGTGGCTGGAGATCTCGAGGCTGCGCTCGCCAAGGTCGTCCGATCACCGATCACGATCACGTGTGCTGGGCGCACCGACAAAGGCGTACACGGACGCGGGCAGGTCATCAGCTTCGACGTTCCCGACGACGCCGGCATCGACCCGGTCCGTCTCGAGCGTTCGCTGAACGGGTTGTGCGGACCGAGCATCGTCGTACGCGATGTCCAAGTTGCCAACGATGCGTTCGACGCCCGCTTCTCGGCCCAGTGGCGTCGCTACCGCTATCAAGTGATGACCGGTAAACACCCGGATCCGCTGCGTATCGAATCGGCTTGGCACGTGTGGCAACCGCTCGACCTCGACGCCATGAACCACGCGGCCGCGCACCTTGTGGGCGAACACGACTTCAGCTCGTTCTGCAAGCGGGTCAAAGTCCCAGAGGGCGAACCCGAAAAGAGCATGACCCGCCGTGTACTCGAAGCAGGGTGGCGCGAAGGCGATGACGACATCGTCGAGTTCTGGGTGCAGGCGACCGCGTTCTGTCACCAGATGGTCCGGTCGTTCGTGGGCACGCTGGTCGATGTTGGCATGGGCAAGTTCGACCCCGACGCCATCCCGGAGATCTTGGCGGCCCAGAACCGGACCGCTGCTGGCCAAGTCGCACCGCCACATGGGCTGACCTTTTGGGAAGTGCGCTACTAGCTGCTGGCCGTCCACGAGCCGCCTTCGAGCGAGCGTCGTACCCAGTGGTGAATCCGCCAGTTGCCGTCGTCGAGGACGAGCACGGCGTCGTAGCTTTCACGCGTCTCGCGTGTGAACTCGACATCGTCGACACGGTCGGTTCGGACCAGATGCGACTCGACCGAAGACAACCCAATCACCTGACCGTCCTCGGAGTAGAACGACAATTGCAGGTCGTGGCCGACCTGACTCACAGACCGACCCGACCACTGTCCGGCACGTTCGAGCACACCCTCCCGAGCCGAGTTCGCAAAGTAGACCTCAACGCCGCTGGTATCGCCGGTACGCGCCACGATCTCGAGCTGTTCCCATGCTCGAATCCACGACGATGTCACCGCAATTCGAGTGAGCGGTTCCATCTCGCGCGGCAGGTCGTCAGGGTCGTCGAGCCACACGATCTCATCGAGCAGTTCCGGTGGAATGACGGCCGCGTCGGTGAAGATGTCCTGTGTTTCCTGGTCGCTGACGATCGAGGCCATGATCGCACTCGACAACAGCAGTATGGCAGCGGCGCCACACAGCAACGGAATGATCAGACTCAGGCGTAAGATCCGCTTCTTCGTTCGGCGTTCGACCGTCTCGGGCATGGTCATCGGGTCGGTCCCTGCGCGGAGGCGGTCTCGCCCAGGATCGTCACCTGAACATCATTGGCTGTCGGCACAACGATCGACACGAGGCCGCTCTCGATAATGACGTCGTAGAGCTTTCCGTCCGAAATGATCTCGGCTGGTGTGCCATCGGGGATGAATGCACCGTCGGGCTCGACCACTCGGCCCACGTCGATTCGAGATACTTCCGGACCCTCGGTGATTTCAATCGGGATCTGTGCGACCGCTGTCGGGAAGGTGATCGACAATGGTTCGCTCTCGGCGGCGCTTGTGAAGACCTGGGCGATTGCCTGGCCAGGTTTGCTCGGCGCTTCGATGATGAAGTGCAGGCGAGAGTCGATCGCACTTGCGCTCATGCGACGTCGGCCGGTCACGCCACTGAGCTCGAGGTGGCCAATGGTTCCGTCTGGCAGTCGATTCCCAAACTGGTCGAACAGCTCGCCGGTCGAGATGCTGAACAGATCGCGTCCGTTGGCGACTGGAATCGCATCGACGACCGCAATCTCAAATGGCACGGCGAACGCGGCGACCTCATCAAAAATGCGTTCGGGCCCCTGCGCCTCGCCCACACGAGCCGACACCACATTGCGGCCGGTCTTTGTTCGTGAGCCGACCTCGATGTAGCTCAGCAGCTTCTCGGTCGGAGCCGCGTCGGTAGAGGTCTCGCCGCCAGGGCGCGTCAACGTGTAGTCGACATCGGTACCGGTGACCACGGGGTTGCCGAAGGAGTCGGCGGGTACCGCAACGATCATTGCAATGTCTCCGGTCCCGACTTCGATGGTGCGCGGCCCGAGGAAGACATCGAGCGGCGACACCGCGTCGCCAGGGACGACCTCCATCGTCGACAACCCGCGACGCACGCCCGACACCGCTTCGATCAGTACGAGTCCAGCGCCGGGGCCTTCCGCCGCTGGTACGAGAAACTGCGCTTCGCCGTCCGACGACAACGAGGTGAAGGTCCGTGGCCCGTAGCCGGCATCGAGCGACAGGTGCACGACCTGGTCGCCGGCAAGACCTTGCACCGTGATCGGGATTCGTTCGCCGACGTTCATCGATTCGGGATGCTCGATCGCGAGATCGACGAACGCGAGCGCATCGGGTTGCTGGAGCGCCGGGCGGGCTTCCATGAACGCGAAGAGGCCCAGGGCGACAAGCACGACGACCGCAGCGACGCGGACCCGACGGTTACGATCGACGAGGCGAATCATTCGACCCTCTGCGTTGCAACGATGGTGGTGATGTCGACCCGAATCGACGCAAAGTCGCTTCCTTCGGGGGCGTCGATCAGGCCCGCGGGACGGCTCAGCCGAACCTTCTCATCACCGATGCCATTGGCATAGATGATTGGTTCGAGCGGACTTTGGGTCAGCTCGCCAGGGTCTTCGAACACGAATTCGAAATCGGTCGAGCGCTGCGGTCGGATGGATCGCTCCACGAAGCGCCGCTCTACCCACAACACCTCACCCGCCTCATCGAGATAGCTCACGATCACGATTGGGACGATCGCTTCGATCACGCCGTCGTTGCGGAGGGTGCCCGACAAGAGGAGGTCGCCATCTTCGGTACGTTCACCGGCGAGCGAGTTGACGCCGAGTCCTCGATACAGGCCCTGGGTGGTCACCACTGCCTTGCCGTAGATCTCGACCTGAGCAATCTCATCGTCGAGCTCGATCGGCTGAATATCGAGCGGATCGAAGTCCAAGTTCGCGCCGGCGGCTACCCGCTGAAAGTCGATTCGGAACGGCGTGGACTCGCGTGGGTTGAGTGTGCGAATCAGATGATCGGTTGCGTTGTAGCGAGCGATCATCTCGCCCTCGGCATTTCGCAGAATCGCGGTGATGGTGACATCGGCGGGGTCGACGTCACGGTTCGAGACCATGCCCACAACCACCGGCAGGCCGTCGTTGTCCATCAGGCGCACTTCGATGAGATCGATCTCCGGGCGATCCTGGACATCGGTTAGCTCAGTATTGAGCGACGTCACGCGTCGGCGGCCCTGAATCGCAAAGTCGACCGCTGGTCGTCGGACGAGCTGGTCCGGGGGAATCGTGAGGTCGGGGTCCTCGGCGAGGATGAACCATCCGCCGTTGCGTTGGACGAGGTCGTGGGTTCGCTGCACGGGGTACCACTCGAGCGCGGTGAGATACCGCAGATCGGTCGACACTCTGGCGCGCTCATTCCCTTCGTTCAGAACGTGCGAGCTGATCTCGTCGAGCTTCGCGTAACTCGATAGAAGGCCACCGGTGACGGAGAACTGCAATCGCCACAGCTCATAGTTGGGCCTGGTTTCGGGGTCGAGCAGGTCGTACGCATCGTCCCAACGGCGGAAGTCGAGATGGTCGTAGTACGCGTCGACCGTTTCGTCGGGGGTCGGCGCGGTGGTGGAGGCGGTAACGATCGAGGCCGCGACGATCCCCACGATGAGCAACAGCACGATCCGCCGGGTGTTGCGGCTCGATGGGGTAGGGGTTCGGCCGAGGCGATCCCGAATGAATGACACGGCCGCTGACGGTTCGGCGTCACGGAACTCTGGCTCGTCCATGGCCAGCGTTCGCGGTTTCACGAAGAACAGACGCCAGGTCAACAAGATGAGTGCGCTCACCATGGCGGTCGGCGGAACAATGCCCCACATGAAGCGCTGCCAGTTCGGCACCTCGTTCACCGGGAGCACCGCGGGGAGCGGCTCGATATCGGCCTTTTCCCAAACATCGATGCCGTTCTCGAGCGGACCGAGCCGTTCCCATCCAAGAACCTGGAGCAGCGGGTCGTAGAACGCGTCGTTCGAGAAGATGAACTTGAGGTTGTACTTCTCGGGGACTTCGAGGAACTGCTGGAGCGAGCCCAACCCCGAAATTCCGCGGTACTTCGCGCCTTCGAGACGTTCGACCGATGTCGATGTCAGTTCGGGTAGGCGCCGTGCGGAGTGGTAGTTGCCATCGACCTGGGTGGCGGTCGTGGCAGCCGACAACGCTGCCACCTGGTCGCCGAAACCGAGCGTCAGGAAGCGCCAACGTTCGTGCTGGTCCTTTTCGATGAACGCAACGATCGGGTCCGTGTCGATTGGTTCTGGCTGGAACGGTCGGAAGGCCGACAGGTTCGCGGCGAAGAGCGTAAAGCCGAGCATCGCAACAACGGCGAAGATGTGCACGCCGCGCAGCAACAGCTTGCCGCCCGTCTCTTGCAACCAACGAGCAATGGCCCCGTTCTCGACGCTCTCGACGAAAAGGCCGGCGAGCGGCAGGATCATCATCGACGCCCAGAACGTGAACCGATCGAGCGTCAAGATATCGAACGCATGGCCGAGCAGCAGCTTGGGAATCGGCGTGGTTCCGCCCGTGCCGAGCACAAAGAGCAACCCAATAGAGGCAGCCAAGGGCCACATGCGGTCTGCGAGGGCTCGCACGATCGCGTACGGCAGGACCAGGATCATGAACCCCCATGGGATGGCAAAGAACACCAAGCCCAGGTTCTTGTCCGCCCAGAAGTTGGCCCGACTGCCGTGCGGAATCGGTACCTGGTTGATGGGGTCCGATCCGCTCCACAACCAATACGGAAGCACGACGATAACGAGCGTCATGATGCACAGTGGCCCCAGCACCGCGAGTCGCAAGGTCGCAGGCCAAATGCGCTTGACGCGGCGCATCATTAGCCCCCAAGCCGAACTCCGAGAGATCGGAACGTTGCCTACGAGCGCCTCGTCGGCACGAGGGATTCGAGACTGGTTCAGCAGACCCGCAACGACGACGGGGCCGAGAAAGAAGATCGAGCCAAACAACGTGGTCACGTGGTGACCAGCCGTACACGCGGCCAGCGTGATGACACCGGTCGCCAGGTCTCGAAAGCGTCCGTCGAAGAGCCAGGCCCGCATGTACGGGATGGCGTTGAGCAGGAACGCAAGCGCAAATGTCGTCGGCAACTGGCCAAACACATGGACCGTTTCGGCAATCGCCGACGACACCACCAACAGCAGGGCAGCATTTGCTGCAGCTCGCTCGTTGACCCAGATACGACTGAATCGGTACATGCCGACCGTGAGCAGCATCAGGATCGAGGTCTGCACGATGATGAACGCGGAGTTCAAACTGCCGGTCACCTTGGAGACGGCCCCCATCGCCATGTGGGTTCCCGGCGGGTACGACACCGTCGTGAACCCGGTGTACCAACGCTGCTCCCACGTGGAAAACCAGCCGCGCGCATAGTGATCGCCGAGGAACATGTGGACGTACGCGTCGTAGGTTCCCTTGAACGAGCCCGACAACAGCAGCGATCCGTGAAAGACGAGCACGATCGCTAACGCCCACGCAAGGCGTGGCGGGAAACGGTGTTGCGTGCGCGCCGAGGTGTCAACCGTCGACTCGCGCGTGGGGAAGAGCATCGTGCTCACGATGCTTCAATCGGCCAAATCACATGCGGTTGTGAAGGATTGGCGGAGAACTCTCATTGTGAGTGTTTCCGCTGCGGAACCCTCAGGAATCCAAAGACCTATGCCGATACGGGCAAGACAGGCAGATCATGAGGTGATCGTGTGAGTGACACGGCTGAAGCAACTGGGATGACCGAACAACGGTTCGGCAAACTCCTTCAGAACATCGATGATGCTGTCACCGTCGTGGACATGCAGGGGCGGCCGCTGTGGTCCTCGTCTGTGCAAGACGGCGATTTGGGCTACGAGTCTGAGTTTTGGCGTTCCGCGAACCTCTTCGATCTCGTCCACGACGACGATCGGCCACAGATCGAACAGCAATATCTACAACTCCTGCAGGAGCCAGACGAGCCCGTCACCGGTGAAGTTCGGCTCGTATCTCCCGACGGTGTGTATCACCACGTTGGCTACGTCGTCCGCAATCTTCTCGACGACCCAGACATTGCCGGAATGGTCATCACTGCCCGGTCGATCGAGGATGAGGTCGCAGCCCGCCGAGCGCGCGACCAGCGCCAGCGCGAACTCGAAGACGCGCTCGCCGATCGCGCCCGCTTCATCGCCCGGCTCAGCCATGAAATGCGATCCCCACTGCACGCAGTGCAGGGACTAGCCGAAGTGCTACTCGGGTCGCCGACCGTCACCGCCGTCGACCGCCGCCACATCGAGTCGATCGAACGCGAAGCCGGAGCCCTTCGACACATGATCGACGACCTGCTCGACCTGTCGAAGATGGGTGCAGGTCATATGGAACTGCGGGTCGCGCCCTTTACGCCGGCGTCGCTCTGCGACACGGTAGGTCTCACCAACCGTGCTCAAGCGGAACTCAAAGGACTCGACCTTCGAATCGAGATCAGCCCCGACGCACCACGCCTCGTGCTCGGCGATGAGTATCGAGTGCGCCAGATCCTGGTCAACCTGATTAGCAACGCGATCAAGTACACCGATTCAGGGTCGGTAACGCTGCGGCTCGAACGTGGCGACGGCGACATGCTGCGGTTCGACGTCACCGATACTGGCCGTGGCATCCCAGCGGAGAAAGCCGAACACCTCTTTGAGCCATACCGGCAGATGGACGTCGCCGACTCGTCCATCGGAACCGGCATTGGACTCACGATTACCAAGATGTTGACCGAGCTGATGAGCGGCACGATCTCCTTTGAGTCTTCGGAGAACGGCACCACGTTCGTGTGTGAAATTCCGCTCCCTGAAGCACGACGTGCCGCCGACCGGGTCGAGGCCGACGCAGAGCCCGTCGCGCCAAGTCGCACCCTGTCGATCCTCGTCGTCGACGACTCCGAAGTAAATCGAGCACTGGCCAGCGCCCAGGTCGAACGTCTCGGCCACTCCTGCGAACTCGCCGAGAGCGGACTGGACGGCCTCAAGAAGATCTCCTCATCGAGCTACGACGTCGTCTTCATGGACTGGCACATGCCGGACCTCGACGGCCTCGAGACGACCCGTCGGGCGCGAGCGCTCGGCGATTCGATCGACCAGCCGACGATCGTCGCAATGACCGCAAGCGTGATGACGGGCGACCGCGAGCTCTGCTTGGAAGCAGGGATGGACGACTACCTGGCAAAGCCGGTGTCGATCTCGGACCTGAGCGAGATGATCAACAAGTGGACCGGCCACGAAGCCGAGGATGACTCCGAAGACCAGTCCGAGGACGACAGCGCGATCGACTCGTCCGCACTCGACAAGCTCATCGTCGACCTCGGTGATGCATCGATTGCACACTCGATCGTGATGACCTTCCTCACCGAGCTCAAGACGTGGCGCCACGACCTCGTCGAAGGTGTGGCGACCGGCGATCTCGTAACCGCTCGCCGAACCGCGCACACGGTCAAATCGACCGCAGCGATGCTCGGCGCTGCGTCGCTTTCGGCTGCGTGTCAGGACTTCGAACACGAAGCGACGACACCTATCAATGCGAACAGTTTGTTAGAAACCGTGCTCGAAACTGCCGATGTGGCAGAACGCGAACTACGCGAACGAGCCGATGCATGGGGATTGGACCCAAAGGAGAGTCAGCGATGAAGGGTGTCATTTTTAACGCGGTGGAAGAGGCTGTCGTAAACCTGTACTCCGAGGACGTCTGGGACGACTTGCTCGACGCGGCCGGCGTGTCCGGGCAGTACACCTCCCTCGGAAACTACGACGACTCAGAACTCATCGCACTCGTGCTCGCCGCGGTCGAGATGACCGGGATCGACGCCAACGAACTGATCAAGGTGCTGGGCCGCCACAGCTTCCCGCATCTCGCCGGCCGCTACCCAGAGCTTGTCGAGGGTTCTGCCGGTACACACGACTTCCTTCGCCGGGTGAACGACATCATTCATCCCGAGGTGCTCAAGCTGCACCCCGACGCAACGCCGCCCGAGTTCCTCTTTGAAGATCGCGACGACAACACACTGCGCCTCACCTACAAGTCGGCTCGCAAACTCGGCATCTTGGCCCAAGGGTTGATCTACGGTGCCGCCGACCGGTTCGGTGAAGAGATCGACATCGAGGTCGTGAGCGGACTCGGCGAAGAGGTGACCGTTTTCGATATTCGTGTCGCCGCTCTCGTGCCTGGGAGTTAATCCGTGGCGATTTCCGACGCGCCCTCGTCGCCCGAGGTGACTCCCGAGATCACGATTGCGCGTTTGGAACGACGGCTTCAGCGCGAGCGCGAAGCGCGGCGGCAGGCCGAGGAAATCTCCGAACGCGGCATGCGCGACCTGTGGCTCGCGAACCGCGAGTTGGACAAGCGCGTCGAACAGCGAACCGAGAACCTCGTCGAGGCACTCGAACAGCTGCGCGTCGCAACCTCGGCTCGAGAACGCTTCTTGTCGACGCTGAGCCATGAGATGCGCACGCCGCTCAACGGCGTAATGGGAATGCTCGAACTCCTCGGTCCGCATCTCGCCGGTGAGCAAGGACAGCGGTACTTGGGTGCGGCCACCGAATCGGCTGAGCGTCTCTTTCAACTCGTCACCCGGTTGCTCGACCTCGTCGAGCTCGATAGCGGTTCCTTCACGACGGTCCGCTCCACCGTGAACGTGTCCTCGCTGGCCGACGCAGTTCGTGATCGCTGGCAAATGGAAGCCCTCCGTGGCGGCTATCTCCTCACCGTCATGACACACGGCCAAGACGACTGCTGGATCGATGAACCACGGGTCGTCCAGATCCTCAACGAGCTCATCGACAACACGCTCACCCATGCAACACCCGGTGCTGTCCGCATCGAGCTGCGCTCGTACGACGAGGGCTTCCTGGCCTCGGTTAGCGACTCGGGGCCCGGTATCGCGCCCGAGCTCATTGCCGAGTTGCTCGACTCGGACCTCTCGATGGTCGACGACAGCGCGGCACGAAGCGCGCAAGGTTTGGGATTAGGCCTTGGGATTTGTCGCCGAATTGCCGAGGCAGTAGGTGGGACGCTCGAGCTGGAAAGCGACGGGAAAACCGGTTCAACCGCCACGCTCGCCATGCCCACGAATATTGCCAGGTCTGATCAGCCAGATCCGTCAGATGTCGATAGTGCCCTAGGCCAAGGACAGGTAGCTAGCAATGACTAAAACACCCAGGCGTATCGGCGTTCTCACCGCGTTCCCGCCGGGACGCAACAGCCTGAATGAATTCGGGTTTCATCTCGTCAATCACATGGCGGCCAACCCCGACATCGAGAAGGTCGTCCTGTTCGCCGACGACACCGATGCTGGCCCACCGCTCATACTCGATGAGAACAGCGACAAGGTCGAGCCGGTCGTGTGCTGGACGTTCAATGACGTGAAGAACCCGTTCTCGATCGTGCGAGCTATTCGCAACGCCAACGTCGACGCGGTCATGGTCAACCTCCAGTTTGCGACCTTCGGTGATCGTCGCATCCCCGGCGGTCTCGGTCTGCTTACCCCAGCGCTACTGCGGATGGCCGGCGTACCTACCGCCGTGATTCTGCACAACCTCGCCGACAATGTTGACATGGCCGATGCAGGCTTTGCCGGGTCCAAAATGATGGCCAAGCTCATGACCGTGGCCGGCCGTGCGCTCACCCGGGTCATCCTGAAGAGCGACTACGTCGCCCTCACGATTCCGCGATACGTCGAGTTCCTTCGGGACAGCTACGGCGCCGACAACGTACTCCTCGCTCCGCACGGCAGTTTCGAGGAAATCGCCGAACCGACCTTTGGTCCGCCCGAGCATGGACCTCGCAAGATTCTGGCCTTTGGCAAGTGGGGCACCTACAAGACCGTCGACGTACTCGTCGAAGCGTTCCGGCAGCTGCTCGACCGGGGCTACGACGACCTCGTCTTGGAAATCGCCGGAACCGACAGTCCGAACTCGGTCGGCTACCTCGCTGGCGTCCAAGCTGCCTGTGCTGA
>CALLAA010000137.1 GCA_938002955.1 uncultured Acidimicrobiales bacterium
AGAAGATTACGAAATTACGGTCAACCAAAGCGGCTCGTCCTTGTCGCTCGTCGACATCAACGTCGTCGCCGGTGACCCCGTCGACGCCCAGACCGTCGCCATCGAGACCGGCATCGAAGCGCTCACCATCACGCTCAACAAGGTGCTCGGCGGCCACATCGCCGGAGCGAACCAGATCAGCGATTCCATCATCGAAGTCGAAGCAACCATCGATGACCTCACCGAGCAAGCGGGCTTCCTCAACCCATCGACGGCATACGACCTGAAATCGCAAGAGGTCATCCAGCGCCGACGCGACATCGCCAACCCTCCCACTCGCCAAGAGACCGACGCCGACGGAAACGTCACCGAAGTCGAAATTCCATACAACGGACCATCGCTCGAACAGCTCTTAGCCGAGCTCAACGTCCTACAACCGCTCGACCGTGCGTACAAGAACGAGATCGCCGAGCTCGATGCTCTCAACCTTCGCCTCGCCGATCGCAACAGCGACGTAGGTGACGCAAACGCAGCGCTCGCCCTCGTCGAGATCGAACGCGAATCACCGCTCGTTATCTCCGAGGTCGTCACCGAAGAGACCTCACGAATCGCAGGTCTGCTCACCGGCCTACTTCTGTTCGCCGTGCCAGCAGCATTGCTCGTCATCTTCGCTTTCGTCATCTTCGACCTGCTTCGCAAGAAGCCTGCCGAACCAACACTGCGCCGCGCCGAGGACTTCACGGCAGCTGGCGTCCTCGAAGCACAAGCACAACGTGCTCTGCCCGAAGCCAGCGTCACCCCGCTCGTGGTGGTGGACGAAGAAGAAGAACTCGCCGTGTCCGACTCCGACGTCCTCAACGAAGAGGACGAAGAGGAGCCCGACGAAGACGAACCAAACGGCGACGACCCCAAGGCAAAGAAGCGTTCGAAAGATGGCCGATGGGGCCGGGACGCCAGTAGCAAAGCAGGCTGACCATGGCGACCAACCCTCCGATCTTCATCGTCGGGGCCGGACGAAGTGGCTCCACCGCTTTTCACCATGCCTTCGCACGACACCCACACGTCTCCTGGGTCTCCAAGATCCTCGACGTCATGCCCAAAGCCGAGAAGCTCAACGCCGCCGTTCTACGTGGTCTCGACAGTCCGGTTCTCGGTGCAGCGCTCAAGAAGCGCGTCATCGAACCTGGACACCTAAAGCCCAGCGAGGCCTACGCCTACTGGGAGCGCATCGCCCCCGGATTCAGCGAACCGTTCCGCGATCTGCTCGACACCGACCTCACCGAGCGCACCAAGGCCAACCTCCAAGACGCCATCGAGCGCCTCACGATCGACGAGCGGCCCACACCGCTCCACAAGATCACCGGCTGGCCACGCATGGGATACCTCAACGCAGCGTTCCCTGACGCCAAGTTCATCCACGTCGTTCGCGACGGCAGAGCTGTCGTCAACTCGATCATGCAGATCGACTTCTGGGAAGGCTGGAAGGGCACCAAAGGATGGCGTGGCCTCGACATGACCGACGAGCAACAAGCCCGTTGGGACGCGAGCGGCCAATCGTTCGTGACCCTCGGCGCAATGGAACTCGCCGACATGTTCGACGCGATGGTGAAGGCAACCGCCCTCATCCCCGCTGACCGATTCATGGAAATCCGCTATGAAGATCTTTGCGACGATCCAACAGGTACTTTTGCAAACGTGACCTCGTTCTGCGACCTCGAATACACCGATGACTTCAACCAGTCCGTCATCGACTTCGGCTTCCGCAACACGAACACGAAGTGGCGCAAGGACCTCACCGAGCTCCAGCAACGTCAGCTCGAAGCCGAACTTGCACCGCACCTCCTTCGCTGGAACTACGAACTCGCCTTTACCGAACCGAGTTCATGACCACCATTCCGACCTCCCCGAGCGGCGACCGGGTTTCCGTCCGGGCTGAGGAGTCGACGCCCCGAGTCGACGATCCAGCCGAGGACGTCCCAAAGCCCGGGCCGGGGTCGGTATTCGTCGTCATCGGAGCGATCCTTTCCGGACTCGCCGCCGCGTTCGTCTTCCAGTCACTCTCACCCGACACCCCGTTCGTTATCCTCGGCGGCACGCTCCTGACCGCCGCGGTTCTCGGCGTCATCGGCCTGTACCGATACCAATGGTTTCTCCTGATCACACTGGCGATCCGTCCCTCGCTCGACGATCTCATCGCCGACCAGTTCGGAACGTTCCAACCATCGGCGATTCTCGGCATCCTGGCCATCGGCGTCACAGCACTCCACCTGATCAGCCGCAAGCTCACCGGCAATTGGCAGCGGATGACACCGCTTGGTCTGGCGTTCTGCGGCTTCTTCCTCCTGTTCGTTCCGAGCTTCATCACGTCGGTCGACCGGGGCGTATCCCAGGCTGCGATGTTCGGACTCGCGTCCGTCGTCTTGCTGTATCTGGCCATGGAGCAACACATGCTCGACGACGGCCGTTTCCTGTTCAAGCTCCTCGCAGCTTCGGGACTCGGCATGGTCGTGCCGGTGATCACCGGCTTCGTCCAGTTCTTCTTCACCGGCACCCTCGACCCCGGCGGATCGGGCCTCGTCCGAATCGACGGCTCCTTCGCCCACCCAAACACTTTTGCCACGTACTTGACGTTCGTCGTCCTGATCGCGATCAGCATCATCCCGACCGTCGAGGTCAAGCAGAAGCTCGTGGTGCTCACCGCAGCGAGCCTCGGTGGATTCCTATTGATCGCCACGTTTGCTCGAGGGGCCTGGGCGAGCTTCCTCATTGGATCTCTCGTCATGGCCGCCCGCATCAACCGCAAACTCGTACTGGTAATCATCGCTGGTTCGTTCGCCGTTGCAGCAGCTGTCCCAGGTGTGGGTGACCGTCTCGCCAACCTCACTGCGACAACGGGAGCCAACGGCGGAGTCAAGACCGACGATTCTCTCGGTTGGCGAATCGGCTACTGGCAGAAGATCACACCGTTCTTCAACCGCAACCCGGTCAGCGGACTCGGCATCGACGCCACCAAGACCCAAACCGTCGAATTCAAAGACCCGCACAACAGCTTTCTTCAGGCGTTCCTCGAAGGCGGCGTAATCGGCGGTACTGGCTTTATGATCCTGCTCGGCGTCGCCACCTACGCCGGCTACAAGACGTGGGTGAAGGCACGCAAGAACGTGCTCGACTACCAGACCAAACTGATCAGCGTCGGAGCAATCGCCGGACTCCTATCCGTGGCCGCCCAGCTCATCACCGAGAACGTGCTACTCAACACCATCGTCTGGTGGTACCTCAACATCGCATTCGCACACCTCGCAGTCCTCACGTGGGGCTCGAGAAACACTGCGATCACCCCCGAAGAACAACCAACCCCCGACTTCGAACGGCGTGCGCTTCCGCACGGTGAACGTCGCGAACCTGCCGAAGGCGTCCTATGACATCCCCCACTCCCCGACTGTCCATTGGCGTTCCCGTATACAACGGCGAGGACTACATCGCCGAGGCAATTACGAGCCACCTTGAGCAGGACTTTGGCGACTTCGAACTCGTCGTGTCCGACAACTGTTCGACCGATGGAACTCCCGACATCGTCAACGACTTCGTCAAGGCCGATGCTCGTGTCACCTATACGAGCAACGACGAGAACATCGGCAGCACCGCAAACTTCAATCGGCTCTTTCGCCTCACCAACGGCGACCTCTTCCGATGGGCAGCAGCCGACGATCGAGTCGAGCCCGGCTACCTGTCCAAGGTCATCTCCATGATGGATGCCGACCCCCAGATCGTGATCGGCCATGCGGACAGCATGCTTATCGATCCCAAGAGCGAGCCCATGCTCGAGATGGATCAGGGCTTCCTCGGTGGCGATGGGTACATGGAAGCAATCAAGCTTCATCCGCCAGCTGGCGATGAGCGTTTCCACTCCCCTCATCCGCACAAGCGGATCGACGCGGTGATCAATAACAACCACCGCAACTTCTACATCTTTGGCATTATGCGCCGGGACGTCATGATGCAGACCCGACTCCATGGGTCGTTCTACGGCGGCGACCGCACGCTGCTCGTGGAGATGGCGATGCGTGGCACCTTCCGCAAGGTCCCCGAACCGCTGTTCGCATCTCGCAGTCACGCCAAGAACTCGGGCCGCAACGGCTTGAACTTCGAAGAGCTCAAGCAGCACGGCGCTCAGGACATCTCCTTTGCTGGCCAGGTCATGAAGGGGTACATCAGCGGCGTCCGAACTGCGGGTGTGCCGAGGAGCGAAGAGCTCAAGTGCCTCGCCGTGATCGCCAAGAAGTTCAAGCAACCAACGCGCCTGCTGCGCGGCTGGTAACCGTCACTCGTTCGGCGCCTTTCGCGCCTCTATCGATCAGTTCCGGGGTCAGACCCCCGAGTT
>CALLAA010000138.1 GCA_938002955.1 uncultured Acidimicrobiales bacterium
TCGAAGGCGACCGTGCCACGATCGAACCACTTTCTGGTGAGCGCTCCGGCGCCGGTTGCCAATTCGACAGCCATGTCGACAAGGCTCTGATCTACAGCTGGTGCATCCACGGCGGACAAGCCTACTGAATCTGGTTGGATACCGGTCCGGGACGTCACTCTATGTGAGCTTGTGGCCACGCTTCTTTGTCGGGGCCAACGGGTGGTGCCCGGCGATCCATTCGTCCATTTCTGCCCAGCGCTCGAACAGCCACTCGATCTGTGCGGTGGGCTCGTCGGGGATCGTGCTTCGAGCAAACCGCCAGGCCCGAACAATGATGCCGTGTTCGGCACCGAGGTTGTTCAAGATGTCGCGGATCGTCCCGAACGGTTCGAACCCAACGTGGCCCAGCATGATGATGTCGGCATCTGGGGCGCCTTCCATGAAGGCGATCGTTCCCGCTGGTCGCGGTGGCAGCACGTAGTTCATACGCTCAGCCCACTTCAATCGCTCGGGGTTGCGTTTGGAGATCGATGCCAGCGCACGCGTGCGTCGAGTCTCGTTGAAGAACGTGCCCTCGGGAAAGATCACGCCGACGGACGTGTCATCGATCCGTGTACCCAATTGGCGAATAGGGTCGAGCTCGGCTTCGAGGTCTTTGGGCGAGCGGGTGACAAAAACGTGTCCCATTCGATGGCCGACAACGTCGATGTTCGGCTCCCAGCGCAGATCTTCTTTCAGGGTGTAGTGCGTTGTCAGTCCTCGTGCGCCAAAGAGCGCAGCGGGAAAGACCGCGTCGAGGAGACTGCGGTGTCGTCCGACCACGATTGCGTTGCCGTCAAGGAGTGACTCATCGAGCTCGGAGAGGTCGAGGGGCAACGGGGTGATCGCGCAAATCGTGCCCATGAGCGTCTTGGTCCACCAGGTCATGATCCACCAATACCGCCGTTGACTCTTCGCTCCCTGGACACGAGTGCCGAATGGCGCGATGAGCCATGCGCCAAAAACGAGGACACGCCCGGCGAAGTCGACGAGGATCAGCGACGCAATCAGCAACACGCCACGGGTGCGGCGCAATCGTGGCGTCCGTGTCACGAGGTCCATCACGAGCGCGATGAGGAGCGCCACGGGGGTGACGATCGGGGTGAGAGCGGTCGCCACGAGCAGCACAACGGTGCTGACCGGCCGCCGTATCCATGGTCCTGGAACTTCCGATGCCACGGCGCAAGCGTATTGGCAATGGTTGTTCGGCTTCGAATCGAACCACGCCTCGGGTGTCACACGTCGCGAAACGACTCGACGTGTGGGACATGTGTGGAATGGACACTCCATTTTTGGGGGACGAGTGCTCAGAGGCGGTTAACTGGAAGGGTGGGGTCGGACATCGAGACAATCGCGGGACGCTGGAAGGCATCGACGACAGCGCAGCTCGCCGACCTCAAGAAGGTGCCGAAGTTGTCCGCCGGCGACGTTATCGGGGGCATAAGTGTTGCTCTCGTGCTTATTCCGCAGTCTCTCGCCTATGCCGATCTCGCTGGTCTGCCGCCGGTATTGGGGTTGTTCGCATCGGCCTTTCCCTTGCTCATCTTCGCAGTTTTCGCCTCATCGCCGTATTTGCAGACCGGACCCGTTGCCCTGACGAGTCTCTTGACGGCCGGGGCTTTGGCCGGGGCTGGGCTTGAGCCCGAGACCGAGGCCTACATCTCGGCAGCGGCAATTCTTGCCGTCATCGTCGGAGCTGTTCGCCTCGTTCTCGGCCTGGCCAGGCTCGGGTCGATCGTCTACTTAATGGCGGAGCCGGTGACGATTGGTTTCACCTCTGGCGCTGGCCTGGTGATCTTGTCATCGCAGCTTCCAAAGGCGCTCGGCGTCACGCTTCCTGCCGATGTCGCCGATTGGCCGAATCCCATTGCTCGGGCGCTTTGGGCCGTGAGTCATCCAGGAAGCTGGGCGCTCGCAGCGATTGGCATCAGCATCGTCACGCTCATGTTGATGCTGCAGGGAAAGAAGCTGCACCGACTCTTCCCTGGCGTGCTCGTCGCGGTCATCCTCGCCCTCCTCTTCTCTCGCGGCTTCGACTACAGCGGGCCTGTTATCCCCACAATCGAGGCAGGGTTCCCGACCTGGAGCCTCGATCTGCCGTGGCGCAACACCGGTTCGCTCGTCGTCGGAGGCCTGGTGATCGCGCTTGTCGGCTTTGCTGAGCCCGCGTCGATCGCTCGAACCTTTGCGAACGAGGATCAGAGCATCTGGTCTTCCTCAAGAGAGTTCTTCGCTTCCGGACTCGCCAACACTGTCGCCGGCCTCACCGGGGCCTACCCGGTCGGCGGTTCGTTCTCACGGAGCTCGGTCAACCGGTTCGCCGGAGCGGAGACCCGCCTCAGCGGCGCGATTACGGGACTCGTTGTCCTGGCGTTCCTGCCGTTCGCCGGCCTGCTCGACGGTTTGCCCGACGCTGTTCTCGGGGCGATTGTCGTTGGCGCTGTGCTCAGTCTTATCAAGCCGCGACGGCTCATCAAGCTGTGGAGCCGCTCGCCGTGGCAGGCCGGACTGGCGTGGGTCACCTTCCTCGCGACCCTCGTGTCCCCGCCCAATGTGCAGTACGCAGTTCTCCTCGGTGTGCTCTTGACCGGAATCTTGTACGTTCTGCGTCCGTTTTCGATCGAAGTCGAATCGTCGCCCGACGAGCTTCAGCTCCGCCCACGTGGACTTCTCTGGATTGCCACGAACAGCAAACTGAAGCGTGAGCTCGTCGAGATCATCGAGGCCGACTCGGGTACTGGCCCAATCACGGTCAGCCTGGATCGCAGCACCGCAATCGATGCCGCGATCGCTGATGCTGTGGCTGGCGGCCGCGCTGCAGCTGGTCGAGCCGGTCGGCAATTCTCGGTTATCAACGCACCGGATGGGGCGGCAGCCATTCTCGAGAACTTCGAAGTGACCTGTAGCTAGTTCGCACGACGGCAAAACAAGTTCGAGGCCCCGGCGAACCGGAGCCTCGAACAGTTGGCGGAGAGGGTGGGATTTGAACCCACGTCGAGGCTATAAACCCCGAACTCCCTTAGCAGGGGAGCGCCTTCGACCTGACTCGGCCACCTCTCCAGGCATCACGATGATATCGCCTTGTTGGGCGCGATCCGATCTTGAAGATCCTTTGCCGGTGCCGCGCGTCCAAAGAGGTGTCCTTGGAGACGGTCGGCGCCCATCGAGCGCAAGAGATCGGCTTGTTCCGCGGTCTCGACTCCTTCTGCCGTCACCTCGATATCGAGCAAGTGGCCAGCGTCGATAATGAGCTGAATCATCGACTTGCCTGACAGCGTGTCGACCTCTGCGACGAACGATCCGTCGATCTTGAGTACGTCCACGGCGAGTGAGCGAAGGTTGGCAAGCGACATGTATCCAGTGCCGAAGTCGTCGAGTGCGATGCGCACTCCCAGAGAACGCAACACTTCGATGTCGTCAGCGGCGCTCGTGAGGTCATCGAGCAACGCGGTTTCGGTGACTTCGACAATGAGGCGTCGAGGGTCGATGCCGTGAGTGTTGATCGCGGTTCGAACTGAGCCTGGCAGCATTCCGCTGCTCAGGTGCCGTGCCGAGATGTTGATCGCCAGGCTACGACTCTCCAATGTTGCGTCCGTTTTCCAGGTGGACAGCAAGGCACATGCAGCATCGAGAACCCACCGGTCGAGGTCGATGATGAGGCCGCTGCGTTCGGCGGTCGGAATGAACGCGTCGGGGAAGGTCAGCCCGTCCCCAGGCTTGTGCCAGCGAACGAGCGCTTCGTACGATTCGTGCTCACCGCTCGATGCGTTCACCACTGGCTGTACGTAGAGTTCGAATTCGTTGTTCGCGATGCCGACCTTGATGTCGGATTCGAGGAGAGATCGCTCGAGGATCATCGAGCGCAGGCTCTCGTCGCAAACGTCGATCACGCCGCGACCTCGCGACTTCGCTCGATAGACCGCAAGGTCGGCGTCTCGGAGCAACTCATCTGCGGTCAGGTCGCCATTCGATAGGCCGATCCCCACGCTTATCTTGGGCGTGAACGTGGTTCGAGCGAGCGATATTGGTTCGTTGATCTTGGCCATGATGCGCTCGCTTAGCGCAATAGCTTCGTCGACATCGGCGACGTCCTCGGCCACGACGATGAACTCGTCACCGCCGAGACGTCCGGCGAGGTCTCCCTCTCGGATCGCAGTGGTGAGTCGTTCTGCGATGGTCTGGAGCATCTCGTCACCGGCGTGGTGGCCGTGCGAATCGTTAACCGATTTGAAGTGGTCGAGGTCCAAGAACAGGACGGCGGTTGTATTGCCAGATCGGCGACCTCGGGCAAGCGCTGCGCTTAGGTGTTTGAGGACTGCGGTCCGGTTCGCGAGTTTGGTGAGTCCATCGTGTGCCGCGTCGTAGGCGAGTTGTTGCCTGAACTCCTCGCGATCGGCCAACGAGTCAGCGAGTCGGCTTACCGCTGCCTGCAGGGACTTGCCAAGTTCTCCCGGTGTTTCGTGTTCCAGAATTGGGTCATCCAACCGCTCTTCGGCGAGTGCGACCGCTTGCGCCTCGGTCGTGCGCAGGGACGATAGGGCCTGGTTGAGTGCCATCGATCCGACCAGAATTTCGGCCGGTCCTCGCTCCGGCAACTTCACGTCGAGATCGCCTTTGCTCAGACGTCGAGCGGCGTCGGCCATTGAACGAAGTGGCCGACCAATGAGCCAGGCGAGACCGAGCGCAGTGAGCAAGAGCAACAGCCCTGAGCCCAGCAGGCCCCAAATCGTCTGACGACGTGAGTCGAGGGCGTCGCCGACGGCCGCCGACGACTCAAGGCGCAAGTCGACCAACGCGGTGTTTGTGACGGTGTCGAGTCCTGCGTTTACTTCGCCAGCAGCATCGACGACCATTGCAATTCGCGCCGCCAGGGTCACCGCCTCGATGATGTCGAGATTCGACAGGTCGATGTTGCTTACCTCGTCGGTGACCACACCGTTCTGTACAACGCCGTTCGCTGCCCATTGGAGTTCGTCGATCAACGTGGCGTACGTTTCCGAGCGAAGGATCCGGTCGAGTTCGGAGCGCAAGGGTCCATCGACGGGAGCCACTGCATCGAGCGCAAGTAGCTGTTCCTCAAAGTTGCGAACGCCAAAGACGAAGTCTTGAACATCCTCCGGTGTTGGTGGGGCGAATTCGGCCGCGATGACCTGAGCCCATCGTGTGTCGAGTCCAACCGAAGCAACTCGTACGTCGGCGGCGGCCTCTGCAATACGAGCGGCGCTCGCGACGCCAGCTTCGCCGGTGGCAGACGCGAGCGAATTGAGAATGAGGAGCTCTTCTTCGATCATGATGCGGACTCTTCCGAGGAGCCCGTCATAGGCCTCGCCAGTACCGAGCAGGCCGAGGGAACCGTCGTCGCTGCTCTGGCGAATCTCCTCGAGCTCGGCGGCGAGGTTGGGTTCATCGAGCAGACCGAGCAGCCGGTCTACCTCCGCCTGGTCATCGACGATCGAGTTGAGCACGTCGAGGTTCAGTACGGGTACGGCCGCTTCTGGAAGCTCTGAAGCGAGATCGGACTCCCCGGACACAATGCTGATGGAGAGGTTTTCTTTGTTGATCGCGGGAGCGAGTCGAAGCAGTAAATCGAGACGCTTCGCCGATACGTCTACCTGGACAGCGCCGTCGACACTTCGTGCGGACTCTTGCCACTGCAACGCACTCACCACGAAATATGGCAACAAAAGGAGCATGCCGAAGAGCGTCAAGGTAAACGCAATACTCGGAGTCCGACGGTTTGCTCGCACACCACGTCATCGGCGTAACCTTCGGCGAACCTTATGCCCGGAGGCCTCGTAAGTCCGTTTGGATCATGAGTGCACCAAAATTGACACGAAGCAACGGGTCGAAAACGAACTGAGACCGCCCAAGGGCGGCCTCAGAACTTGGCGGAGAGAGGGGTGTTGTGGTTCAGGACATGTGCAAGGCATGTGTCAGGACATATGCAAGACCTAGCAATGTCAGCGTGGCGCCATGTCGAAGCGTCGCGCAATCATCCTGTCGGTCACAGTCGAAGGATTGTCCCAGGCCGAAACAGCCCGTTTGTTCGACGTGTCGGAATCCACTGTGTCGCGACTTATCGCCCGCTACCGAGCCGAGGGCAACGCCGCGTTCGAACCCAAATCACGACGACCAAAGAGCTCGCCGACACGCGTCGATGACATCGTGACCGAGCTGACCGTGAACCTACGCGTCGACCTCACAAAACAAGGTTTGGACGCTGGGCCAATCACCATCCAATGGCATCTCAAACGCCATCACGACATCACCGTGTCAGTGTCGACAATCCGCCGCAGATTATTGGCGGCAGGTCTGATTGAACCGGCACCGAAGAAACGGCCCAAGACGTCATACATGCGGTTCGAAGCTGAGCTTCCGAACGAAACGTGGCAATCAGATTTCACCCACATCTATCTCGCTGACGGTTCTGACACCGAAACCATCACCTGGCTCGATGACCACTCGAGAAAGGCGTTCCACGTCAGCGTTCACCGCCGAGTCACCGGCAAGATCGTTGTCGACACATTCGATCAAACTGCTGAAACCAATGGGTTTCCAGCCTCTGTTCTCACCGACAACGGTCTCGTCTACACCGCACGATTCGCTGGTTTCCGAGGCGGAAGAAATGCACTCGAAACCCGCCTCGCCGAGCTAGGAATCAAACAAAAACACACCCGCCCAAGCCACCCAACGACCACCGGGAAAGTTGAACGGTTCCAACAAACAATGAAGAAATGGCTGACCGCCCGGCCACCAGCGCAAACCATGGGAGAGCTGCAACGGCTCATCGATGAATTCGTTGAGATCTACAACCATCAACGGCCCCACACCAGCCTCGGCAACGTCACCCCAGCCGTTGCCTACAAACGACTACCTAAAGACTTCCCACACGACGAAGGCGCCGGAAACCACTACCGCATCCGCCACGACATCGTCGACCCCACAGGCACAGTTTCACTCCGGCGAGCCGGCCGGATGCATCACATCATGGTGTCGCGGAAACATAAACGAACCCCCGTCATCTTGATCATCGATGACCTCGACATCCGCGTCGTGAACAAAACCACAGGAGAGCTACTTCGCCGGCTGACCCTCGACACAAACATCGGATACCAACCACTCTTCAAAAAGAGCAAAGGCCCGAACCCCTGAGGGTTCGGACCTTGCAGATGTCCTGAGACATCACAACGTGGAGCTGGAGGGAATTGAACCCTCGTCCGCTAAAGGGTTGCAACCCGCGATACGACCATTCCCAATTCACGGCTTAACAGCTGCTGTCCGGTTGGGTCCGGTAGACCGAAGTCTCGCTGCCGGATCTTTCTCCG
>CALLAA010000139.1 GCA_938002955.1 uncultured Acidimicrobiales bacterium
CATGATGTTGCCAACGCCCGAGCCGAAGTAGGTGAGGTAGATCGAAAAGGCGAATACCAATGTGCCGCCTAGGGCTCCGTCGGTCATCGAAGGTGCCGAACGCTCGGCCCAGCCCCGAACCCATGGACTTACGGCGAAGAAACCGGTCGCGGCGAGAATCAGCCACGGGACAAGGTCGGCAAAAACCTCAGCGCCGGTAGCGAACAGCAAGACGATGCCAACCGCTCCGCCAGCGACCACGAGCGACATCTCGCGCGGATACCGGTGGCGCTCGGCCTGAACCTCTGACCAGAACTCCGGAACTGCTGCGAGATTGCCAGGGGTTAGCGCAGCGAGGGTCGTCGTCGCAGCCGACAACGGGTTCAGCCCCGTGAGAAGAAGCGCCGGATAGGTGAAGAAGCTGCCGCCGCTCGACACCGAATTAATCACCCCGCCGAGCAGGCCAGCGCAAAGAAGCAGCACCCACTCGCCGAGCGTCATTGCGAAGCGTTAGCCGCCAGCCATGGCGAGACCGAGCGCTTCGCGGGTAGCCGCTTCCCGGTCGATCACCGTGACGATGCGGCCTTCGAACATGACCGCGATTCGGTCGGCCAAGCCGAGAACTTCGTCGAGGTCTTCGCTGATCATCAAGATCGCAACGCCAACGTTGCGCTGTTCGATCAGCTCGGAGTGGATGTACTCCGCCGCCCCGATGTCGACGCCTCGAGTCGGCTGTGCCGCAAGAATCACACTCGGACGGCTGTCGAGCTCGCGAGCCATGATCAGCTTCTGGATATTGCCGCCGGACAGCGAACTCGTCGGCGTGTCGAGCGATGGCGTCTTCACCGAGAACTGATCGACGAGACGCTGACAGTGCTCGCGAATCTTGGCGAAGTCAAAGAGCGGGCCACGACGGAACTTGGGGTCGCCGTGATTGATAAGCAACAGGTTTTCGCTGACTTCAAACTCACCGACCGCACCGTCCTTCATGCGTTCCTCGGGAACGTAGGCCAGACCGGCGGCGCGGGTACGGGCAGGGCCAGCTTTGGTGAGGTCAGCGTCGTCGATCGTGACCGACGATCCGCTTTCAGCCGGACGTAGGCCAGCGATCGTCTCGGCGAGTTCGCGTTGGCCGTTTCCAGAGACGCCGGCAATGCCAACGATCTCACCCGCGTGTACGTCGAGGCTTACCCCATCGACGGCGATCGTGCCTCGGTCGCCCTTGACCGATACGTCGCGCAGTTGGAGACGGGCGAGTCCGAGGTCGACGTGTGGCTTATCTGGAGCGAGCTTGACCTCGCGGCCGACCATCATCTCGGCGAGTTGCTGACGGTTGGTCTCGCTCGGCGTCGTGTCGCCGGTGACCTTGCCGTTTCGCAGAACCGTGATCCGGTCGCTGAGCTCCAAGACCTCATGCAGCTTGTGCGAGATAAAGATGATGCCCGTGCCGTTCGCCGTCATCTGGCGAAGGATGACAAAGAGGTCGTCGACTTCTTGTGGCGTGAGTACCGCTGTTGGTTCATCGAGAACTAAGAGTTCAGCGTCTCGGTAGAGCGCCTTGATGATCTCGACGCGCTGACGCTCACCAACCGACAGCTTCCAGATCTCGATGCTTGGGTCTACCGACAGGCCGTACTGTTCGCTGATCTCCACGATTCGCTCGGACACTGCATCGAGGTCGGTGCGAAACCCACGGTTCGACGGGAGACCGAGCGCCACATTCTCTGCGACCGTAAGGGTGGGGACGAGCATGAAGTGCTGATGCACCATGCCGACCCGCTGTTCGATAGCGCTTGTCGGCGAGGTGATCGATGCCACCTCACCGCGCAAACGAATCTCCCCAGAGTCGGGTTGATACAACCCGAAGAGGATCTTCATAAGCGTGCTCTTTCCCGCACCGTTTTCGCCCAACAACGTGTGGACCTCTCCAGCGTGCACATCGAACGACACATCGTCGTTCGCGAGCACACCAGGGAAGGTCTTGGTGATGTTGCGCATGGTGAGCAGGGGAGCGTGCTCCATGGGATCCTCTCCGGGTCGAATCGGGCGTTACTTGGTGGCGATCTCGCCAGCGATGATGTCTTCGATTGCGGCCTCAGCGTCGCTCTTGACGCTTGAATCGAGGTCGTAGCAACCGTTGAACTCCATCACGAGGCCGCCGTTTTCTAGCGTCAAGGCCATCGCCTCGCCGCCGAGCGTGCCGCCTTCGATCTTCTCGATCATGTCGGCGAGCACGACATCCCAGTGGTACACCTGCGATGCAACCGTGAGGTCCGAAGACCACGCCTCGGTGTTGGACTGGGTGCCAAACCATGGGAGGTCGTTTGCGGTCGCAACATTGACTGCGCCGACTGCGGACTGTGACGTACCGGTCAGAACAGCGACCCCGTTTGCGGCGTGCGCTTCTGCGGTGGTCGTTGCGAGCGCAACGTCGCTAAACGAACCGGTGTAGACGATCGACGTTGACGAACCGCCAGCTTCGGCACCGAGCGTGAAGCCTTCGATGTAGGCAACAGCGTCGCCTGCCTCGACCGGACCAACAACACCAATTCCGTCAGCGCCAGCGATGCTCGCTGCGATCAGGCCGTTGACGTAGCCGCCCTGGTCAGCTTCTGGGTAGTAGGCAAAGACGTTGGCGATGCCTTGGTTGTCAGCCGACGTTCCCCAGATGAACGAGGTCTCCGGGAAGTCCGGAGCGATCTCGGCGAGGGAACCGCCGTACTGCGTACCGTGAGCAACGATGATGTCGATGCCATCTTCGGCGTAGCCGCGGATGGCCGCAGCAGCTTCCTCGACCACGAACGTTCCGTCGGTGATCTGTGGCTCGATGCCGAGACGCGTGAGCGAGTCGACCATCGACTGGGTGAAGGCCACATCGTCCTTCGCGCTTGGTGCAACGAGTGCAACGGAAAGGTCGGTAACCGACTCTCCGGCCGCAACCGCGAGGTCGCTTCCGCATTCGCTTGTCGTCGTACTCGTCGAATCACCGCTACCGCAGGCAGCTGCGGTAAGTGTCATCGCGAAGAGCACGGCGAACAGTTTGAGCATTCGCTTTGCTTTCATTTTCCCTCCAGGGATTGGTTGGTATGGCTTGCTTACAGAGAACGGTTAATGACGGGAGAACGGGCGGGTGAGGGCTGCTGGGCCACGAACACGACTCGCCAGGAGGACGAGCGCAAGGATGGTGATGATGGCCGGCGCCATAGCAGCGATGTCGCTTGCGCCTTGCGGAATGATGTCGAGCGATTGCCAACGGATTCGGGTCGCTGTAACCAGACCGTAGAGAAGGGCTCCGGCCATCACCCAGCGTGGACGCCACGCGCCGAAGTACACGAGGGCAACGGCGATGAAGCCAATGCCGTTGGTCAGGTTGTGCTGGAAGATCGCAAGCTGCAACGACAGGGTTGCTCCGGCGATACCGGCGAGAGAGCTGCCGATCAGGATCGCAATGAGGCGGGTTTTGGCGACGGAAACGCCGAGGCTGTCGGCAGCCTGTGGATTCTCGCCCACCGCACGAACGTTCATGCCAAACGTCGTCTTCATCAACAACCAGGTGGTCGCCGGCACCAAGAGGAACGCCATGTACGTCATGAGGTTGTGGTCGAACAACAGCGGCCCAACGATATCGATGTCGACCAAGGGTTCGAAGATGCCGCCGACACCTGGCAACTTGTCGAGCGTCGGGAGCGGGCGGATTGGCTTGGGCGTACCCACGAGCTCCTGGAACAGCAGGTCGCTAAAGCCCAGTCCGAACAAGAAGATGCCGATGCCGCTGATGCCTTGCTGAGCATGCAGGAACACGGTGACGTAGGCGTACACGATTCCGATTGCAAGACCGATGCCAAGACCAACGAGGATGCCTTGCAGGTGGCTGCCGGTTTGGATCACCGTGTAGTAGCCGCCGAACGCACCAAGCAACATGATGCCGTCGACGCCGAGGTTGAGCACGCCGCTTCGTTGTCCGATCGTTTCGCCGAGCGCGGCCAGCAGGTATGGCACGGCGAACTTGATCGCTGTCGCCAGCGTTGCGACCAAGACGGAGACGGTGAAGAACTGGCTCACGTTGTTTCCTCCAGCGCTTCTTCGAGATCGTCCGTTTCCAATGGCACGGCCGCTTCGGCGGTCTCGCTTCGCGGGGTGCTCATCGAGCGGTCGAGACGCAGGTCGAGCCAGTTGCGCACCTTGTCGCTGCTCACGACAAACAACACGATCAGGCCGTTGAGGGCAATGGCCAGAGCGTTCGGGATTTGCAGCTCACGTTGCAACTCGGTGGCACCGGTGAGCAGCGATCCAAACAGGAACGAGGATGGGATTGTCCACAGTGGATGCAGGCCGCCAAAGAGTGCAGCCACGATTCCGTTGAAACCCGCTGAGCCGGTGAAGCCAGCGGATCCGCCGTCGGTCACGAGTCGCAAGCTCTCGCTGCCAAAGACGAGAACGACGCCGGCGAGGCCACACAGCGCGCCGCTCATAGAGAGGGCGCTCACGATGTTTCGCTCGACGGAGATACCGGCTGCTCGGGCGGCGTCGGGGTTATGGCCGACCGCTCGAAGCCGGAAGCCGAGCGGCGTGCGGAACAAGATGACGTAGACGATGATCGCCGCAAGAACGGCCATTGGCACGCCGAGGTGCAGTCGGGTTCCTTCGATGAGCGTCGGAAACGCAGCGTTGTCGGTGAGCCGTTCGGTCTGTGGAATTCGGCTCGTTCCGACCTCGACCGGGTCGATCATCGGGCCGCGCAGCAGGTAGTTCATGAGCTGGATGGCGACGATGTTCAACATGATCGTGCTGAGGATCTCGTTGACCGACGCGTACGCCTTCAAGACGCCGGGAATCGCGCCCCACAGGCCACCGCCGACGATGCCAGCGAGGATAACGAGCGGGATGAGGAGCACTTTTGGTGTGTCAGGAATGGCGAGCGCCAATGCCGTGGACAGCAGCGCACCGGCGATGATCTGTCCTTCGCCACCGATGTTGATCACGCTCGCCCGAAACGCGATGGTGATGCCAGCGCCAACGAGAAGGAGCGGTGTCGCCCGTACCGCTGTTGCGGCGACTCGGTCGCCGGTGCCGAAGGCGCCATCGATCATGGCTCCAAGTCCTTCGACCGGGCTGGCCCCCAATGTCAGGATCATGATCGCGCCGAAGAGGAAGGCGACGAGCGCGGCGCCGAGCGGGACGATGCCACCGGTGAGGCGTTTCACGAGTCCGCCTTTGCGGGGGTTTCGATCGCGTTGAGGTAGTTGTAGATGGTGATGCGGCTGACGCCCATTGCCGTCGCAATATCGTCGACGGCGCCTCGCAACAGAAATGCACCTCGTTCGTCGAGCATGCGTACGACCCGTTGCTTGTCGGAGCGTGTCCACTCTGAAGATTCCGACCCGACCTCGCGTTCGGCGGCGCGCATCATGGCGTCGAGTGCATCGTGGAGGGTGACGCCGCCGAGGCGTTCGCTGCCGCTCGCGACCGACAGGTTGATGCTGGTCGCACCTGCGCGCATGGCGGAGACGACCATGGCGCCAATCGCGTCGCCGATGTCGTCGAGCGAACCGCTGGCCACCGACGCAAATGCGCCGAATTCGACGTCGAGGTCTCGTTCGGAGAAGGCGCGGATAGCGGCGTCCACGTGGTCGCCCGGTTGACCTTCTACGAAAGGTTCCACCAGAAATTCAACAGCAACGTCACCGGTCGTCACGTCATGTCCCTTTACATCCCCCATTGCCTGGCACCGTAACCAATTGCCTGTTCGCCGCGTCCAGAGGTTTACAAATTGTTAACGTAGCGCTTGTCATGGTGTAGTGCCCAAGGAGCCCAGGTGACTAATTCGAATGAAACTTCCGCGCTCTCGATCAGCATCGATCGACTGCAGCAGCGCCTGGCGGAACTCGCCGCGATCGGCGCGATCGAAGGGACCGAAGGCTGCGCCCGTCTTGCCCTTACCGACGAAGACAAGGCCGGTCGAGATCTCGTCGTGACGTGGATGAAGGACCTTGGCCTCGACATCACGATCGACGGGATCGGCAACGTCATCGCGGTGATGCCAGGTGAGGGTGCGCCAGTGATGTGTGGCTCGCACATCGACACGGTTCGTACCGGTGGGAGGTACGACGGCAACTTGGGCGTGTTGGCCGGCCTGGAGATCATCGAGACCGTGCAAGGCGCCGGGGTGACGCTGGCGCGTCCGCTGGCCGTTGGCTTCTTTACCGATGAGGAAGGTGCGCGCTTTGCCCCCGACATGCTCGGCAGTCTCGTCTACGTCGGCGGTATGGCCCTCGAAGAGGCGCTCGACATCGAAGGAATCGACGGAGCGTTTGTCGGTGCTGAGCTCGAACGCATTGGGTACGACGGCTCGGCGCCACTTCCGGGACTTGTGCCCCATGCCTTTGTCGAGCTCCATGTCGAGCAGGGCCCGGTACTCGAGATCGAAGGCATCACGGTGGGTGCTGTCGAGAGCGTCCAGGGGATTAGCTGGACCGAGGTCGTCGTCACCGGGCAGTCGAACCACGCTGGTACGACCCCGATGCATCTTCGGCACGACCCCGGATTCGTCGCCGCAGCGTGTGCGAACTTTGCTCGTGAGTTGGCGCTCGACATTGGACATCCGCACGTGGCGACGGTCGGCCGAATCGAACTACATCCGAACCTGGTGAACGTCGTTGCGGCCTCGGCCACCTTTACGGTCGATCTTCGCAACACCGACGAACAGAAGCTGCAAGAGAGCGAGCAGCGGTTTATGGAGTTCCTGACGGCTACAGCCGATGCCGAAGGATGCACGGTCGAAACTCGCACGCTCGCCCGATTCGAGCCGGTGATCTTCGATGAGACCGTTGTCGATCTCGTGGAGCAAACGGCGACATCGCTCGGACATTCGGTCAAGCGGATGCCATCGGGGGCTGGTCACGACGCGCAGATGCTCGCTCGCGTGTGTCCAACCGCGATGGTCTTCACGCCGAGCGTCGATGGGATCAGCCACAACCCGGCCGAATACACCTCGCCTGAGGATCTCGAGGCTGGCACCAATGTGCTGTTGCACACGATGTTGGCCCTCGCAGAGACGTAGGCGCCACAACGCTCATGGCATTTCGTGAGCTCGGATAATCCACGCTGCGCGTCGGAACTTCGGTGGACGTCCTGAATTCTTGCTGTTCGTGTTTCTTTAGGGCGGCCAATTCGCGTAGCGTGACCATCGTGGGCAGCGGGTAACAGCCTCCAGGACGTACGCGATGACGAGAGAGTCCTCAACCGGAAGTGATTTGCCGCCGCCTCGCGCTCCTCGAGAGGTTGACCCCGGAGACGTGCTACACGATTCGGTCTACAGCTTTTGCCGCGCGCAAGTGGGAAGCGATGAGCTCGCCATCGAGGTTGTCGAAGCGACGCTCGCTCGGGCAGAACGGGAACGGCATCGCCTGCAAGATCCGTCTCTCTATCGGCCGTGGCTTCTTGCGTTGGCGCGGGTGGAATTGCAAACGCGGTCGCCGAGGAAAGATCGCGCAGTGAGCGCCTCCGGTGCGTTCGGTTATGAATTGACGCACGTTGCGTCCTCGGCTGCGTTGTGGGGGGTTGGTTCGCCATCGTTGACTGTGGCAGAGCGCGAGTTGCTCGAGCTTCGATATCGCCATCGGTTTGATTCGGTCGAGATCGCCGCGATTCTCCATTGGACCGAAGCGGAGGTAGAGGTAGCGGTCGAAGACGCACGTTGGAGATTTGATCTAGCGATTCGTCCCTTGCTCGTCGCACGCCGGGGTCTGCAGTCGTGCGACGAACTGCTGCTCGTTCTTGGCCCATGGGACGGTCGATCAACAGAGCGAGTGCGAGCGCTCCTAGGCGAACATATGGAGGGCTGCGCCACGTGTCGTATGAATCGAGAGCGGCAGGTGCTCCCTTCGGAACTTGAGCGGCTCTTGCCGTTGAGCTCAATGCCGTCGGCCGGGCCCGTACCGGGACGGTTAAACCCTGAGCTACCGCACCTCGATTTCGCAGAGGTGGTCGCTGTTGTCCCTGATCTCGGCGGCGACTGGGGTTGGTCGGCGAGTGGCTTTCCCATCGAGACTGCTCCGGTGATGCGGAGGGGCCTCGTAGCGGCCCTGGTCGGCGCTGGCGTGTCGACGATGCTCGCGTTGGCGCTCGTCGTTGTCCTGGGTGGCGAGAGCACAATCGATGTCGGCCAGGACGTTGTGACAGTAGAAGTTGCGAGGGCGGTCGAAGGGGTGGCACCCGGGCGTCTGCTCAGCGAAGGCGATCCGAATGTGACGGAGTCGCCGCCTGACGCTTCTGCAGCAGTAGCCGTTGATATCGGGCGGGACGCCGTTGATGATCCGGATGTGGGCTCCGTTGTCGAAGTGTCGAAACCGGATACGCCTGGGGATGACTCGGTCGAACCTGGAGCGAGTAGCGGTCCGTCGGTCGCTGCCGTTCCCCCGACATCAACGACGACGGCGCGCTCGGCTACGACGACTACGACGACGGGTGTCACGACGACGGCGCGCTCGGCTACCACGACCGCGACGACGGTCCGCGCAACGACCACGACCGCGACGACTGCTCGCCCCGCCACTTCGACTGTGACGACGGCGCTCCCAACGACCACGACCGGTGTGGCGACAACGACGAGTCAGACGAGCACGACGGAAGCCGAGGCGGAAAACCAGTCCCCGGTCGTCGGCTCGCTCACCGTGAGTCCAGACAGGGTCACCGGAGCGAGCGCTCGATGTGATGGGGAAACAACGTTGTTGACCGTCGCAGTTGACGACCCCGATGGCTTCGTCGCTGAGGTGCTCGTTCGATGGGCGTCGGGCGGAGAAGAGCGTGGAACCATCGCTGGCGGCGACGGAGCGATCTATACCGCGACCGTGGGTCCGTGGGAACAGAACGGCCGTCAGGCCATATCTGTGATCGTGCGTGATGACGACGGAGACGAGACCGCCGCGACCGCTCGGGTAAACGTGCGTGGATGTGGCCGAGCCAACTAGTCAGCGCACGCCGTTGACGACGAGCGCCGCTAGTGCCAGAGCGATCGCTATATCGAGGACGACGTGCACGAGCGTGAACGGTCCGACCGGACGCTCGAAGCCCCGGCGGACGATGTCGATGTAGCCGCCGAGATGGGGTCGCAGGAACAGCAACTGCAGGAACAGCGCGATCCAAGCCACCGTGCTCCAGGGCCACAGCGATGTGTTGAGGTTGCCTGCCAAGAAGCTCTGCATCGCCGCAGGAGCAAGCAATAGTGCGGGCCGAAACTGCCATTTACTGATTCGGCCAACCCTGTCGAGAAACGTCGTCAACCGTTCGTCTAGGCCTGGGCCCGATGCGGTTGCTAGGAGGCGAACCCCGAGTGCGAGCGACCATACGGTCGTGCCGAGCCAGACGGCGGCGAGAATGCGAACGATCATCGGCTCAAGAGTACGAACTGGAGAAGGCTGGCCCCCAGAATCGCGGAAAGTAGTAGGGCGATCATGAATGCATTTCGCCTTCGCATGTGGATCTCTCGATTTCGTGCAGCATCTCTGCGTGGCGAGGCTACCCGCTTCCGAAACTAATTCTAGTTGATAGCAGAAATAATAACCAGGACTTGTCGGTCGGCTACCAGTGTCGGAGGTCGACGTCCCAGCGATCGACGACCGAGGCTCCGTTCGTCACCCACATCGTCTGGTGCTTCGCCACGGTCGGGTCGATATGTGCCGGCGTGATGGTCGTGGTGTCGCCAACTCTCCACGTCGAACCATCGGTTGGGACGAGGGTCGTGTGTTCGTCAGAACAAAAGAACACATCACCATGACCCCAGCTCGGATCCCCATGATCCATTCCGAGCGATTTCAGCCCGGCATCGATCACAATCCACCCTTTCGCGCTCACCGAAATCACCGTCGCGTGGATGAAGCAGGCGGGGGCGAACGGCAGATCAAGGCCGTCGTAGTGTGTGTCCATCAACGTGTAACTGCCCGCCTGGATCTCCGTGCACCACGTATTCGTGTCGAAGGTGCCGGTGCCGCCACCAGAGACGATGTCCCCACCAACCGCCTCAGCAGCCGCAAGTAGCTGGGCCATTGCCTCGCCAACTCGGTCGGCGCGTTCCTGGCGATCGTCGACCATCATCAGGTGGCCCTCATATCCCATGACGCCACGAACGTTGAGCCCGCGGGACCGGGCGAGATCGGCGAGGCGTCCGGCGTCGGCGACGTCGCACCCACATCGCGGTAACCCCACCTCCACGTCGATCAGCACCGATTCGACGTTGCCTCGTGCAGCAGCGTCGATCGTGGCCTCGGAATCTACAGCCACCGTGATGTTCGCCGAATCCCGCAGCGCGCCGAGCCGGGCGACGTCGAGGGACTCGTTGGCCAACAAGATGTCCTCGCCCAAGCCAGCGGACACAAGGCCTTCGACCTCCCGCGGCGTCGCCGCGCAGAAGCCCGTGTGGCCGTCGGCGGCAAGGCGAGCCGCAAGCGCCGTCGTCTTGAATGCCTTCACGTGCGGCCGCAGCCTCGTGCCAGGTAACAGTGCGTCCATTGCTCGAAGATTCGCATCGAGACCCGGCAGGTCGACGATGAGCGCAGGGGACGGGAGGTCACTGAGATGGTGTGGTTCTGATGGAGTCGACACGTTGCCATGTTTGGGGTCGTTTCGTCTCACAGCAAATACGGGTCCTAAGTTGTGTGCGTGGCGAAGCGCATCGGGGTGTCGAATTGGACGGGAAATCAGAGCTGTGCGCCCGTTCGTCAGGTCGATGTTGGAAGTGTGCAATCGCTCGCTGACGTGATCGCCGCTGCGGCATCTGCCGGAGAGCGGGTCAAAGCCATCGGCACCGGCCACTCGTTCACTGGCGCCGCAATGACATCAGGGATTCTCGTCCGCTGCGGAGGGCTCAATCGCCTCGAGTCGGTCAGTGAAGATGGGGTTGCCACTGTCGGCGCCGGTGTTCGTCTCGACTCGTTGAGCCGGCAGCTACGCGAGCGCGGCCGGAGCCTCTCGAGCCTTGGCGATATCGCGGTGCAGACACTCGCTGGGGCGACCGCAACCGCAACACACGGTACCGGCCGAGACTACGGCAACATCTCCTCGAGCATTCGCGGGTTCGAGATCGTCACCGCCGACGGATCGGTCATGTGGTGCGACGCCGAGAACAACGCGGACATCTTCGCTGCGGGACGTGTCGGTCTCGGAGCGCTCGGTGTCGTCACTCGCATCGCTATCGCCACCGAACGCAGCTTCAACCTTCACCAAGTCGAGAGCGTGCAGTCGATTCGCGAGACGCTCGCCGACTGGAATGGGTTTGTCACCAGCGCCGAACACCCCGAGTTCTTCTGGATCCCGGGCACCGACGCCGCACTCGTCAAGCGAAGCAACAGGACCACCCGCTCGGTCATTGGGCGCAAGAAGGCAACGGCAGAAAAGCTGCTCGTCGAGAACGCTGCTTTCGGTGCCGCCATGCACCTGATCAACCGAATGCCGTCGACACGCTCACGGGTCGTGAGCCTCATGGGCAGCCTCCCTTCGGGTGGTGAGCGCGTCGACCACAGCGAACGAATCTTTGCCACGCCACGGCACGTACGCTTCATCGAGATGGAGTACGGCATCCCAATCGATGCGGTGCCTGAAGCCTTCGAGCGTGTGCGGAAACTGGTGGGCTCGCTCGCCGACCCTCCGGGTTTCCCGATCGAGGTTCGGGTCTCTGCCCCCGACAACATCGACCTCTCCACGAGCCACGGCCGAGTGAGCGGGTGGATCGCCGTTCACCGGCTCAAGGGCGCCCCCCACGACGACTATTTCCGCGGCGTCGAAGCCATCATGAACGAGTACGAGGGGCGGCCGCACTGGGGCAAGTTCCACTACCAAAACGCAGAGTCGTTGGCGCCGCTCTATCCGCGCTGGGATGCTTTCCAGTCGGTCCGCAACCGGCTCGATCCAAACCGGGTCTTCGCAAACGACTACACCGACCGAGTTCTGGGAACGTAAGCGCTTAGGTGCAGCTGGCGCTGTTCCGATACCTCTGCGGTGACCAACACTTTCGACAGCCTTTCCCCCTCGGGTGGTTCTCTGGCGTCAATGAACGCGTCCTGGTTGCCCGGCCGAAAGTTCGTCGTTACGGCGCTCGTGTCGACGACGATGCTGTTGGTGTGGGGGACAGCGTTTGGTGGGCGTAGCTACGGGCCCGTGCGGGCAATCCTGCGGGCCTTGCCATATGGGGACAAGGTCGGCCACTTCTCGCTCTACGGGGCGATGACGCTGGGCCTTGCGATGCTCGTCCGGACGCGGAACCAGGCAATCGGGGCCGGTGTGGCCGTGATCGCTCTCGGTATCGGCGATGAGTTCCGACAACTGACCGAGCCGAACCGCAACTTCAGCCTCGGCGACGTGCTCGCGAATCTCGGTGGCGTCTCCCTCGGCCTACTCGCCGCTCTCGTCATCTCCCGGATCGCTGCCGCGATGGCGACCGAGCAACCCCGATAGAACTGCCGAATCGACACTTTTACATTTTGTAAAGGCGCACTACGGTCTATCTCGATGACGCAAGATTCGCTGACCTCAGATCACCCCGGCCACACACCGCACGGGGTTACGGCTCCGCTGACGCCGATGAGCCTCGGGCAACTGCTGGACCGGATCGCGCACGAATGGGAGACCCGCAACAAGATCTTCGACCTTCCCACCGCTCGTATTTGGGCGCCAGATGGCGAGCTCGACCTTGGCTTTGAGTTTCTTGGACGGCCCTGCGCCTCGCCGATCGGCCCCGCTGCTGGCCCACATAGTCAGCTCGCGCAGAACATCGTGCTCAGCTGGCTCGGCGGCTCGCGTCTGTTCGAACTCAAGACCGTACAGATCCTCGACGAACTCGAGATCCAGCGTCCCTGTATCGACATGCAGACCATTGGCTACAACATCGAGTGGAGCCAAGAGCTGAAGATTCCCGAGAGCCTGACCGAGTACGTAAAGGCGTCGATGCTCATCGACATCCTTCGCAACTGGGAGCCACTTCGCGACCACATTGGACCTGATGCCGGACCACACGTCTTCGATATGTCGGTGGGCTATGACCTCGCGGGAATCTCTTCGCCCGAGGTGTCGGCCTTCATCCGCGGCATGAAGGACGCCACCTCTGAGGTCGACGCGCTCCGGAGCGAGATCCCCGAGGCCTTCGCTGAATTTCGTGACTTCGACTTCACGACGGTTCTCTCCGACACTCTCACGCTGTCGACCTTCCACGGCTGCCCGCCCGACGAGATCGAGCTCATCACCAAGCATCTCATCGATGAGCATCAGCTCGATGTGATCGTGAAGCTCAACCCGACCCTGCTCGGCTACGAGACCGTGGCGTCGATCGTGAACGACCAGCTTGGGTACACCGACGTGAGCGTCAAGGAAGAAGCCTTCGCCGAGGACTTGCAGTTCGATCGTGGCATCGAGCTGATTCGCGAGCTGCGTGACTACGCCCACGAACGCAACCGGGTCTTCGGCATCAAGCTCACAAACACCCTGGTCGTCCACAACAACAAGCAGTGGATGCCAGAAGACACGATGTACCTCAGCGGCCCGCCGTTGCACGTGCTCGCCTCGACGTTGCTCGACAAACTGGCCGTCGCACTGCCCGGTGAACTCGCGATCCCTGGGCACGACGGAAACATCATGGTCAGTTTCTCGGCCGGCATCACCAAGGAGAACCTGGCTGACGCTCTGGCGATCGGCGTGAACCCGGCAACGGTCTGTTCGGACTTGCTGAAGCCTGGCGGGTACGGCCGGCTGGCGCCCATGCTCAAGGCGCTCACGAAAGAGATTAAGACGACCGGTGCCACAGACCTCGCCTCGTGGCGATCGATCCGCCAGGACGCCGCGGTCGCTGCCGGACATGCCAACGTGGCGAGTGAGTATGCGTCGCATCTACGAGGCGCGGGTGTGGCTGACTATCACCTGGTGGCCAACGAGAAGTTGCCTCGCGAAGTTGAGAACCACTTGGAGATGTTCGGCTGTGTCTCGTGCAACTTCTGCATCACGGTGTGTCCGAACGATGCGTTCTTTTCGATCCCAAGCCTCGCCGACACCGGCCTCGACAGCATGGAGAACAGCAGGCAGCAGTACCTGGTACTCAGCGAGCTGTGCAACGAGTGCGGAAACTGCATGACGTTCTGTCCCGAGAACGGTGACCCGGCAGTGGTGAAGCCTCGCCTGTACACCGACGCCGAGGTCTTCGAGGCCCGAGATACACCAGGCGTGCTCATCGGCGCTGATGGGCTGCGCGCAACGGGCATCGATGACGAGTCCTTCGATCTCATCGAGCGGCTGCTCGCCAGCCAAAAAGGCAATCCGCTCGGCGGGTAGCCAATCGCCAATTCACCCTGTCGTAGCCGGTGTCAAGGTGCAGCTTGGTCGATACAACTACTGGATGCGATTTCGATACCGGTTCTCCCTTCTCCTCACGGCGCTCGTGCTCGTGGTCGCAAGTTGTGCTTCGGTCGTGGAGGACGATTTCTCCAACGCCGCCGAGGGATCGGCCGGCGAGGTCGACTGTTCGGCCGAGGGGCTCGGGGCAGACGACGAGTTTGACTTCGTTACCGCCTACTTCGTGGTCGACGGACAACTTGGCGAGAGCTGCTTCGGCTCAGATAACGACACCCTCGTCGCTGCATGGGACGAACTCGCCATCATCACTCCACAAGATCAGTTGGCCGACCTGGCACTGTTCGCCGGATTCACGAGCGATAGCTCGAGCGACGAAGAAACTCTGGCCTTTGTGAACGTGGTCGACGACGACGGGTTGGATTTCCAGATGTCGATCAACCTCGAGAGCTACGTCGCCGACGCCAATGAAGCGTCGCTCACGATCGCTCACGAGTTCGCGCACGTCTTCACGTCGATCGAAAGTCAGATCGACCGGACCGTGTTCGATGCCGAAGAGTGCGACACCTACTACAACGGCGAAGGCTGCTTCTACGAAGACTCCATCATGGCGCAGTGGGTGTTGGAGTTCTGGGGTGCTGGTCTGATCGATGAGATTGACCCGAACGAGGAGCCGACCAATGCCGATGGCGAGGATCGTTGCGACCGCGACGCCAGCTTCCTTGGGCCGTATGCGGCGAGCAACCCCGAAGAGGACTTCGCCGAGACGTTTAGCGCGTACGTGTATCAGCTCGACGCAAAGACGGATGCACAACAAGAAAAGCTCGATTGGATCGATGACCAGGCTGGTCTTGCCGAATTCCGAGACCGAGCGGTGGCTGCGGGTGTAGGTCCGCTCGTGAACAACTTCGAGGTCTGCGGTTAACGGGGACAGGCCCCATTGCTCCCGTCGGTCCAAATGGGGACAGGCCCCATGGCCCCAGCACTCGCGAAAATCCCCCAATTGCACCAAAAAGATGCGCGAATGGGGACAGGCCCCATTGCCGGAGATGGGGTTTGTGGGGACAGGCCCCATTAGGGTTCCTGCGTGAACGTTGTCGTTGTAGGTGCTGGCCCGGCGGGTTTGATGGCCGCAGAGGTTTTGGCCTCAGCCGGTCACACGGTGGCGGTCTACGACCAGCGCCGATCGCCGGCGCGCAAGTTCGTCCTTGCCGGACGCGGCGGGCTGAACATTACCCACAGCGAACCCATCGACGACTTCCTGGCTCGGTACGGACCGGAGCGCCAGCATCTCAAGTCAGCAATTCGCGGGTTCTCGCCCGAAGACCTTCGGGAGTGGTGTTCCGGGCTCGGCCATGAGACGTTCATTGGAACCAGTGGCCGTGTGTTTCCGGAGGACTTTCGGGCGGTACCGATGTTGCGTTCGTGGCTCCGAAGGCTCCGTGCCCTCGGCGTCAGACTCCACACCCAGCACACGTGGGTGGGATGGGACGGTGAGTCGCAGCTGGCGTTCGCGACCCCGACAGGTGATGTCGTGGCTCCGTACGACGCTGCAGTCCTCGCCCTGGGTGGAGCGAGTTGGCCCAAGGTCGGATCGGACGGATTATGGCAGCAGACCCTCATCGAGCAAGGGGTCGAGATCCGACCCCTCCAAGCGGCTAACTGCGGGGTTGGCGTCGACTGGTCCGATGTCATGGTCGAGCGGTTCGCCGGCGAGCCGGTAAAGAACGCGGCTGTGGCCGTGGCCTCGAGCGATAGCGACGCGCCAGTGGACGAGCCGATCGTCGTGCGCGGCGACCCGATCATCACCCGAACCGGCCTCGAAGGCGGCCCGATCTACGCACACGCTCGACGCATTCGGGAGCACCTCGGCCGCGGGCCCGTCACGATCTCGATCGACCTATTCCCCGACCTCGACTTCCACGCCCTCGAAGAGCGGCTGTCCTCGAAGCGTGGCAACCGAGACACGACCGCAAAGTGGCTCAAGCGGTGCGGCGTGGCACCCGTCGGTGCGTCGCTCCTGCGCGAAGCAACGGGTAACGAACTGCCTCGCGACCCCGCTGCGGTCGCCGAATTGGCCAAAGCGGTCCCGGTCGTTGTCCGGGCACTGTCAGGGATCGATCGAGCGATCTCATCGGCCGGCGGCGTGACCTGGGACTCGGTAGATGAGAACTTCCAACTGGTCGCCGTTCCAAACGTGTACGCGGTGGGCGAAATGCTCGACTGGGAAGCGCCGACGGGCGGGTACTTGCTGCAAGCATGTTTCAGCACCGGACACGCTGCGGCCAACGCGATCTCGGCATCGAACCGCTAGTCGAACAGCGTCGCCTCGATCATGACCGGCTTGGGATCGGGGTCGCTCACCTTCGGCGGTCCGCACAGACGTTCCAAGAGCACCGCCCAATCGAACGAATCGTCGATCTCTGAGGCCCGCAACTCGATCACGCGGGCCGGATCGAGGTAGATCGGAATGATCTGATCGAGGATCTTCTCGATCTCATTGCGGAACCTGTCGTTGGTGCTTCTGACCCCATCGGCTGTCAGAGGTACGTCGGGTCGTAGTCGCACGTACAGGTCGTAGGTCGATGACCAGTTCTTTACGAGCGGCTTGATGTCGAACGGGTCGGTGCCTTTGGTGACCCGGAGGAAGTAGGCGAAGTTGTCGATCACCGCCCGATCGGTCACCAACACATCGGCGCGGCGGCGTAGTTCGAGCTCCTGTTGAATCTGGGCCATGATCACCCAGAGCTGGGCCTCGGGCGTCGCACCTTCGTTCAGTCCCAACGGGTTGAAGCGAACCACTTCGCGGCCCATCTCGACGCTGCGTCCGCTGCGGCCGACCGCGCCGGCAAAGGAGTGCACGGCATTGGTCTTTCGCACCGAATGCGATCCAATAAAGGCAATCTTGTGAGCCGAAGTCATTCGACGGCGAACTTACCGCACGCTGCCGCTGACGTTGAAGCGGCGAAGTGGACAGTGTCTCGGTCGGCTAGCCGACGAGCGGGTACTGCAGGCCTGCGAGGTGCTGGATGACCCGGACGACCTGGTAGCTGTACCCGGCCTCGTTGTCGTACCACACGTACAGAACTGCGCGATCACCATCGACGATGGTGGCTGCCGAGTCGACGATGCTTGCGCGCTCGGCACCGACGAGATCGCTCGAGACCACCTCGACCGATGTGGTGTAATCGATCTGCTCTCGCAGGCCGACGCTCAGCGACGCGTCCCGAAGGTGGTTGTTCAGCTCGTCTTTGGTCGTCGCTGTTCCTAGGTTCAGGTTGAGGATCGCGAGGGAGACGTTCGGCGTCGGCACCCGAATCGCGTTGCCCGTGAGCTTGCCGGCGAGCTCGGGTAGTGCCTTGACCACAGCCTTGGCCGCACCGGTCTCGGTAATCACCATGTTGAGCGGTGCGCTCCGGCCACGGCGTTCCTTGCTGTGGAAGTTGTCGGTGAGGTTCTGGTCGTTCGTGTAGGAGTGGACGGTTTCGACGTGGCCCGAGTTGATGCCGAACGTGTCGTTCATGACTTTGAGTACCGGCACGATTGCGTTCGTCGTACAGCTCGCTGCCGAGATGATGTCATCGGAGTCTTCGATCACTCCATGGTTGACACCGAAGATGACGTTCTTGATGTCGCCCTTACCTGGGGCGGTTAGGAGCACCTTCGAAACGCCGGTCGCTTGCAGGTGCCGGCCGAGGCCAGCTTCGTCGCGCCACACGCCGGTGTTGTCGACGACGATTGCATCGTCGATGCCGTAGTCGGTGTAGTCGATTTCTTCGGGTGTCTTGGCGTAGATGATCTTGATGATGTTGCCGTTGGCGATGATGCACTGGTTTTCGCTGTCGACGGTGATGGTTCCGTCGAACGGCCCGTGGATCGAGTCGCGGCGCAGGAGGCTCGCACGCTTCTGGAGGTCGCCTTCGCCGCCGGGGCGTAACACGATCGCTCGTAGACGGAGCTTCTCCCCGCTACCGGTGCGATCGATCAGAATGCGCGTGAGTAGGCGGCCGATTCGGCCAAAGCCGTAGAGCACGACGTCGGTCGGTGCAGCGAGGAGGCGGCCATTGCCAGTGGTGATGTCGGCGAGGCGCTCGCGGAGAAATGCGTCGATGTCGTCGCCGTCGGAGTTGGCGAAATCGTTCGCCAGTTCGCCGACGTCGATCTTCGCCGAGTCGAGGTCGAGGTTCGACAATGCGGTCACGATCGGCATGGTGTCGGTGACGAGCAGCTCTCGTCCGGTGATCTGCCGTGCGAATCGATGGGCCCGCAAGATGCCGACGGCGGACTCGCGGGTGAGCTTTCGGCCGAAGCTATACAGGATGACATCGTGGTCTCGGTAGAGCCCGCCGATGAGCGGGATCATCTGTTCAGCGAGTGCTTCGTGTGCTCGCCAGTTGTCCAGGTTGTCTTGTTCGATTGCCGCAGCCATATTTCCCTATCGGTGTTTGTGATGGGAACTGGAGTACCCAATCGCAATAGAGATATTAGCGCTGGCGACCCTGGGTCATTGGGCTCGAAGT
>CALLAA010000140.1 GCA_938002955.1 uncultured Acidimicrobiales bacterium
GGCGTCTCGCCCCTCGGCCCCCTCAAGCCGCTGCTACCCGCCCTCGGCACAGCAGCCGTGGTGGCTATCGGCATGCGCTTCGTCACCGACGACATGTGGCCGCCGCTCGCGGCAGTATTGGCCGTTGGCTTCTCGGGGCTCACGTATCTCGCGGTGTGCTGGCTGACGGGAGTTCCGCAGGTGAATCTCGTCCTCATCGGGCCGTTGAAACGGTTCCGAAAGGGATAGAACGCCGATTCTGCACGGCGCCGCGTCTCCATCGAGCGACTCGCCCCGCACAGATCTGGGAAATACGGCGCCAACGATGCCTCCCCACGTATTACAGTGCGGGTCATGATTAACACGCTCAAGAAGTGGTGGAAGTACCTGACGGCAAAGGCCGACTCGGAGTTCGAAAAGAACGCTGACCCCAAGGTGCAGCTCGAGCAGGCAATTCGCGAGTCGAAAGAGCAGCACCAGCGCCTGAAGGAACAGGCAGCGAACGTCATTGCTCACCAGAAGCAGACCGAGATGCGCCTCGATAAGGCAATGGTCGAGATGGAGAAGCTGACGGGTAACGCCCGTCAGGCCGTCATGATGGCCGACGAGGCAATGCAGCGCGGCGACGAGACCAAGGCCATGGAGTACACGAGCGCGGCCGAGGCCTTCGCCGGTCGGCTCATCGCCGTCGAACAAGAGGTCGAGGACCTCAAGGCCCTTCACCTGCAAGCCACGCAGTCATCCGACGAGGCAAAGCGAGCGGTTGCGCAGAACTCCGATCGTCTCCAGGCCAAGCTCTCCGAGCGCCAGAAGCTGCTCAGCCAGCTCGATCAGGCCAAGATGAAGGAGCAGATGAACGACGCCATGAGCTCGCTCGGCGAGACGGTTGGCGCCGACACCCCATCGCTCGATCAGGTTCGCGAAAAGATCGAAGGGCGGTTGGCGAAGGCCGATGCAGCATCAGATCTGAACTCTTCCTCGACCGAAGGTCGCATGGCCGAGATCGAAGCGGCTATGAAGGGCACCGAAGCAAAGGCACGGCTCGAACAGCTCAAGAGCCAGCTCGGCGTCGGCTCGACCGAGACCGCTGCACCGGAAGCGACGGGAACCACCACTCCTGAAGCTGGCGGCACCACTGCCACGGCTGGCTGATTCGAATGACACCTGAGCAAGTCCGGGCTCTTCGAGAGTCGGCAACGAACATCATCGCCCACGAAAAGCAGCTCGAAGGACAGCGCAAGAAGCTGTACGACGAGCTGGAGAAGATGAACACCCGGGCTCGCCAGGCCGTCATGATGGCCGAAGAAGCTGCTCGCGATGGCGATGCAGCGAAGGCGGCGAACTTTAACGAGTCTGCAGAGATCCTGTCTCAGGAGATCGTTTCGATCGATACCCAGATCGCAGCGATCGACATCGAACTGATCGAAGCCCGGCAGGCCTCTGAAGAGGCCAAGTCGATCGCTTCTGATTCGGCGATTCAGATGACGCAGATGAAGGCAAAGGGCGCTGAGCTCCGGGCCGACTTCGAACGGGCCAAGATGGCCGAGGCCACATTGGATGCCACCGGTACCCCGTCGTTCGATGAGGTGAAGGGCAAGATCGGTGATCGGGTCGCACACGCTGAGGCCGCCGCCGAATTGGCCGATGCCGAGGGCAAGTCTGACCTGAGCGGAGCGACCGCCATGGTCGAACAAGCAGCGCTGGAATCAAAGGCCGCTGCAAAGCTTGCTGAGCTACGTTCCCAGATGGGCGTCTCAACGCCAACGGCATCCACGCCGGACGAGCCCCAAGATGCTCCGGCGGACACGCCAGATGGCGATGGCGGCGATGATGCCGCTGCCGACACCGACGAATAGACGGCCATTCGCCACTAGACGCAGTATTTTCTGCACGCGATACTCGGTTGCGTGACCAACGGTGCAGGATCCTCCAAAGCTCGCCAGGTCATGGTCGCGCTCACCGTCGTCGCACTCTCGCTCGCCATGACCGCCGTCGCAGCGGCCCAAGAGGGCACCGTGATCGTGCGGGACGGCGAAGCACAAGTCGCTGTGGTCTACGCGCCAGAGGGCATTACACGCGGTCCTGGAGCATCACCTCAACCCGTCGACTGGCCCTACATCTGCTACTGGTTCAACGGAGCATTCCCCGAAGAAGTTGACGTCATCTCGAACCCCGTCCCCGGACGGTGGTACTCGCTCACGTGCAATCCGCGCCCTGGAAGCGGCCGGGACTTCATCTTCGTCATCACCCAATACGATCCCGCCGAACCAATCCCTGGCGAACCTGACCTCGTTTCGGCCCACGAGGTCCGAGAGTTCGCCGAGGACTTTGCGGCGCCGCCGCCGCTGCCGGTAGCGATCAGCCCGGCGGCTGAGCAGATCACCGGCGTCGAAACGTGGCTTTGGCCAGACGGCCCGCTCGACACCGTTTCAGCGTCAGCATCCGCAGGTGGTCTCACCGTCGTCGTCGAGGCCAGGTATCAGGGAACGACCTACGAGCTCGGCGATGGCTCACCCCCGCTCGTGTGCCCGTCGGCGACACCATGGACCCCGGGTGCAACCACGAGCGATTGCACCCATACATTTCTCACCGAGGCGAGCGGTCAGCGAATCACCGCCACCAGCACATGGGACTTCTATTGGTTCGACAACGCAGCCCAGCCAGTCCCCGTACTGTACGAAACGTTCCTGGCTCCGCAGGTTCTCGATGTCGACATCATCGACCTCGAAGCGGTCATTTCTCGCTCTGGTGGGTAGCTGGATCTAGGCGATCACGACCAAGTCGTCGACGTGCACAACGACCAGACGCTGAGCCCGACTGGCGGGCTCGTCCGAATTCGGCCGTGCGGCCTGAAGTTCCGCGGCGCTCAGGCGTGCAAGACCCTTTGCGAAGACCTCGCCCGACTGGCGAGCAACATCGATGGCATGACCGGAGTCGAAGTTGCCGACGATTCCGGTCACCCCAACCGCGAGCAACGAACGCCCACCTTCAGCCAGTGCTTCAGCAGCCCCATCGTCGACGGTGACCGTAGCGACGGCGGGCATGGCAAAGCCGATCCAAAGCTTGCGGGCCGATAGCGTCGTTGGCCGCGGCAGCACCGTCGTTCCAACACCATCGATACCGCTGACCGCATCGACCAGGACATTGAGCCGGCGGGCGTTCGCAATGACAGTTCGGACACCTGACCATGCCGCGATCTTTGCGGCGGTCAGCTTGGAGGCCATGCCACCCGAACCGCGAACCGTGCCCGCTCCCCCGACGAGTGACTCAAGATGCTGGTCGAATTCAACGATCTCTTCGATGAGCGATGCCGCTGGATCGATGCGGGGATCAGCGGTGAGGACGCCGTCGGTATCGGTAAGCAGAATGAGCGTGTCAGCGTCGACGAGTTGGGCGACGAGCGCCGCGATCCGGTCGTTATCGCCGTAGCGAATCTCGGCATCGGTCACCGCGTCGTTTTCATTGATGAGCGGCACGACACCAAGCTCGTGCAACCTCGCCAGCGTCGAGCGAGCGTGCAAGTACTGGGCTCGTTCGCCGAAGTTGTGCGGAGCGAGCAGAATCTGTCCGATCGCCACCCCGTAGTCGGCAAAGGCCTCGGACCAGTTGCGCAGCAGAGCAGGCTGCCCGATCGAGCTCAACGCCTGCAGGGTGACCGAGTCGGTCGGCCGCTGCGAAGGTGGAATTTCGAGCACTGGCATCCCTGCAGCGATTGCACCCGACGTGACCAGCGTGACGACGTGTCCGTCGACTCGTAGCCGCGAGATCTCATTCGCCACCCGCTCGATGATCGAGCGGTCGATCACACCGGCTTCGTTTGTCAACGAAGAGGTGCCGATCTTGACGACGACGCGACTCACTAGTCCTCCTCGTACTCGAATGACATGTCGCCAATGTGTACAACATCGCCCTCTCGCGCCCCCACTTTGCGCAGAGCTTTGTACACCCCGAGTGAGTCGAGGCGATTCTGGGCATGCTCGAGCGCCATTGGATCGGTGAGGTCGCTCAACCGCACGGCCCGCAGCGCTTGGCGCCCGTGCACGACGTACTGGTTGTCCGCTATCTGCTCGACCTCGATCGTCTCGGCAATAGGTCGGTGGATCACGATCTCGCTGCCGTCGATCAGCGCTTGCTCGGACCGGACGTCCTTCACAGCATCGGCCATCAGCCCCACGAGTTGGGGCAAACCCTCGCCGGTTATCGAGGAGATCTGGAGACCGTCGTACTCGGCCTCACCGGCCATGTCGGCCTTGGAGCCCACGATGATGCGAGGTCGGTCGAGCAGATCGGGCTGGTAGGCCTCCAGCTCAGCGAGCAAGGCCTGCTCTTGTTCTTGCGGGCTGACATCTTCCCATGGGGCGAGGTCGAGCAAGATGCACAGCACCCGGGCGCGTTCGACATGGCGAAGGAACTGATGACCCAGTCCTTTGCCTTCCGCAGCACCTTCGATCAGACCGGGAATGTCGGCCACGACCATCTCGAAGTCCTCAACGTCGTCTTCGATACGGACCACGCCCAGATTGGGTTCGAGCGTCGTGAATGGGTAGTTGGCAATCTTGGGCTTCGCCGCCGAGATTCGAGAAATCAGCGTGCTCTTTCCAACGTTTGGGAATCCGACAAGAGCAACGTCAGCAACCAGCTTCAGTTCGAGATGCAACCATCGCTCTTCGCCCTCTTCGCCCTGTTCGGCAAAGGCAGGGGCACGACGCTTGTTGGACAAGAAGCGAGCGTTGCCTTTGCCACCTTCGCCACCGGCTGCGGCAAGAAAACGATCGCCATGGTTGGCCAGATCAGCGAGCTGGGTTCCGTCGAAGTGGTAGACGACAGTGCCTTCTGGAACGGCGACCTCTACATCATCGGCCGATGGGCCATGCTTCTTCTTGCCGCTCCCGTGTTTGCCACTTCCCGCCTTGCGATGGGGATGATCACGGAACGACAACAGCGATGCGGAGTTGTGATCGGCGACGAGCCAGATGCTGCCGCCATTGCCACCATCGCCGCCATCGGGGCCGCCCTTTGAGACATGTGCTTCGCGGCGGAACGACACACAGCCCGCGCCCCCATTGCCGCCTTGCACATTGATGTTGCACTCATCGACAAAGTTGGACATGGAAGAAACGTACCCTGACGCGCAAAAACCAGCACGAACGCGTGCTGGTTTCTACAAATAGAAAGTGAGTGTGGTCTTAATCCGTGAGGATGTCGACGAGCTTGCGACCGTTGCGCGAGCCGAACTTTACGCGGCCGTCAGCGGTTGCGAACAGTGTGTCGTCGCCACCACGTCCAACGTTGGTTCCTGGATGGATCTTCGTGCCACGCTGGCGAACGATGATCGAACCTGCGCTAACCACGCCGCCGTCGTAGACCTTCACGCCGAGGCGCTGTGCGTTTGAATCGCGACCGTTCCGTGTGGAACCGCCACCCTTTGTCTTTGACATAAGAAGCTCTCCTTAAGAAGTTCAGCCGGCCTTGATCGAGGTGACCTCGATACGGCTGATGGCTTGACGGTGACCCCAGCGCTTGCGCTGGTTGGACTTGTTCTTGTACGTGAACCCGTTGATCTTTGGGCCACGAGTGTCTTCGACAACCTTGATCCCGACCGATGCCTTTGACAGCTGGTCTGGGGTTGCGAGCACCGTGTCTCCGTCAACGAGGAGTACAGGGGTGAGAGAATCGGTTGCGTCGACATCGCCAATGCGATTGACGTCGAGGACTTGGCCCTCTTCTACGCGGTACTGACGACCGCCAGTCTTGATCACGGCATACATGCGGGTCATGGTATCTCGGCTTTCGGCCCTTTCCGCATGTGACGTCGTCGGTAGTTCTACCCGTCTGCAACGCATGCATGTCACTGAGCACTGTGGCTTCGTTCCGCAAGACTCCGGCACGACACAAACAAGATGGGCAGAGACCGTTCTCAGGAACGTATCGAGTGCGATAGCGTTCGACGAATGGATCTGGCGGTGACGGCACACGAACTCACGAAACGTTTCGATGACTTCGTCGCCGTGAACGGAATCGATCTCGAGATTCGTTCGGGCGAGACCTTTGCGCTGCTTGGACCGAATGGCGCAGGCAAGACCTCCACGATGCGAATGGTGTCGACCGTGAGCCCGCCAACGTCGGGGTCGCTCAGCATCCTCGGCATGGACGCCGCGACCCATGGACGCGAGATTCGCGGCCGGCTGGGAGTCATTCCTCAGGAAGATCAGCTCGACGCCGACCTGACCGTCTACGAGAACCTGACCACCTACGCTCGGTACTTCGGGCAGTCATGGTCCGAGGCCAAGCAGAATGCATCGGAGCTTCTCGAATTTGCCCAGCTCACCGACCGGGCCGACACCCGCGTCGAGACCATGTCGGGAGGTATGCGCCGGCGCCTTACGATCGCACGCGCCCTCGTCAACAGTCCAGACCTCGTCCTTCTCGACGAACCAACTACCGGTCTGGATCCTCAAGCGCGCCAGCTCCTGTGGGACCGCCTGTACGAGCTCAAGGAGCGCGGCGTAACGCAACTGCTTACGACGCACTACATGGATGAGGCCGAACAGCTGGCCGATCGTCTGGTCATCATGGACGGTGGAGAGATCGTCGCTTCCGGGACGCCCTCGTCCTTGATTGCCGAATCGACGACAGCGGAGGTTCTTGAGCTACGCCTCGCCGACGAGCAGTCGCTCGGCCACGACCTTCCGTTTCGCACCGAGGTACTCCGAAATCGTGTCCTGGTCTACGCCGACGATGGCGCAGCCGCACTCGCACACATCAAGAACCTCGGGGTCGAACCGAACAGCTCGCTCATTCGTCGGTCGACGCTCGAAGACGTCTTCTTAGCCCGTACCGGGCGTCAGCTCGTCGACTGATGACCTCGGTCTCTCCACGCCCCTCGAGTGTCTGGCATGTCGTCGAGCATCACGCGGTCCAGACCCGCCGCACGATGCAGACCGTTCTCCTGTCGGGGTTTCTCAGTCCGGTCTTCACCATGTTGGCGCTCGGCTGGGGAATCGGGTCGCAGGTCGACGATGTCTCCAGCCTCGGTACACCGGATTACCTGCACTTCGTCGGCCCAGGGGTGATGATCGGAACAGCCACATTGCAAGGTGGTTTCAGCAGCCTGTGGCAGGCGCTCGCAGCCCTCCGGTGGGAAGGCATGTACAAGAATGTGGTGCGCTCGCCGGCCACATTCACCGATGCAATGACAGGACGCCTGGTGTGGATGGGGATCCTCAACGCGTTGTCGTCGGTGGCCTTCCTCATCGTCTTGGTGATCGCGATTGGTTGGAGCGGCTTCGGCGCACTACTGACCCCGTTCATCGCTGGCCTCACGGCCATGTCCGCCGCTGCGGGTGTGCTCGCATTCACCAGTCGTAAAGAGAGCGGCGACGGCTTCTCGGTCGTCGCTCGACTCGGACTGACACCGCTGTTCGTCTTCTCCGGGACGTTTTCGAGTATCGACACGCTCCCTACCGCCATCGCAACCGTGATCAAGTTCTTTCCGACCTACCACGGCATCGAGGTCGCTCGAGACCTCATCAACGAACGGGCCGAGGTGGTGCCCTCGCTCCTGCATATCGCCGTGATCGTCGCATGGATTGCTCTTGGATGGGCGCTGTCATTCGGAGGCTTCCGAAAGGCGTTGACCTCGTGATCACCAACACCTTTGCCGTCCGAGCGATCGTCGAGCGCAACATCATCTTCTTCCGCCGCGACTGGGTCATCCTGGTCGCCGGGTTCTTCGAACCCATCTTCTGGCTCATCGGTATCAGTGCCGGGCTGAGCACGATCATCGACGACATCGAATTCGGAGGCGAGCTCGTCGAATACACCGCGTTCGTTGCCCCCGGCCTGATCGCCGTGTCTGCAATGAACGGCGCAGCGTTCGACGCGACCTTCAACTTCTACTTCAAGCTCAAGCAGCTAAAGATCTTCGATTCGATCATCACGACGCCAGTCACGATCACCAACGTCGTGATGGGCGAGGCCGTCTGGTCGGTCCTGCGATCCACGGCTTATGCCACGTCGTTCCTGATCCTCACCGTGTTGTTCGGCCTCGTAGCGTCACCGTGGGCGATTCTGATCATCCCGGTCTCCGCGCTTATCGGCTTTTCGATCTCGGCGATCGGCATCTTTGCGACCACGTTCGTTCGGAACTGGCACGACTTCGACTACTTCAGCCTTGCGCTGCAGGTGTTGTTCATCGGCTCTGCCACCTTCTACCCCATCACCGTGTATCCGAGTTGGGTACAGATCGTGGTCCAGTTCACGCCGCTCTATCACGGCGTGGCCCTCTGTCGGAGCCTCGCACTTGGCACCGCCGGACTCGCCGACGTTGGCCACTTGATCGTGCTCGTCGGCTTCACTGCGTTCTTTGGTTGGTGGGCCAACCGGCGCCTCGAAAAGAGCCTGCTCGCCTAGCAGCAGCGTCTTAGCTGGTCTTCAGCTCGTTAAAAGGGACGCGCCGCTTCGCTCCTCGAGTTTCTCGACCGTGACTTTGGAAGAGTTCCCACTGGCCTCGAAACATCGCCACGGGCGTCTTAGCTGGTCTTGAGCTCGTTAAATGGGACGCCCTTGTCGACGGAGACGTCTCGTGGAAGTCCGAGTACGCGATCGCCAATGATGTTGCGTTGAATTTCATCGGTACCGCCGGCAATTCCTGCCTGGAAGCTACTGAGCACATGTTTGTTCAGTCGTTCCCCACCATCACCTTCGTGTTGCCACGCAATGGAATCGATGCCGTGAATGTTCTGCCCAATCTCCCGAACCCGACGAAGGATCATGGATCCCGATAGCTTCCCGATCGACCCACCAGGGCCGGGCGCCTTGCCAGCCTTCATCTCGGCCCGGGTACGGAGCGCAACCATCGACTTGCAGGTCTCCATCGCATACAACTGCATAAGTTCGTCTCGCACCACCGGATCGCCGATCTTGCCGTTCTTCCGAGCAGCTTCGGCCAGCATGTCGAAGTTCGGCTGGGTGATATCTCCGCCACCCATGGAACCAATCGCGACACGCTCGTACATGAGCATGGCGGTCGCCTGGTTCCAGCCGTTGTTGAGCTCGCCGAGCAGCCAGTCCTTGGGGATACGGAGATCGGTGAAGAACACCTCGTTGAAATGTGTTCCGCCGTCGATCTGATGAATCGGGCGAATCTCGACACCCGGTGCGTTCATATCGACCATGAACATCGAGATGCCGGCGTGCTTTGCGACCTCGGGGTTGGTGCGAGCAATCAGCACGCCGTAGGACGACTTGTGCGCAAGCGTGGTCCAAACCTTTTGGCCGTTGATAATCCACTCATCGCCATCGAGCATGGCTTTGGTCTGAAGGCTCGCAACATCGGACCCGGCGCCCGGCTCAGAAAACATCTGGCACCACATGTCCTCGCCACTGATCATGGCTGGCATGTACGTCTTCTTTTGCTCCTCGGTGCCGAAGTCGTTCATGACCGGCAGGCACATGCCGTGGGAGATGACGAACTCGGCATCCATCGTCGGAAACTTGGACTTCTCAGCACGCCAGATCTTGTCGTGTGCCTTGGTGAGTCCGGCGCCGCCGTATGCGGTGTCGTACACGATGCCACCGAGCCCGGCGTCGTTCACCGCCGCCAGAAAGCGCTTCGCAATATCGATATCGCGGCCACCGCCAGTTGCGTGTTCTTCGAGAACCTCACGGCATCGCAGCCGGAAGGCCTCTGCTTCGTCGGTGGTCAGTGCAGCAGTGTCGGCCATACGAACATTGTATGCATGCATACAATCTGCCGTCGGGCTGGGCCAGTTAAAAGATGAGATCTGACACCGCCGTTCGCTTCGCTCACTAACCGCGACAACCGCCGTTCGCACACCGCCGTTCGGACACCGCCTCCGGCGCCCAGCCTTCGTGGCGCCTGAACGACCCCCGGAGGGGACGATGTCGATCAGTAGTCGATCACTTGCCGGATGATGTCGGCTTGGCCCAATGAGTCAATGGCGTCGTTCACGTCTTCGAGGTCGAGCCTGCGGGAGATCATGTTGTCGAGATCGAGCTGGCCGTCTTTGTAGTAGCCAAGGAATCGCTCGAAGTCAGTCCGAACGTCCGCCGACCCGTACATCGAACCAACAACGGTCTTGCCGTTGAAGAACTGCTCGAATGCGTTCAGCTGCAAGAACTGATCGGAGCGGCCAACGCCCACGATGCAGGCTGTGCCGCCTCGACGGATCAAGTCGTAGGCCTGGCGCATCGTCGGGGCGAGGCCGATGCATTCGATTGCGAAGTCGAAGCCCTCTCCCCCGGTGAGCTCGTTCTTGACATCCTCGATCTGATCGGGCGTCGCAACGTGTGTTGCGCCGAACGTCTTGGCTTGCTCGAGCTTGCCTTCATGAAGGTCGATCGCGACGATCGCTTCGGCTCCAGCGATTCTGGCGCCTTGGATCGCTGCAATCCCGACGCCGCCACAGCCGATGATTGCCACCGACGAACCGGGCGTGACCTTTGCGCTATTGATCGACGCACTGACGCCGGTGGTCACTCCGCAGCCAACGAGCGCAGCAACATCGAGCGGGATGTCTTTGTCGATCTTGATCACACCCATACCGGGCACGATCGTCTCCTCCGCGAACGTACCGAGACCCGCCATCGAGTTGACGACAGTGTCGCCTTGCACGAACTGCTGATGTCCCATCATGGTGAAGGTGCCGGTGAGGCACAGGCTGGCTTGGGCCCGCTCATTGCAGTACGGGCATGCACCACAGGCTGGGGCGAAGGCCATCACGACGTGGTCGCCTGGCTCGACGTGGGTAACACCGTCGCCTACGTCGGTGACGACACCGGACCCCTCGTGGCCAAGAACCGCAGGACCCTCGATCGGGATCGTGCCATTCATTGCGGACAGGTCCGAATGACAGACACCACTATGGGCAACGCGAAGTTGCACTTCACCGGGACCCAACGGCCGAAGGCTGACATCGTCGGCGATGATCAATTTGGTGGTTGGGACTTCGGTGAGGATGGCTGCACGCATAGCTCCGAAGTTAGACGTCCGTCACACCAACAGCCACTATGGTCTCGAAGAAGCATGTGCTGTCTAGGGGGACTCTGTGAAACTGTCGATCGATTCGGACCTGTGCCAGGGACACAATCGTTGCTTTGCACTCGCTCCAGAACTTGTCGATGTCGATGACTACGGCGAAGCGTTCGTACTCAATGACGGCGTCGTGCCCGATGAGCTCCGCGACAAGGCCCTGTTGATCATCGACAACTGTCCAGAGTTCGCCATCAGCGAGGTGAAGTCGTGAGCGACGAGACGCTTTCGCCGCCAGCGACTGCACCCGTCGACGACTGGACCACCGACTACGACATCTTCGACCCCGAGTATGTGAAGGACCCGACCCCGGTCTGGAAGGACCTGCGCGAGGGGTGCCCGATGGCGCGCACCGACCGCCGCGGTATCCGTTCCTGGCTTCCGACGAAATACGCCGACGTGCAGGCGTTGGCCAAGATCGTGCCGGAGTTGTCCTCGAAGGACCCGCTCGTCGTAACGCTCCCGCCGGACATGGATGTGGTCGACAACAGCTCGGGCCTCAACGCTCCTCCGATCAGCGCCGATCCACCCGAGCAGGTATGGACTCGTCGCATGATCCTCCCAGCGTTTGCGCCGCGGGCCGTCGAGGCACACCGCGAATTCACCGAGGACTTGTGTAATCGACTTATCGACGGGTTCATCGACGATGGTCGCTGTGACGCCGCCGTCGATTACGCACAGCAGATTCCTCCACGTGTCATTGCCCACATGTTGGGCTTTGACCCCAACAAGGCCGATGACTTTACCGAGTGGGTTCGTGGCGTTCTTGAACTCGGACTGGCCGATCCCAAGATTCGGGTGAAGTACCGGGACATCATCCAGAACTTTCTCATCACCGAGGTGACAAGCCGCGCCAAAGAGCCGCGAGACGACTACCTATCCGAGCTTCTCGCCATGGACATACCGGAGATGAAAGGACGCGAAATCCAGGTCGTCGTCGGCATCGCGAACCTGCTTCTCATCGCCGGGATCGACACGACGTGGAGCTCGATTGGTTCAGCGCTCTACCATTTCGGCACACACCCCGACGATCGACGACGGCTCGCCGCCGACGACGCACTGTTCCCCACCGCACTCGAAGAGATGCTGCGGTACTACTCGCCCGTCACCATGGCACGCATGGCTCAGGAAGATGTTCCGTTCGGCGACATCGTGATCAGGGACGGCGAAAAGGTCCTTATGAACTTTCCAGGGGCCAACCACGACGAGGACGCGTTCGAAGACGCAGACAAGGTGTTGATCGATCGGACCCGGAACCGCCACATTGCCTTCGGAAGCGGAATTCATCGATGCGCTGGTTCGAACCTCGCACGGCTCGAGATGGACGTCTCGGTCCGCACTTGGTTTGCCCGCATTCCCGAGTTCGAGGTCAGCAATCCCGATGCAGTCACCTGGGCCGGAGGCCAAGTTCGCGGCCCCCGCAAACTACCAATGCGCTTCTAACCAGTATTTGTGAGCGATTCTGCAGGCTGAGCCTGCAGAATCGCTCACAAATCTTCGATGGCTACCTGGTGGCCTGGTTCTACCTCTCGCATCGTTACCAGCTCGGGTGATTGCCCCTTGGGCCAGATCGGACTCGGGATCTCACCTTCGATCATGACGTGTTTCTTGCGGGCTTTGGGGTCCGCGATCGGCACGGCATCGAGCAGCTTCTGGGTGTAGGAGTGCTGCGGATTGTTGAACACCTGTTTGCGGGTGCCGAGTTCGACGATCTGGCCGAGGTACATAACCGCTACCCGGTGCGCGACACGCTCCACGACGGCGAGGTCGTGCGAGATGAACAAGTAGGACAAGCCCATTTCTTCCTGCAGATCCATCATCAGGTTGATGACCTGTGCCTGCACGCTCACGTCGAGTGCTGACACGGCCTCGTCGGCGATGACGAGCTCGGGTTGCAGCGCGAGCGCACGCGCAATGCAGATTCGCTGGCGCTGGCCACCGGAGAACTGATGCGGATAGTTCTGCATCACGTCGGGCGGGAGCGAGACCTTCCGAAAGAGCTCGGCGACAGTCTCTTCCATGCCCGCTTCTGGAGTGACGCCGTGGATACGCAGCGGTTCAGAAACCGCTTTGCCGACCTGCCGTCGAGGGTCGAGGCTCGCAAACGGGTCCTGGAAGATGATCTGCATCTTTTGACGGTGCTGGCGAAGCTCACGCGATCCCATGTGGGAGATGTCGACTCCATCGAGCAGCACCTGCCCCGCACTGGGTTCCTCGAGACGAATAATCGTGTTGGCCAACGTCGACTTACCACAGCCCGACTCCCCCACAACCGCGAGGGTTTCGCCACGGGCGAGTTCGAGGTCGACATTCACGACCGCGTGCACGGCGGCGCCTTCTGCCGCCTGGAACTGTTTGTACAGCGCCTTGCATTCGATCAGCGGCGTGTTGCTCATGCGTCCTGCTCCACCAACGGGAACTTCTCCGGAGCGTCCTTGTCGGCCATCGATCCAAGACGTGGAACGGCCGCCAGCAGAGCCTTGGTGTAGGGATGTTGGGGATCGTCGAAGATCTGCTCAACCGGCCCCTGCTCAACGACCTTCGACTGGCGCATGACGACCACGCGGTCGGCAACCTGTGCCACAACGCCCATGTCGTGGGTGATCATGATGACCGCCGAACCGGTCTGCTCTTGCAGGTCCTTAATCAGACCGAGGATCTGTGCCTGAATGGTCACGTCGAGTGCGGTCGTTGGTTCGTCAGCGATAAGAATCTGCGGGTTCAGCGCGAGCGCTTGGGCGATCATGACGCGCTGTCGCATACCGCCGGAAAGCTCGTGCGGGAAACGCTTCAGACGCTGCTCGGGATCCGGGATACGCACCTTGCGCATCATGTCGAGCGCCATCTCGATCGCGCTCGCCTTGGAGATATCCCGATGCGATCGAATTGCTTCTACCAACTGGCTTTGCACGGAGAAGACCGGGTTCAGCGCCGTCAACGGTTCTTGGAAGATCATCGAGATGAGCTCGCCGCGAATCTTGCGGAGCTTGTCCTCGGGGAGATCGGCGAGGTCCATGGGGATCTCATTGGGTGGATTGAGCAGGATCTCCCCACTCGTGATGCGTCCGCGACTGCTGAGCTCTACCAGCCGCATCAGGGACAGGGCCGTGACGGTCTTACCCGAACCGGACTCCCCGACGATTGCGAGGGTCTCTCCTGCGTTCAGCTGGAACGACACGTCGTCGACAGCGGTGAAGTCACCAAACTTCACGGTCAGATTGTTGACCTCGAGCAGAGGCAATGCGCTGTCGCTCATCGTTCACGCAACTTTGGGTTGAAGGCGTCGTTGATGCCGTCACCGACGAGGCTGATGGCGAGCACGGTGAGGAAGATCGCAATACCGGGGAACGTGACAGCCCACCACGTGTCGAAGATGTACGTACGGCTCGATCCGAGCATGTAGCCCCAAGTGACCACATTCGGGTCGCCGAGGCCGAGGAACGACAGGCCCGCTTCGAACAGGATCGCCCCGCCGATAATCAGCGTCGCCGAGACAATCAGCGGAGGCAGTGCGTTCGGCAGGATGATCGTGCCCATGATCCGCATGTCACTTGCGCCAGCGGCTCGCGCTGCACGAACGTATTCGAGGTCCCGTAATCGAAGGAACTCGCCACGGGCCAACCGAGCTGTCTGGGGCCACGCCACGAACGCGACTGCGCCGATCAGGTTCTTCGTGCTCGGTCCCCACAGCAGGAGGACGAGCATGGCGAGCAGGATCGGCGGCGGCACCTGGAAGATCTCGGTGAATCGCATCAGTACGGACTCGACCCGGCCGCCGAAGTACCCGGCGGGAGCGCCGATGAGCAGTCCGATCAGCACGGTGATGCCACCTGCCGCCAGTGCGATCAGAAGCGTGACACGCCCACCTTCAAGAATTCCGGCCCAGGTATCGCGCCCGAGATAATCAGACCCCATCAATAGATCGGAGTCACCAGGAGATTGACGCGGCCGGGTGACGACCTTGAGTGGGTCATTCTCGTAGAGCATCGGCCCAAAGATGGTCAGCAAAATGATCGAGCCGAGGAGGATCAGGCCGAACATCGCTGCCTTGTTTCTCCGGAACATGTACCACGCCTCGCCCATCGGGCTGCGGGCGACGGAGGTTGTCAAGACGGGATCGATGAGGGTGGGTTCGTCGTTGCTCATGTCTTGTACCGAATCCGAGGATCGATCAGCCGATAGGCCAGATCCGTGAGCAGGTTGGCAACGATGACGATGATCGCCGAGATGATCAGCATCCCCATAAGAATCGGGGTGTCACGGCGTAGCAACGCTTCGAACGCAAGGCGCCCCATCCCGGGCCAGTTGAACACCGTCTCGACCAGAATGCCGCCGGACAAAATCGCGGCGATCTGGAACCCAGCGATCGTCACGACAGGGATCACCGCATTGCGCAATGCGTGCTTCCAGATAACCACCCGTTCTTTGAGGCCCTTGGCCCGAGCTGTTCGCACATAGTCACTGCCCAGGACTTCGAGCATGGTCGCCCGCGAGATTCGGCTGTATTGGGCCATGTAGAAGAATCCGAGCGTCGTCGCCGGAAGGATCAGATGCTTGATCGTGTCCCACGACTTCTCAAAGAAGCCATCCCCCACCGTCACGCTGTTCATCCCGTTACTCGGCAGCCAGCCAAGCCACGACGAGAACAACAGCAACAACATGATGCCGGTCCAAAAGATCGGCGCGCTGAAGCCGAACAACGCCAGCACCGTCATCACGTGGCTCGACGTCTTCTCCGGTCGCCGGGCCGAGTACACACCCAAGATGACGCCACCCACGATCGCCATGCCGAGCGCCGTAGACACGAGCAGGATCGTTGGCCACAGTCGATCGAGAACCAGATCACTCACCGGCTGTTGGAAGAAGAACGAGTTTCCAAAGTCGAAGCGAAATGCGTCGATGATGTAGTTGCCCAACTGGCTGAGGAACGGATCGTCGAGGTTGAACTCCTCACGGATTTCCGCGAGTTGCTCCTCTGACGCGCCACCCTGGGAAAAGGTCAGCACTTCGGCCGCGTCGCCCGGCGCCAAGTGGATCAATGAGAACGTAAGGATGATGACGGCGAGAATGATAAAGATCGCATGCCCGAGCCGGGTCGCAATGACCCGGCCCACGCGTGCGATTACTTTTCCTCGCTCAGACGAGGAAGCGCTCATCCAGCGATCCACACCTCATTCAGTGGCGACATGGTGCCCCAGATGGTGAGCGGCGGGTTCTGGACTACTTCGTTGTAGACCGAGTGCGTTGGCAGCGTCTCGATCCAGTGGAACGGAAGCTCATCGGCGAGCGTCGCCTGGGCCTCGGCATACAGGGCCTTCCGCTCATCGAGGTCGGTGGCCACACCGGCCTTCGCGAGCGTTGCCTCGAGGTCAGGGTTGATGTACGCCGAGTTGTTCGCAAACGGAATCGGCTGGATGTTCGCTTCGAGGAACGAACGATGCACACCGATGGTTGGATCTGCCCACATGAACAAGATGTTCATCGTGAGGTCGTAGTCGCGAGGTGCGAGGTAACCAATCCAGGTACCGATGTCTGGCGAGCTACGAACCTCGAGCTCGATGCCGACGTCGTCGAGCGCTGAACGGATGTACTCGGCGAGGTTCTGCTGGTAGTCGGGGACGCCGGGGATGAAGTCCATCGTGAGCGAGATGCCGCGGCTGCCATCGTCGCCGGCCGGGTAACCGGCGGCGTCGAGAAGCTCAGCGGCCTTCACCGGATCGAACTCGTAACCTTCGATGCTGTCGTCGTAGAACGGTGAACCGGGGTGGATCGGGGACTTCGCACGGAAGGCGAGTCCACCTTGCAGGTCGTTCAAGATGAAGTCCTTGTCGATGGCGTAGGCGATTGCTTTGCGAACGTCGTTGTTCGACAGGACTTCGTCCTCGAGGTTGTACTCCATCGACACAACAGCGCCGATGCCCTCGGTGCCTTCTGGGGTGACGGCGATGCCGTCGAGGGTGTTGGCACGGTCGAGGTCGGCGACGCCCTGCATGTTGGTGATGTGGACTTCTCCGTTCTCGAGTGCGATCAGCACCGTGTTTGGATCTTGGATGGTCTGGATGACCAACTCATCGACGTATGCGGGACCTTCAAAGAAGTCATCGAAGCGGTCGAGACGGATGATGCCGTTCGTTGGATCGAACTCGTTGAGCGTGAATGGGCCGGACCCGACAAGAACGCTCGGGTCGCTGTTTCCAGCGAACTCACGAATCTCTCCTGCGGCGAAGGCTTCACCGTAGACGTGCTCTGGCATCACGGGGAGCAGCACTGGTGACATGGCGATCAAGATGCCCGGATGCGCTTGGCTGAGGTTGATGACAACCGTGGTGTCATCTGGGGTATCGACAGATTCGACCGGCCCGAACATCGTGCTGAACGGGTGGCTGGCCTTGTTCATCTCGATCGAGAACGCTACATCGGATGCCTTGACCGGGACCCCATCGTGGAAGACGGCGTCGTCGACGAGATTCAACGTAAGGGTGAGCCCGTTGTTACTGAACTCCCACGACTCGGCCAGATACGGCTGCGGGTTGTAGTCACCGTCGAACTTGAGTGGGCTCGCGAACAGCTGAGCCGATGGCAGACCGGGTGCGGTGCCCGACGCCATGTTCGAGTTGAAGTGCTGGGCCTGGGTCTGTGTCGACACGACCAGGGTTCCGCCGCTCACTGGCTCATCGCTTGCTTCTTCGGGGGCGGCGGTGGTGGTCGTCGTCTCCTCGGCGGTGTCTTCGGCGACTGTCGCTGCCGGAATCTCCTCGGGAGCCTCCGCCTGAGTCGTGGCCGGCGAATCATCGCCTTCGGCAGTGTCACTGCTCGAACTACCGCCACATGCGACGGCGACCATGGAAAAGGCGAGCAACGTCGCCAAGAGTAGATGAAGACGCTTCACGCCAACCCCCCAGTTGTTTACAAATTGTTAACTCGAAACCTAGCCCCGCTCAGTGACCAGTGTCACGTCGGCGACGGAGTTTTTCGACCGCAGCTCCACAAACACGAGTTGGCAGTCGCTGCCATCCCATGGTCCGCCCGGGGACAACGCCAGCCGCTCACCGACCCTATGGACGATCGTCAGCAGCTCTGGAGCGTCGTTCAGACGAACGAAACCCTTCACTCTGACCACCGAGTCCGGTTGTGCTTCGAGGCGCTCGACGAGTTCGGCACGGTCCACCGGTTCAGCGAACGATTCGCTCCAGGTGCCGAACCGGTCGTCGGCTACCGGCCCCGGAGCCGCATCGCGCTCGAGTACCTCGATGCCGAGCAACACCTCAAGGGGTAGCTCGCCGTTGACCGCCGACAGCTGCGGAGCGTCGCTTATCGATCCAATCGACGTCGATACCCGGTCGGCGTCGGCGACCAGGTCGCGCTTGTTGAGGACGAGCAGATCTGCAGCGCGAAGCTGCTGCTCAACAACATCGCGTATGTATTCGTTGCGAAGCTGCTTTGGAACCTGATCAGCATCGACCACGACGATCGTGCCATCCAGCACGAGTCCGGGCATGTGGGCATAGGCCGCAATCTGTTGTGGGTCGGCGACTCCGCTCGCTTCCACGACAAGTCGCTGCGGCGACGGCGATTGGGCCTTGACCGTCTCGAGTGCACCGATGAACCCATCGACCATACTGCAGCAGATACAGCCGTTCGCGAGCGAGATCGTGTCGCCATCGGCCGAATCGACGAGGGCGGCGTCGATGTTGATGTCCCCGAAGTCGTTGACGAGAACAGCTATCCGTTCGTCAGCGTTTCGCAGAATGTGATTGAGCAGCGTGGTCTTGCCCGCACCCAAATACCCGCCGATGACCGTGACCGGGATCAGAGCGTCGCTGTCGGTCACGACCGGGCAGCAGCCTGGTACGCAACACCGCCGACCATCGTGCCCCAGACGCCGATGTCCTTCAGTGTCATTGGATCGACGTCGAGCGGATCCTCTTCGAGAATCGCGAAATCTGCGAGCTTGCCCGACTCGATGCTGCCCATCTCGTGATCGAGCTTGAGCTGGTACGCCCCTCCGATCGTGATCGCATGAAGTGCGTCCATCACGCTGATGCGTTCATCTGGGCCAAGAACCTGCCCAGATGCGGTCACGCGGTTCACTGCACACCAGGCCGTGTGCAGGTGACCCATCGGGGTGATTGGTGAGTCCGAGTGGATCGTGTACGAGATGCCTTCGCGCTGCGCGGTCGCACAGGCGTCCATACGAGCAGCGCGCTCGGGACCAACCGTAAAGTCCCGGTGCTGGTCGCCCCAGAAGAACAGATGGTTACTGAAGATGTTTGCGCACATGCCGAGCTCGGCCATCTTCTTGTATTGCGCTTGTGTCGTCAGCTGGCAGTGCTGGACCGTGTGCCGGTGATTCCAGCGAGGGTGACGTTCGAGTGCGGTCTCCACCGCGTCGATAAACACCTGGGCTGCTTGATCGCCGTTGCAATGCGCGTGCACGGTGAGCCCGGCCTTGTGATGGGCGGTCACCATGTCGGCCACGGCATCTGGCGGGATGAGCCACAGGCCGTTCTCGGCGGCGCCCTCGGGCGGGTTGTAGTAGTAGGGCCAACTCACCCGAGCCGTGAACCCCTGGATGGAACCATCGAGGACCAGCTTGATGATTCCGTAGCGGAGCTTGTCGTTCTCGTTGCGGCTCTGGACGTCGACGGCGATCGCGGCCAACTTCACTGGGTCTTCCTCACCGCCGAACATCGGCGATCCCGCAAGCATGACGCGAGCGGGATACGCCGGATCCGACGTGGCCTCTTCCCACGCATCGATCTGTTCGGGATCGTTGATTCGGGTCGTGCCGAGGTCGGTAATGAGTGTCTGGCCGGTGTTGCGCGCCTCGTTTGCGTATCCCCACTTCGCCTGAGCGGATCCGATCGCAACGATGAGCCGTTCGAACGCCATCGTGGCGAGCGACATTGCTGCCGGTTCCTGTAGCTCGCCGTTCGGTTGCCCGTCGGCGTCTTTGATGACGCCGGGGACTTCGGTGTGTTCGGTGATCTCGGACCGCGTCATCATTGCACTGTTGGCCGTCGCGAGATGGCCACTTGCGTGGTACACGAAGATTGGACGCTCCGTCGACACCGAGTCGAGGTGCTTGGCGACGAGGCGTTCACCGGGCATGTAAATCGGGTCGAGGCCCCAGGCGATCAAGGGTTCAGCGGGGTCGGTCATCTCGGACTCGATCTCGATCAGCCGCTCGACGACGGCATCGATGCTCGTGCTGCCCTTCCATACCTTCCCGTCGGGGTCAGCGCGGTCGAAGTAGCCAACGTATGGGAATTGCCACACGCCTCCGGCCATCACGTGGGTGTGTGCTTCGATGAAGCCAGGCAGGATCACCTTGTCGGCGAACCGATCGTCGACGGTGTGCTCGCCCCACGCGGCGAGCTCCTCGATCGTGCCGACCGCCAACACCCGTCCGTCTCGGACCGCAACCGCATCGGCGGTAGGAAATGCGGGGTTCATCGTGATGACACGACGGGCGGGATAGATGGTTGTGTTAGTCATGCGGCAAATCCGTTTCGTTCGAGGTTCAAAAGGAGTTCTCGGGCCACGCCACAAATGCAGCCATGCCCATCGTGTTCATGGTCGTCGTGTTGAGGGTCATCGTGTTCAGGTTGATCGTGGCCGTGCAGGTCGTGGCCCGAAGACCTTGTCGAGGCGCCATTCGCTGACACCCGGCTCGTTCCCGGAGCGGTCGGGAACCAACGTCCCTCAAAAACCGAACCGAGCACGTCGATGGCGTTGATCTGGCTCGGGTCGACCGTGAGCGGATTCGCATCGACGACCGTGAAGTTGGCGATCTTGCCCACTTCGATGCTCCCCAGTTCGTGCTCCATTCGCCACGACTGCGCAGCGCCGAGCGTGACAGCATGCAGCGCCTGTTGCGCGGTGATCCGTTGCTCGGGGCCTGCGGTTCGACCCGATGGCGTCAGCCGGTTCACCGCAAAGTGCATCATCGCAAGCGGATCCGAGGGACCCATTGGGAGGTCGCTGTGGAACGACAGCGGAATCTCGCGTTGGAGCACCGAGGCGCTCCGAACCATCACATCGGCCCGTTCCGGCCCAAGCCCAACCTCGCCATATTTGTCCGCGAACCCCACCGGGTAATACGGGTTGGCGCTCACGATGGCGCCTAGCGCTGCTATCCGGTCGATCTGAGCTTCGGTCGAGTTCGCAAAGTGCACGATCACGGTCCGATGATCGATGCGAGGGTGCTCGGCCATGCGCTTCTCGATCGTGTCGAGCACGACATCGAGCCCCTTGTCGCCGTTTACATGGACGTGGATCTGAAAGCCCTCGTCCCAGTACAACTTGCTGCGCTCGTCGAGCATGTCGGGTGGCATGAGCCATTCGCCGTGATGATCCGGGTTCGGATTGCCGTCAGCGTCGAGGTACGGATCGTTCATCTGCATCAGCTGACTGATGATCGCACCGTCGGCGAAGAGCTTGACCTGCTTTGGGAAGAACCGAAGTTTGCCGGTCGGGGCACGGGCAAGGTCCGCCTCAGCCAGTTCCAGCGATTCCCCATGGCCTACCCCAGCTTCGGCGGGACCGCGGCCGTCGGTGAGGAAGAAGCTATAAAACGGCGTGTCGTCCGCCCCAAGGATTTGTTCGTAGAGCTCCCACGCTCCCGGCACCAGAATCGCTCCCGGTTCGTTGAACGCCGTTACGCCGTTCTGGTGCAGGTAGCGCACCATCTGGTCGAGCCCTTTCACGAACCGTTCCGGACTGAACAGGTAGGGCATCACCGCACCAAAGGCACAGGCCATCATGCCGCGCTCCCAGAAGTGACCGCGATCGAGATCGATCTGGGATCGCACGTCTGGGTCGATGGGCAGGGTGTCCTCGGCGAGTCCCAAGACCGTGAGCGCAGGCGAGTTGAAGAACATCTCGTGGCATGAGCGCTGCCAGATACCAATCGGCCTGGTCGCGCTGATCGAGTCGAGAACCTCGCGCGTGAGGTCGCCATGCCAAAGGGAGTGGTATCCCCAGGAGAACAGCCACTCGTCGGGTTCTTCGAGAGCCGCTTCCGCCGCCGCCAGCAGCTCGACGTACTCCTGGTGGCTGTTGGCCGCTGGGTACGTGACATCGGGCAGGACCCAGTCCTCGGTCGCGATGACCGCGGTTGTCAACGTCGACGCGCCGAGGATCGGATGGAGGTGCTGGTCGATCAATCCGGGCAGAACGACCTGTCCCTCGAACGCGCTGTTGACGCGGTAACCGTCGCCGATCCCAGCGAGGACATCGTCACGATTGCCGACCGCGACGATTCGATCTCCACGCACGGCGACGGTGTCGACAAGCGGCTGGTCGCTGTCGAGGGTGACGAACTCTCGGGCATGGAACACCACGACCTGGCTCGCTTGGTCGTGGTCGCCCCCTGCTTCGTGCATCGACGAATCCTGCCACAAACTCACTGCCGGGCGAC
>CALLAA010000141.1 GCA_938002955.1 uncultured Acidimicrobiales bacterium
CTTGGTCGGGCCCTCGGCCCGCACCGCAAGTGGCAGTCGGCCAAGGTTTCGCTCGACGACCTTCGGACCGTTCGCAACGTCCACGAGTGTTCGACGACCGACGTGATTCTGGCGGCGATCGGCGGAGGTATTCGTCGCTACCTGAGCGAGAACGGCAAGCCACTTCCCGAGTCGCTTGAGGTCGTTGTGCCGCTCGCCGTCGGCGCAGCAACCGGCGGTCTCTCCGGCCAGGTCACCACACTGACCGCCCGGCTCCCGATTGCCGAACCCGACCCGGTCACTCGGCTGACCAGCATTCATGAACAGACAAGTTCGGGCGCGGTGCGAAGTGGGGCGATCGCAGGACGTGTGCTTCGTCGGCAAGAGAACTTCGTAGCACCGAGCATTCTCGCGCAAGGTGTTCGCACGACGATGCTCGAGACTCGTGGGCGACGCACGCCGGACACGATCGCCATCAACGTGCCGGGGCCGATCGAGACGATCGAAATTCTCGGACACAAGATGGTCGAGACCTACCCGGTTATTCCGCTCGCTACCGGTGTGCAGATCTCGATGGCAGCGATGTCGCTCGGCGACATTGTCTACTTCGGCATCACGAGTGACTTTGACTCGACCAAGGGTCTTCGGCACGCCTCGGTCGGTGTGGTCGACGCCGTTGCCGAGTTGCTCCCGTAAGCACGCACCAGCTTTGGCCTTAGCGCCTGGTGACTTCGCCTTGCTGTGGTCGACGCAGCAATCCTCGATACACCTCTTCAGCCGTTCGGCCCTCTTCAACGACCGCGCAGATCTCGTTGCAGATCGGGAGCTCGACCGCGTGTTCTCGACCGAGGCGAGCCACGACCGGCGCGCTCTTGATCCCCTCAGCTACCTGCTGCATCTCATCGATGATCTCCTGAAGCCCTCGACCTTTGCCGAGCTCCTCGCCAACGCTGCGATTGCGGCTTTGGACGCTGATACAGGTCGCGATGAGGTCGCCCATTCCGGCGAGGCCGCCGAAGGTCTCGGGTTTGCCGCCCATCGAGACACCGAGGCGGGTGAGTTCGGCGAGGCCTCGGGTGATCACCGCGGCGCGGGTGTTGTCACCTGCGCCGAGACCGTCGGCCATGCCGGCAGCGACAGCGACCACGTTCTTGAGCGCCCCGCCGAGCTCGCAACCAATGAGGTCTGGGTTCGTGTAGACCCGGAACCGCTCGGTGGCGAATAGTGGTTGCAGCTTCTGAGCGACCGTAATGTCATCGAACGACACGACCGAGGCTGCCGCCTGACCAGCGAGAATCTCCTTCGCCAGGTTCGGTCCGGTCAGCACTCCGACCGGGTTGTTGGGGAACCGTTCAGCGATGAGCTCGGTCATGCGCCTGCCGGTCTCGCGATCGAGACCTTTTGCCAAGGACACGATTGGGGTTCCTTGGCCGACCAGTGGCTCGAGCGCGTCGAGGGTGCTATCGAAGCCCGCCGAAGCGACACCCATGATGATCACGTCGGCGCCATCGATGACTACTTCCATGTCGGTATGGGCCGTCAGGGACGGATGGAGATCAAAGCCGGGCAAGTAACGGGGGTTCACGTGTTGCTGGGAGATCCCGTCGACGACTTCCTCCCGTCGCGCCCACAACGTGGTATCGGCATTGTGAGCACACAGGTGTGCAACCGTCGTCCCCCACGAACCCCCACCAACAGCTGCAACCCGCATGTGTCTTCTCCCTAGGGGCGAACGGTGTTAGACACCGAGCGCCTCGTGGATTTTGGCAACGTCATCACCGGACAGCCCGAGGCCATCGGCCAGGTTCTGCAGGTATTCGGTTTCGGCTGCCGTGTCGATATCGATCGGAAGCATCGACGCCGTGTACACGTCGGCTTCCATTCCTCCGGGGACCGAGTTGATGAACTCGTCCAGGTCGAGGGGTGCCTGTAGCTCAGCTCGGATGAAGTCTTGAGCCTCGTCATCGAGGTCTCCGGCTCGGGAGAAGATCGCGGCGATCTCATCGTCGTCGACCGCGCCATCGGCTTTGGCAGCATTGGTCATTGCCCGGATTAAGAGCAGCGCTTCCTCGTCGGGCATCTCGACCTCGGTATCGTCATCGCCGCCGCCGAGCAGCCCACCGAGGCCGCTCATTGCACTGCCGATGCCGCTAGAGCCACGGCCCGCGACCATCGATCCGAGGAGGGATCCGACCATCCGTCCGGTTTGTCCACCGAGCGCGCCGCCGATCGCTCGTCCACCAAATGCGCCGATCATCGATCCGGCCATACGTCCTAGGTTCATTGCTGTACTCCTGCTCAATAATCCCGCCGGATGCAGGTGACCTTAGCCCGTTCGCCGACTGCGCTTGGCTCAGTCGAAACGGTCGCAGCGTTCTTCGTCGCGTTGTTCGTCGGAAAGGTCGGCCAGACCACACAAGAATCTTGACAACTGATCGGGGTCGTTGCCGACGCGCACGGCGACGCTCCACCCATGCTCGACGCCAGCGATCGGCCCGATCGCACGATCGCTGCAATCGCCGCTTGTCATGTTGACGGCCAACATGATGTTCACTCCCACGCTCTTGATCTGAAACGCGTCCACCGAACCGCCGTCGATGATCCCAGTAGCGAAGTTGACGTTGCTCACCCCATCGTTTGCGACACCGATGCAGGTGACGGCGTAGAGGTTCGTGCCGACCTGAAATTCGGCACGGCAGTCGGGAACGTCATCCTCACATGGAACCTGATCGAACGACGTTGGTTGTTCGAGGATTTCATCGGTGAGGAGCGGAATGCGGCGGCCGGTGAAGCCATCGATGATGTCGCGAGTTCCAATGGGGGCGTCGAGGTTCACCCGGACGCCACCCTCGCAGTCGTCCCTGCTATCGCCATCGGGAATCCAGGCGGTCGTTTCGACGATGATCGCTTCTGGCGACTCGTCGAAGACGGTTATCGGGTCGCCGTTGCAGGCCGGGATGGAAACATCGAACGATGTGGAAGCATCGCTCGGAGCGTATGCGTCATAGATCAGTGGTACCGGCATGCGACCTTCGCCGTCTTGGGTCGAGCCGGCGAAGTTGAGTAGCTCGAAGCAGAAGTATCGACCGATTTCGGGACTGTCGAGAACAATGCGTTCGGGTTGGCCGAGGTCGCCGTCGATGAATTCGAGGGTGTCGCCGGGGTTGCGGGCGACGATCACCTCGAGGAGCTCGGGAATCGTGGCAAGGCCATTGGGTCTGACGTTCGACTCGATCGGGTTGCCAAAGTAGGTGCCATCAACCCAGACCATCGTTGGCTCATCCGCCCGCAGGTAGTCGCCGCACTCCTGGGTATAGGTCATCGCGTAGCCGTCGACGACACCATCGACCCAGCGGAACTGCTCGTACTCCCAAAGGTCTTTCGGGTCGACGGGTTCGGGCATTGGCGCATCGAGCGGACCCTCGGTCGGTGGCGAATCGTCGCCGACCGACAGCGTTGGCCCCGATGGTGCGCAGCTTGCGAGCGCGACGGCGAACACCAAACCAGCGAGTACGCGCAACACCGAAGGGGTCATGGTTTGAGTCATCGTCATCTTGGACGATCCGCTCAAACAAAAAGTTCCCAGCGAATGGGGACAGGCCCCACTGGCGGCTACTCGGACCAGGGTGGGGTGATGCGGGGCTGGCGGGCAAGGGTGAAGGCGTTTCCCTCGAGCGTGAGGTTGGGGGAGTACGCCGGGTCTTCGTCGAGCACGTCGGCCCACTTCGCGAGCGCACGATCTACCTCGGCATTGAAGCGAGCGACCTTCACGGGGTCGTCCTCTTTGCCGCGACTCACGCTCTCGTGGTGATACAGCAAAGCGTCGGGCACCCACAGGATTCGTTGACCTGCTTCGTGGCGGACCCGCATGCAGTAGTCGACGTCGTTGAAGGCAACGGCGAGATCCTCGTCGAGACCGCCGAGCAGCTCCCAGGTGGACCGCCAGGTAAGCAAACACGCAGCGGTCGCCGCTCCGACTTCGTGCGTGAGCATGAGGCGACTGAAGTAGCCGGTCGCAGCGGCCGGTTCGTGAAGGTGGCCATGCCCGGCGAGTCCGCCGAGCCCGAGGACGACGCCGGCATGTTGAATGGTGTCGTCGGGGTACAAGAGCTTTGCGCCGACCGCTCCAATGCCCGGTTGGAGCGCCCATCGCACCATGTGTGCCAGCCAGTCCGGCTCGATCACTTCGGTGTCGTTGTTTAACAACAGCAGGAGTTCGCCCGAGGCTTCGCATGCGCCGATGTTGTTCACCGCCGAATAGTTGAACGGCCCCGGGGCCGGTATGACCCGATGGTCGTGGCCGTTGTCGAAGGCCTCGAGCCATTCGACCGTTTCGGGGTCTGACGAGTCGTTGTCGACGATCAGGATTTCGAACGCGGGATATGTAGTGCGGACCAGGCTGTCGACGCACTGTCGGAGAAGATCGACCCGGTCGCGGGTCGGGATGATGATCGATACGAGCGGAAACGACTCGAGTGGGGGGACGCACCGATATGCGGTTGGGGCTCCCGCCATGGCGACCTGCCAGCCCTCTCCAAGGCGATCGCGCAGCGCTTGCATCGATGCTTCTTCGGTGTAGTTCTTCTCACCAGGCGCGAGGGCCGTCGAACCTTCGATGGCACGCCAGTGGTAGGCGACGAGCGGTATATGGCAGATTCGTTCAGGGGACGTCGCCGCGGTGACGCGCAGGACAAGATCGTGGTCCTGGGCGCCGTCAAAGCCGGTTCGTAACCCGCCGACGGCGGTGATCAGCGAGCGTCGGATCACGGTCAGGTGCGACAGATAGTTCTGGCCCAAGAGCAGTTCGGGGTTCCACGATGGCTTGCAGTGCGGGTCGAAGTGCTTGCCGTGCGCGTCAATCTTGTCCTCGTCGGTGTACAGCACGTCGGCCGTCGCAGAGTTGAGCGCGACGACGCCGAGCGCGAACGGTGCCAACTCGTCGTCGTGGTCCATGAAGGCCACGAATTCACCCGTCGCTACGGCAAGACCGTCATTGGTCGCCGCGGCGATGTGTCCATTCTCCGGTCGATGAACGACGAGGATCCGCGAATCGTTCGCTGCATAGCGGTCGAGCAATCCACCAACTCGGGGGTTGGTCGATGCATCGTTCACGAGACATAGCTGCCACCGCTCGTAGGTCTGCGCGAGAACAGAGTCGATCGCGAGCTCCAACCAGTCCAGCTCCGGGTTGTAGACCGGCATCACCACACTGATCGTTGGACCGCCGCCGGGAAGGTCAGCGCATCGAGCGCGCAGGCGGTCGGCGTCGTCCTCGAACAGCGTGGCGTTGCGGATCCTCCACGAGGGGTAGTCGACGCCATCGCCGGATCGGCGGTGCTGCAGGTGCTCGTAGGCAACGGCGATTTCTTCGAGCATGGCCCGATTGCCGCGGGCTGAGCGAGCGCTTCGGAGCCGGTCGCGTATCGAGGTGGCGTCGGTCGAACCTCCGACGCTCGATGCTGCGACATCGGCGGACATGATCGATGCGGCCACCGCGCTTGGAATAGGGCGCAAGGTGACGTGACTCACCGAGATCGAATCGAGCCATGGTGTTACATCGAGTTGGACACGGGCGGTCCCCGCAGGCACATGGACGACTCGGCGTCGCTTGCCGGCCACGACTGGAATGGGACGTCGAGCGAGGGGGACCGATCCGGACTCGGGGAGGAACCGGATCGCGATCGGGGGGTGCTGGCCAAACTCGAGTGACTCGTCCTGCGTTGCCGTGAAGTCCGTGGTGACAACGTGCCACCCCTCTGCCAGTGATGGGCCATCGACCAGGTCGAAGACCGGGCGACCACCGGTCACCTGCCATGAATTGGAATGGGGAACGGAAACCAGGTCGCGGGCCGACCGAAGCTGAAATGTCACGCCCCTAGGTTAGAGCCGCCACACAGGAGACTTCTGCACAAAGATCGGAGCAGAATTTCCGACCTGTTCACGAATGTTCGGGAACAACATCCAAACCTTGCGTTGTTCTCGTAAGTACTTCAGAAGACTCTAGGTCTGCCCTTACCTAACCGATGTGTAGTGGTAGGGGTAACAACCCAGCAGCCCGAATCCCCGGAAGGACCGACCCACATGTGGGACCCCTCACAAAAAGACGACGACACACCGTGGTCAGCACCACAATCGTCGCCATCGCCAACCTCAACGCCTGCGGCACCAGCTGAACCATCCGCTGCTCGCACCCCGTTTGCCATGACCCCGCCCCCAGCAGTTCCGGTCGTCGACGTCGCACCTCCAGCAGCCCAAGCCCCATCTGCGCCAACGATCACGACCCCACGTCCTGCGCCATCAGCTCCGACAGCTCCCCCCGTCCTCGGCGCTGCCCTTGGCGCACCCTCGGTAACACCACCGCCGCCCGGCCGCAATCTCGCCGGGGCGCCCCTGTCGGCTGCCCCTCCAGCGGGTCTGTCCGGCACGGGGTTCGGCAATGCTGAGCCTCCTGCAGCACCGGCGAAGCGTCGCCGCTGGCCCCTCGCTCTGCTCGCCCTCTTCACCATTGCTGCGTCGGGTGCATTGAGCTGGGGAGTCGCCACCTATGTGAACGACAACAACGAGCCAGCGGTTGCTACCGAAGCTGCGGCAGCCGGAACAGCCGCAACAGCACAGCCGGCAATGGAAGACACCACAACACCGACTGAACCGTCCATCACGAGCCAATCGACGAGCGCTCAGTCGCTCGAGGATGAGCCGTTTGCTCAAGCCGCCGAGATCATCCGGCCGTCGGTTGTGCAGCTGAACCTCGGACAGGGTTTGGGCACCGGCGTCATCATTAACGAGAACGGCACGATCCTCACCGCAGCACACGTGGTTGGAACGAACACCGACGTCCAGGTGACCTTCGCCGATGGATCGAGCACTGCTGGCACTGTTGTCGGGACCCACGAGCCAACCGATGTTGCGGTGGTCAGAGTCGACCCCACCGGTCGCAATCTTGTTGCAGCGACCCTCGCCGACGGTGACAACGTTCGTGTTGGGCAGCTCGCCGTGGCCGTCGGCAGCCCATTCGGCTTCGACCAGACCGTGACCGCTGGAATCATCAGTGCCGTCGACCGTATCGTCAACCAAGTGTCGATGGTGCAGACCGACGCCCCGATCAACCCCGGCAACTCGGGCGGGCCACTGATCAATCTGCAAGGAGAAGTCGTTGGCATCAACGACCTAATCTTCACCGAGTCAGGTACGAGCGCTGGTGTTGGGTTCGCGATCTCGATCGATCTCGCCGTGATCATCGCCGACCAGATCATCGCCGGTGTCGAACCGCAGCTCGCTCTCCTCGGAGTGAGCACCGGTCCGGCCGCCGACGGCGCACGCGGCGCTCAGGTTGGCGAGGTCGTCGCTGGCTCTGCTGCCGAAGCCGCCGGAGTACAGGTTGGCGATGTCGTGATTGCCCTCAACGATGTGAACACCCGTGGTTCGGCCGACCTGCGAGCGCAGGTCATCGACCAGCCACCGGGCAGCGACATCACCATCACCGTGCTTCGAAACGGCGAACAGGTCGATCTGCAAGCCACCCTGGGTAGCACCGGCTAGAGCGGTCGGTACGCAACCTCGATGACAACGCTCAGATCCTCAGTTATAGGGGTTGGCCAATCGAGATACTTCCTCCCACAGAGCGTCGGCCTTTTGGTCGGCGCTCTTCGTGGATGGAAGCCGATGTTCGGGGCGGCGGGCTCGATCGAGCCAGAAGCCGCCGTTACCGAGTTCGCTCGTGGGCTCGGTCGCTAACCACGCCAAGGTCTCGGCCCCATCCTCAGGCGTTCGAAGCAACGGTGCCATCAGCTTGCCGAAGCCCGGAAGCGAGTCGGCCACACCCGGAGTGGCCGCCCATCCCGGATGCATCGTGTAGACCTTGATGCCGTCGCCTTCGAGCTCGGTCATCCAACGCTCGTTCAACAGCAGCTGGGACCGCTTTGCTCGGGCGTACGCCTTGGTTCCGGAGTAGTCCTTGGTGGTCTGTAGGTCCGACATCGAAATGCCCTGGCTGTACAGACCTCCCGATGCCATGGTCACGATCCGGGGATCGGTACCTTGCGCGAGAAGTGGGCGAAGCATCGACGTCAACCGGAACGGCCCCAAAACATGAGTTGCGAGGGTGAGTTCATAGCCATCGACCGACTCTTGGCGTTCGTTGTGTAACGCTCCCGCATTGTGAATGAGGACATCGATCGGCTCGCCGGCCGCCAACAGACGCTCAGCCAGTGCAGTGACCGATGCCAACGACGACAAGTCGCCAATCTCCAAACGGACCACAGCGCCCGTTGACCGTGCGATCTCATCGGCGGCTTTCAAGCCTCGTTCTTCGCTTCGCGCGACGATTGTCACCTGCGCTCCCGCATGGGCCAGCAACATCGCGCCGGCATACCCAAGGCCGGAGTTCGCACCAGTGATTACCACCTGGCGCCCGGTTGCATCGTCGACGGGATCCCAGTCGAACACGCGGCGCCGAACCGCTGGCCCAATCGATGTGAAGCTCGGAACGATCGTTGCTTCGAGGACAGAATCGAGAATCTTTGCAGGCAGGGAGGTCACAACCACGAGTGTCTCACCAATCAGCGCATCAAAAGCGATCCAAACCCTTGTGACAAGCGCCGGAATTGAGTATGCGCGCGTTTGTGTGGTGTTTACAGGGCGCTGCTAGCCTTGTCTGTCGGCCCACCCCCATGTTTCGGGGTAG
>CALLAA010000142.1 GCA_938002955.1 uncultured Acidimicrobiales bacterium
ACGCCACGGGCCGACAATGTCCCAGAGCACGCCTTCTTCGCTTTCGAGGAACGGCTGGATGGCATCGAGCATGCCGGGGAAGTTGTCGTCGGCGAGTGGCAGCTCGCTCAGGAATTCCATTGAGATCGGAGCGCCGTTGCATTCGAGCGGTTTATCGACCGGAAGCTCGCCGTCGGCTGTTGGGATGGAAACGGCGGTCGGCGACGACTCATCGGCCGGGCTTGTGCTCACCGTCGATGAAGCGCAGGCGACGCACGCAATCACCAGGAGTAGAAGGATCCGCCTCATGCTTCAACGGTAGGTGACATCGCGAGTTACTTCTTCGCGGCTGTTTCGCGCGGACGTACGATGAACTCGTGAGGCATCCCACGCACGAGTCCGCCGAGTCGGTTTCATGATCGAAGTTGTCGTCGGTATCGCAGCGGTGCTCACCGGCACCCTGAGCGCCGTGGCCGGCTTGGGGGGCGGCATCACCTTGCTGGCCGTGCTCGCCCAGTTCTTCGCTCCGACGACGGCCATTCCGATTCAGGGCGGCATCCAACTGGTCTCGAACGTGTCGCGGACCACCATGTTGCGCACCGATATCCATTGGCCTGCCGTGTGGCGCACGGCGCTGCCCATGCTGCCCGCATCGTTTGTTGGCGTCGCACTGGCGACGTCCGTCCCCGAAGACGCAACCCGAATCGCACTCGCGCTGTTTCTGCTCGCCGTCACCTGGCGTCCGCAATGGTTCCGGTGGAGAGGGGAAGGTGGGCTTTCGCTCAACGCACTTTTCGGCGTGGGGGCAGCGTCGGGGTTTCTCAACTCGACGGTCGGAGCGAGCGGCCCGTTCACGTCGCACTTCTTTCGAGCGGTGACAGCGAGCCATGTGGCATTCGTCGCGACCGCCGCTGCATCCCAAGTCGCCGCCCACGTCTCGAAACTGATCGCGTTCGGTAACGCCGGTTTCGATTTCGGTGAGCACGTCGACATCATGGCGATCGGTGCGCTCGGAACCTTTGTGGGCACTCGCATCGGGGGGCGCCTGCTTCACCGGGCGAATGAGGAGCAGTTGGAGCGCGTCTTTACCGTCGTACTCACGTTGCTCGCGCTACGTCTCCTCATCCGGGCGTTTCTCTGATGCCGCTACGGTGGTAGGTGCCTGGAAGATCGGGCAGAGGCTGAGCAATGGCAGATGAGAATTCAGCGACCGACGCGAAGTTCGAGTACCGCGTGTGGGGCACGCACAAGAAGGCCCGCAAGCTCCTCGATGCCATCGGCACGGACAAGACGGCGGAGACGATCGAAGACTGCTACTTCCTCGGCGACGATCCGGATTGGAACGCGAAGGTCCGCGACAGCACCCTGAAGATCAAACGGCTTATCGCCGAAGAGCGGGGCTTCGAACAGTGGACGTCCGAGTGGCATCACAAGAGCAAGACCACTCCGGCGCCGTTCGATGAGCTCTTTGACGACCTCCACCTCGATCGCCTCAATCGTGGCAAGAAGTTCAGCATCACCAAAGCGGTGAAAGGGCTCGATGACGATCACGACGCCCGACCCGTTTTCGTGACGAAACATCGGGTTCGATATCGCGTCGGAACGGCTCGTGCGGAGGTGACCGACATCGTTGTCGAGACGACCGGGGAAGAGCTCCAAACGCTTGCGATCGTCGGCAATGACCTCGATGAGTTGGTTGCGCTCCGAAAAGAACTCGGTCTCAAGAAGTCGGAGAATGTGGCGGTGCATGTCGCTATCGACCCCGAGGTTGCCGAGTAGCGAGACCTGGTCGGCGGCTTTCGCCAAGGTGCTAGGCCGCTTCGGCCTCGACCGTTGTTGGCGCTGCGACGGCGAGCCACAGCGCCGATCGGATTTGGTCGGCCTGCACGCCGGTGGCCTCGTTGGCCACGAGGATGCCCTCGATCATGTCGGAGAGAACCGCGGGCCACGGCCGGTCTCGGAGCGCTACGGCGACGGTGACGCCGTTTGCTCGACGCCGGATCGTCCGGGAAACGTCGTTACGTCGAGGTGGTGACGTGAACGCCGGAGGGGTAAGTCCGCAGAGACGCGCAGAGCGGCCGAGATCACGGGCGGCCCCTGCAAAACGTATCGACGTTGACTCCATACCGACATCATCGCGCTGGGGTGTGACACTCACGATTTGCGACGTGGTTTCGCGGCTTGCGAAGGCGGTCAGGGCCGGACACTAGAGTGCGTGGCGTGCGCTATTTCCTCTTCACCAGTCGTCGCACATTTCGGATAATTGGAGCGTCCAACACGTGAGCCCCCGCCCAAACATCGTCTTCATCATGAGTGACGACCATGCAGCCCACGCCATCTCGGCGTACGGCAGCCGCATCAACGAGACGCCGAACCTCGATCGCATCGCCGATGGGGGTATGCGGCTGGACGCTGCGTTCTGTACGAACTCCATCTGTGCGCCGAGCCGGGCGGCGATCCTGACGGGCACGTACAACCACATCAACGGGGTGACCACGCTGGCGACGCCGCTCGACAACTCGTTGTGGACGTTTACCCATGCGCTCGGCGATGCGGGTTGGCAGACGGCGATCTTCGGCAAGTGGCATCTCGGCCATGGTCCGCACGCCGACCCGACCGGCTTCGACACGTGGCGACTGCTGCCCGGCCAGGGCCACTATCACAACCCCGTGTTCGTCGACTCCGAGAAGGGCATCGATGAGGTAGGCGGCTACGTGACCGATCTGATCACCGACGACTGCATCGACTGGCTGGACGGCCGTGACCCCGAGAAGCCCTTCGCACTGTTCTGTCACCACAAAGCGCCGCATCGGACCTGGGAGCCCGACGCCAAACACTTCACGATGTACGACGATGTTGAGATTCCGTTCCCGGACACCTTCCGCGACGACCTCGTTGGCCGGGCCGAAGTCGTGCAGGCCGTCAAGATGCGAATGCTCGACCTCGATCCGATCATCGATCTCAAGGCAACGGTGCCGGAAGGCCTGACGCTCGATGAGGAGATTGATTGGCGCTACCAGCGGTACATCAAGGACTACCTCCGTGTGGTCGCGTCTATCGACGACAACGTGGGCCGGATGCTCGATTGGCTCGATGCCAACGACCTTGCTGACAACACGATCGTGGTATACACCTCGGACCAGGGCTTCTTCTTGGGCGACCACGGCTGGTTCGACAAGCGCCTCATGTACGAGGAGTCGCTGCAGATGCCGCTGCTCATTCGCTACCCCGAGCACATTGCTCCCGGCACGACATGCGACGACATCGTCGTGAACGTCGACTTTGGCCCCACCCTGCTTGACCTCTGCGGTGTTGCGCCAGCCGACCATGTGCAGGGCCGGTCGTTTGCACCCTTGCTGGCGGGGGAGACGGTCGACGACTGGCCAGAAGCCATGTACTACCGATACTGGATGCACAACGACGGCGACCACGCAGTGCCAGCGCACTATGGCGTGAGAACACGCACCCACAAACTGATCTGTTATTACAACGACCCGCTCGGACAGCTGGGTGCCAACGGTCCGGCGAATCCGGTCGAGTGGGAGCTCTTCGATCTCGTCGATGATCCGCTCGAGGTCAACAACATCTACGGGACTCCCGAAGCCGCGTCGACTACGGCCGAACTACTCGACGAGCTGTCTCGGCTCCAAGAGAAGTACGGAGACGACCCATTCCCCCAGGATTTGTGATGGATCGCGCTCGCTGAGCCTGCAAAATCGCTCACAAATATCTGTGAACACGAAAGCGCCGACCCCGGTGATCGAGGTCGGCGCTTCGTTTGTCAGTTACCAGCCCCACTGACGGGACTTTGGCTCGGTTAGCCGGGGAGGATGACCGAGTCGATGACGTGTACGACGCCGTTGCCGGCTTCGAGGTCTGCGGTGGTGACGGTTGCGCCGTCGATCATGACGTTTCCGTCGACCACGGTGACCATGATCGTGTCGCCGTTGACGGTCTCTACCTCGGTGCCGTCGGCGGCGATTGCGTCGGCGGCCATGATCTTGCCGGCGACGACGTGGTAGGTGAGGATTCCGGCGAGGTCGTCGGAAGCGAGGAGCTCTTCAGCGGTGAGGTCGAGGTCGGCGAGTGCCTGCTCGAATGCGGCGTTCGTTGG
>CALLAA010000143.1 GCA_938002955.1 uncultured Acidimicrobiales bacterium
GTGATGACCTGGGCGACCTGCTCGACAGCGCTCGTCATTCGTTCGACGATGACGAACTCTTCGGTCGGAGACGGATATCCCACGAGGACCTTCATCATGAAGCGGTCGAGTTGGGCTTCGGGCAGCGGGTACGTGCCTTCAGACTCGATCGGGTTTTGCGTTGCGAGTACGAGGAACGGGGTCGGGACTTTGTGTGTTTCACGCCCGATGGTGACCTGCCGCTCCTGCATCACTTCGAGCAGTGCCGACTGCACTTTGGCCGGTGCTCGGTTGATCTCGTCGGCGAGAAGCAGGTTCGTAAACACGGGTCCAAGCGATGTCTGAAAGTCGCCTGACTTCTGGTTGTAGATTCGGGTGCCGGTGAGGTCGGCTGGCACCAAGTCCGGCGTGAATTGGATGCGCTGGAACTCGCCGCCGATCGACTCTGCGAGCGTTTTGATTGCGAGGGTCTTGGCCAGTCCAGGAACTCCTTCGACCAGAACATGTCCCCGAGCGAGCAGGGCGACGATGAGCTGTTCGAGAAGGAGGTCCTGTCCAACGATGACCTTCTTGACCTCGTAGAGCACCTCCTCGAGCGGACGCTGTTGGGGTGGGGCAGGTGTGGATTGTTCGGCGGTCGCTGCTGGAGCAATGCTGACCTGCGGCATGGGCTGGCCGGCTGGCGGGCTCGGCGGTGGAGGAATCATCCCGGGAGCCGGCGGCGGGGTTGTTGGGTCGTTCGACGACGTTGTCACTGTTCTGGTCCTCCGGCGGCGCCGCCTGCGGTTTCGATGGGAACGGCGAATCCGATCCCGGCAAAGAAGTCCGAACCCGTCGGGTTGACGAGCGCGGTGACGATTCCGACGACTTGGGCATTGGCGTTGACCAACGGGCCGCCGGAGCTACCGGGGTTGACGGCAGCATCGAATTGGATGAGGTCCTCGAGGAGTTGTCCGTCCTCGAGTGGCAAGGTCCGGTCAAGGCCAGAGACGACACCTTCGGAGAAGGACCCTCCGAGCCCGAGCGGATTACCCACGGCATAGACCTCGGCGCCCACTGGAACGGATCCGCCGAGTACCGCAGGAACGACGACCTGCGGGAGGGTGTTTGCCGCAATCGTTGCAATGTCGAGCTCTGGCCGAGACTCGATGATCTGGGCCGAGCTTGACGTGCCGTCGGTGAACGTCACGGTTATTGGCTGCCCACCGTCGACAACGTGGTTTGACGTCATGATGGTTCCGTCGGCGTTGATGATCACGCCGGTGCCGATCGATCCGGTCGCCGAGCCAGGTTCGCCGACCTGAATGAAGACGACCGATTGGATAATCGTTCCGAAGATCGCTGGGCCCCGATCGGGGGGAATCGTCGTTGTCGATAGGGCCTCATCGATCGCGGCGTCGACCTCTGCGGGCGTCGAGGTGTCTTCACGGTCGAGGAAGAGGAGTGCCGCAACGGCGCCGAGACCAATAGCGATGAGCCACAGGGAGAGCGGGATCAGCACGCGTCTCCAGAACGGACGCTTCGGAGGGGATTGTTCGGGTTCGGGAACTGCGACCGCCTCGGGTGCCTCGGGCTCGTCGTCGACCACCGGCATCATTCGGCCTGGAACGGCCACCGGCGGTGGCGGCGTGCGTGGGGCAAACGGGCGGGTCGAGGTCATAGAGCTTGGACCCTACGGTACTGGCCAGCCACGAAACGGCCCGGTCGAGGCCGCCTATCCTTGCCGATTTCTTAGCCCGCTATTGGCGATAGCTCGGGTCCAACTGGTCCATCAGGCGCTTCAATGCTGGCCATTCATGCTTGCCGAGCGGGAAGTGGTCGTATTGCCGCTTTGCTAACTCCCATATGTCGGTAGGACCAGGATCGATCTCGAGGCCACTGCCGTGTGCAGCGAGAAGCGCCCGGCAGCCTCGAACGAAGTAATGCATAACCATGAACGCTTCGCCGGCTGTTTCTCCGACGGTCAAAAATCCATGGTTTCGCATGATGAGAACCCGGTTGCCTTCCATGTTCTTCGACAGGCGTTCGCGCTCTTCTAAGGTGAGCGACAGACCTTCCCAGTCGTGATAGCCAATCTGGCCGTACAACATGGAGGTGTCCTGGACGATGTGTTGAAAGCCGTCTTTGAGCGCGGTCACCGCGAGGGCGTCGGGTACGTGTGCATGGAAGACGACTTTGTGCTCGGGGAAGTCGTTGTGGATCGCGGAGTGGATAACGAAGCCTGCGGTGTTGACGTCGGCTGGCCCTTCGAGGACCGTCCCCTCAGAATCCACCTTGATGAGGTTCGAGGCGGTGACCTCGTTGTAGAGCAGGCCGAACTTGTTGAGGAAGAAGTTGTGGTCGCTGCCGGGCACCCGCATGGTGATGTGATTCCACACGGTGTCGTCGTAGCCGAAGTGTGCCGACAGGCGGTACATGGCGGCGAGGTCGACGCGTGCCTCCCATTCTTCGCCGGTGAATCCGGTGGCGTTTGCTGCGCTGAAGTCGTCTGCGGTGAGTTCGTTGTTCATGTCCATGGTTTCCTTCGTTAGATCTCGTGCAAAATGGCGTTGTTGGCTCGTTCGATGACCTGGGCTGCGAGCAGGTGAGCGGCGTCCGAACCATATTCGGCCTCGGTCGCTTCGTAGAGGTCGGCGACCCGCTGCATGAACGGAAGCTCGGCGCCTACCGAGCCGGCGAGTTCCATCGCAAGTCGCATGTCCTTGGCCGCGTGGCCGATCGGAAATGACGCGTCGTACGTGCCCGCGATGATCTCGGGCCCGTAGGCGGTAGCGCAATAGCTCGTGCCGGCCGAATTCACGATCAGATCGAGCATCTTGGCGGGCTCGATACCTGCCTTGACCCCTAAGAGCAGCGACTCGATGAGCGTGACGGTTTGGGTGTAGCACAGCGTGACCTGAGCGATCTTTGCCGCGATGCCGGTCCCGTGATCGCCCAGGTGGTCGACCTTTCCGCCGATGATGTCGAGCAACGGCCGAGCAGTGGCCACGTCGTGGTCGGTACCGCCTACGAAGATCGAGAGCGAACCGGCCTCGGCCCCCTCGGGTCCGCCCGAGACGGGCGCATCGATCAGGCGAACGCCACGAGCATCGCACTGTGCGGCGAGTGTCCGTGCGGTGTTGAGATCATTCGTCGAAAGCTCAACCCATAACGTCCCCGGCGTCATGGCGGGCAAGATCTCCGCTGCGATCGCAAGAATGTGCTTCGGGCCAGGAAGGGACGTGAAGACCACGTTGGCTCCGTCGACGGCGAGTGCCGCCGTGTCGGCGCCGAGACCGCCTACAGCCACGACGGCCTCGACCTTCGATGCATCGAGGTCGGCTGCTCGCACCGGCACGCCGGCGCGTGCGAGATTACGAGCGACGCCGCCGCCGATGTTTCCCAACCCAATGACGGCAGTGGCTATGTTGCTGACCATTAGTCGACAAGCCCGTCGACGAGTGCGGACTCGCGCTCGTAGTGCAACTCGGTCGCACGCCCGTAGTACTGAATTGCGTGGTGCGGTCGGTTCATACGCCACGGGTCATAGACGTATGTAGGCAATGCAACGTACCGGGTCGTTGGGCCGGCGATTCGCGTCACCCGGTGTAGGGAGAACCGGCCTTTGAATAGCTGCAGGTCGCCTGGGACGAGGTCGAGTTCATGTACGCCATCTCGCCCGCCCTGCAAGATGTGTTGAATGTGCGCAAAGTTCTCGTCGTTCGGCTGGCGAATGTCGGGGACGTATTCGAAGACCCCTCCGCTCTCTGCCTTCTGTACGAGGATGCTGACCGTGAACTCGTTGCCGTCGAAGTGCCACGGGAAGTAGTGATCGGTCTCCATGACGCCATAGGGGTTCCTCCCGAGCGGGTCGGCCCATTGATAGATGGGTTTCGGTGTTCCGAGGGCTTCCCAAACAAAGTGTGTGAAGACGTTTGACGCGTACACGCGGTTGAGTAGCGACGTTTCGGGAAGCACGTCGGAGTTGATGAAGCCGCTCATGCGATCTTGGAATGTGTTTCGCGGATGATCGTCGGGAAGCTCGGGGTCGCCGGGAGAGGCGTACGGATTGTGTGACTGCTCAGCCCAAAAGGTCTGCGGGTGCAGGTCTATGGCTTCGGTCAACATTGTCTCGATCGCCTCTGGCCGCACGAAGTTGGAGATTCGGCAACAACCAACAGCATCCATCTGGGCTCGTGTGTCGGCGATCAGCTCTGCGCGAATCGGCGAATCGAGTCGGTGGATTGGGTACGTGTCGAGATCGAGAATGCTCGCAAGTGCATCGACGGAGGTGTTCATACCAAGACGGTAGCAAAGAACTGAACGACCGTTCAGTTTTTCTTATTCGCTCACCGGATCGATTCCGTCCACATAGAACCAGCGGCCGTTTTCCCGCACGAAATTGCTGAGCTCGTGGAGTTCGAGGTGGGCTTCGCCTCGTCGGAACCGTGCGGTGAATTCCACCGAGCCTGACGTATCGAGACCAGCGCCGCCTGCGATGTTGATCACCGTGAGTCCGTGCCACTCAATGTCCTCGCTGAAGTCGATCGAGGCTGGTCGAGTGGAGTTATGCCAGGTAGCGAGAAGGTATGCAGCGTCTTCGATGACGTACGCGGTGTAACGCGAGCGCATCGTTGCCTCGGCGGTGGTCCCGAGACCGGCGTGGCCGGTGACATGGAGCGGTTTGCAACAATTCGCGTATGCCGAGCCATTGCCACACGGACACGTTTCGTAGTCTGCAAGAGCCGTCATCTGAGCGAGGATAGGGCCTCGCTGGTACGGTTCGTGTCGATGGCAGGTGCAGAGACCCAAGACGTGATTCTCGACGCGGTTCAGTCGGTGATCGTCCGCGACGGCGTTCGGGGGGCGAGCATGCGTCAGGTTGCACTCGAGGCCGACGTCTCGCTCGGGCTGCTCAGCTATCACTTCGATGACAAGAACAGCCTTATCCTCGCCGCATTCGAACGGGCGACCAAGGAGCTCCGCGAGGCATCTATCGATGCCTCCGTTGCGGCCGATACGCCCGAAGACAAGGTCGAGGCCTTTATTCGGGGTTCGTTCACCGACGAGTTTCTCAACAGTGACTACCTGCGCTTGCGGGTGTCTCTCTGGGCGGTGTCACTCACCGATCCCGAGCTTGCCAAGATCGATACTCGCTATTACCACGAGTACTCCATGGCGCTCCAGGCCCTCATCTCGAACGCTCGGCCATCACTGGCGGCCACCGAGGTTGCCGCCCGTACCTCGGACGTGATCGCGTATACGAACGGCCTTTGGCTCGACTGGGCTCGCTTTCACAACGACAACGATCTCGAACGTGGCCTCGCTCGATCGGTCACGATGGCGTTGGGTTCCTGAACAACGAACCCGGTCTGCGATACTCGACCAATGGGCAGACTCTCGGACCTTTCGATCGTGGTGACCGGCGCGAGTAGCGGCATTGGCGCAGCGATCGCGAAGCGGTTCTGGGAGGAGGGCGCTCGCCTAACGCTCGGGAGCAGGACCGAACCCGTGGACTCTGGAGCAGGTGTGCGCTGGCATCACACCGATGTGAGCAACCCAGCCGCCGCCGATCAGCTGATCGCTCATGCCGTCGAGCATTGGGGCAAGCTCGACGTCTTGGTCAACAATGCGGGCGTCCAGGTCGAAAAGTCGATAGCGGAGACGACTGACGAAGAGTACGACGCGGTGATGAACGTGAACGTGCGAGGGGTCTTCAACTGTGCCCGCGCCGCCGTGCGCCAGATTCAATCGCAACCCGGAGGCGGAGCCATTATCAACATCGGCTCGATCTCCGGCGACAGCGCCGATCACGGCATGGCGGTATACAACACGTCGAAAGGCGCGGTGCATGCGTTGACGCGCTCGATCGCCATCGATCACGGCCGGGACGGGATTCGTTGCAATGCAATTGCCCCTGGCTGGATCGCAACAGCGCTCGCCGATGCAGCGTTTGACCTCGCCGACGATCCCGACGTTGCTCGGTCGACGGCCGTGGGGCAACATCCGGTCGGACGTCTCGGTCTTCCCGACGACGTCGCCAACCTCGCCGTCTGGCTCGCGAGCGATGAATCACAGTTTGCGTCGGGTTCGGTTTACACGATCGATGGCGGGCTCACCGCGCAATCGCCGATCGGCTAACGGATACTCGGTTATACGGCGTCAGCCCCACGGGGTGTTCGTGTCGGGTTGATGCGGGTCTTGGTTCGGTCGTGGCGGACTCGGCGATGTCGGTGGTGGCTGTACTGGTGACTGAGGCGAAGCGGGATCCCCGCTAGGTGGACCGGCGCCGGGGGGCGGAGGCGAACCAGCCGGCGGAACCGGGGGAGGGGTGGCCATGTTTTGTGCTGGCGTTGCACCCGATTGCGGAGCGGTGTACCCCGCTGGGGCAGAACCGCCGGTGTAACCCGGTTGCTTTTTCACCCGACCGCGACGAACGATGCCGGTGATCAACATCGCGAGTCCGACCAGGGTCAGGATCGAGCCCGCAATCAACATGATGACCCACGGAATGACCCGGTCAGGGGCTGACTGGATCGTACGGCCGACTACGCTTCTGCTGCTCTCGCTGGCATCGATCGAGATCTCGTAGTCGCCAGCTTGGGTGATGTCGAACGACGCAACCGGTGCGTAGACGTTGGCCGATCGGCTGAGCGTGACCGTCGAATTCTCGATCACGAGCGGCACGGTCTCATCGGTCCCGAGGTTCGTGACGGTGATGTCGTCGACGAGGAAGGTGGGATCTTCGAGGAAGGTCGACTCGTCGAGGTTGAAGAGCGACACCTCGGCCACGATGCCGTAAACCTCGTATTCACCAACGTCGAGCTCGCGGATGTCAGATCCGGGTACGGCGAAGGAATCGACGGTCAAGAGTTCGAATGTCTGCTGAAAGCTCTGCCAGCCGCCGAACGTCGCCAACGTGGCGCCGATCAAGGTGATGATTACCGATAACCAAATGCCCGGACCGGGCAAGCCATTTTTCGCCATGTCCCAGTATCGGCCATAGCCGGACCGCTGAGGTAGCGTTTCGACAATGTCCTCGGTTCAGGCCACTCACCGACCTCGGCTCTCGCTGTGGGTCGTCGTCGCCGCTGGTGGGCTAATCGCTGCGCTTTCGCTCGGTGTCCGATCCACCTTTGGACTGTTAGTCACGCCGATCGCCGACGGTCTGGGCACCGACCTCGGGGCCATCTCTCTTGCGATCGCAGTGCAGAACCTCCTCTGGGGGCTGAGCCAACCCATCGCCGGTGCGTTATCTGACCGCTATGGCGCCACGTGGACGCTCGCGGGCGGCGGGGTGCTCTACGCAGCAGCGATGTTGCTTCTGTCGACCGCGGAAAGCTCGGGCATGATCTTGTTGTCGGGGGGCTTTCTCACCGGCATCGCGATCGGCGCTGCCAGCTTCGCTGTCGTCCTATCAGCGGTTGGACGGATGGCGCCGCCCGAGAAGCGGTCGATGCTGCTCGGCATTGTCAGCGCGACCGGTTCGCTCGGCCAGTTCGTCCTCATCCCGGTCGCCCGGTACTTGCTCGATTCTCGCTCGTGGGAATCGACGGCCCTCATCTTGGCCCTCACCCTCATCCCGATCCTGTTGTTGGCGCCGCTCATGCGCGCTATTCCGATCGGCGACTCGGATCCTTCGACAACACAACCCGCCGAAGCAACGCCCCTGCGAAGCGATCTTCGTCGAGCAGCGTCATCGCGGTCGTACATCCTGCTCAACGCCGCGTTTTTCGTCTGCGGATTCCATGTCACGTTCATTGGTATCCACCTCGCTGGGTTCGTCGAATTCGAAGGGCTTCAGGCCACGACCGCGTCGACGGCGCTGGCACTCGTTGGGCTGTTCAATGTTTTTGGCTCGCTCCTCGTTGGGGCGCTCGGTCAACGCTTCTCCTTCACCAAGCTGCTGTCGGGGATTTATGGACTGCGCGCCGTGGTGATTGCGATCTACATCCTCGTACCGGTCACCGCGACCTCAACGATCATCTTTGCCATGGCGATGGGCGTGCTTTGGTTGTCGACGGTGCCCCCAACGTCGGCGATCGTGACACAACAATTCGGACCCACGAACGCCGGAGCGCTCTTCGGGATCGTCTTCCTGAGCCATCAGATGGGGTCGTTCATCGGTGCGTGGCTCGGTGGAGAATTGGTCGATACCACCGGTAGCTACACCACTATGTGGTGGCTTTCGGTCGGCCTTGGTGTCTTTGCGATGGTGATGCATCTGCTGATCGATGAGGGTCCGGTTCCTGAACCTCCTTCGTCTGCGGGCATCGGGGTTGTGCCGGCGGGTCTCGCTGCGGTGACGGTCGCTGTCGGTGTGTCGGCGGCGATCTCGCTCGCCCAGGTGTCGGAGGCCGAGGCGAGCGAAGGTGCCGAGCGCTCACCGGTGTCGTATTGCGTCCTCGGTCCTAGTCTTCACCAGCGATAGAAGTTCCTGAACAATGACCGGAAGAACACGTTGCGAGAGTGGGTCCTGCCAGCATGGCACGAGCAGTATTTGATGGTGTCGTTGTAGCCGAGAGCGACGATGTAACCGTCGTCGAAGGCATCACCTACTTCCCGCTCGATGCTGTCGTCGAGGGTGCACTTCTCGACAGCCCGACAACGACGCGGTGTTTCTGGAAGGGCAAGGCGAACTACTTCCACGTCGACAACGGCGAAGACACCTCCCTCGATTCTGCGTTCATCTACCGCAACCCATGGGTCCTTGCGAAGCGCCGGGTCGGCGGGCGAGTGGGCTTCTGGCGGGGCGTCGCTATCGAGAAATAGCGGCCTGGTCCTGACGTCAGACACCGTGCCGATATGCTCGGCGAATGGCCGAAAAACCCCGTCCGCTCGAGGCAGGCACACCCGCCCCCGACTTCACCGCAACGACCGCCGATGGGCGTTTCGTATCGCTCGGGGATTATGCGGGGACCAAGCTCGCCCTGTACTTCTATCCGAAGGATCAGACGCCGGGTTGCACGGCCCAAGCCTGCAATCTTCGAGACAACGATGCCGTGCTCGCAGAGCATGGCGTGGCCGTTGTTGGCGTATCTCCAGACAGCCTCGAAAGCCATGCCACCTTCTCCGAGGCACACGATCTGAACTTTCCCCTCATCGCCGATCCCGACCACACGGTGATCTCGGCCTATGGCGTGTGGGGAGAGAAGCAGAACTACGGCAAGACCTACATGGGTTTGCAACGGACGACGTTCCTGATCGACGAGCACGGTGTGATCCAACACGTCTTTAAGCGTCCAAAAACGAAGGCGCATGCCGAAGAAATCGTCTCGAAGCTGTAGATGGGGAGAATTCAATGACCGTACGCGTAGGCGTTCTTGGCACGAGTTGGTGGGCAGACACGATGTATCTGCCCCCGCTCGACGCACATCCAGACTGCGAGGTCGTGGCGGTATGCGGGCGGCGAGAAGAACCCGCGAAATCGTTTTCGGAGAACTGGAACATTCCGCAGTGGTTCACCGACCCGACCGAGATGTTCGATGCCGTCGAGCTCGACGCTGTGGTGATCGCTACGGCGAACGACAGCCATTACCCGCTCGCCATGGACGCACTCGAACGTGGCCTTCATGTTCTCTGCGAAAAGCCGCTCGCCCGAAACGCCGAGGAGGGAGCGGCGATGGAGGCCAAGGCGGTCGAGAAGGGCGCCATCACGATGGTGCCGTTCACCTACCACTACATGCCCGTCAACCGCTTCGTAAAGCATCTGATCGACGACGGGTTCGTTGGTCGCCCCCACCACGTCAACATTCGCTACTACACCGAGTTCGGATTCGATGACAGCTACTCCTGGCGATTCGACAAGGAACTCGCAGGGTCGGGAATCATCGGCGATATCGGATCCCACTGGATCCACCTCTCTCGGTGGCTTCTCGACGATGTCGAGACGTCGCTCACCGCAACGTCTGCCACATTCACCGATCGTGCTGCTCGCCCGGATGGTTCGGACTACGAGCGCTGTGAGGACTCGGTCGCCATGACGATCAAGTACGCGAACGGTGCGTACGGCGTGTTACAGACCAGCGCGGTGTGCTGGGAAGGCACACCCTTTGGTCAGACACATCACCTCGAGGTTCACGGCGACGCCGGCACGATCTATGCCACCTGTGATTGGGACACCGTGCAGGAAGTGCGCATCCTCAAGCGAGGCGACGTCGGTCCCGCCGCTGTCGTGCCGATCCCCGACGACATTTGGGATGGTGCCCGGCAGGACACGGTGCACAACACGTACCGGGATGTGTTCCGCAAGAACAACAACATGACGAGGGCCTGGATCAGTGCCATTCGAGACGGCGAACCCGTCACTCCGGACTTCACGGAGGGGCAGGCGGTTCAACGAGTGCTCGACGCAGTGACCGCGAGCGCAGCCGCCGACGGTATGCCGATGTGGCCCCATGGGAAGCCCGCAAGCTGATGGCCGACTGGACCGCCTCCGACATCCCGAATCTGACGGGACGGGTCGCGGTCGTGACCGGTGCAACGAGTGGCATTGGACTGGAGACGGTCCGCGAACTTGCCCGAAACGGCGCGCGGGTCATCCTCGCGGCTCGCAATGAGGTGAAGGCGGCGAGTGTGCTCGCGGATCTGTGGAAGGAACTCCCCGACGCTGACCTCATCTTTCACCACCTTGACATCTCGAGTCTCGAATCGGTCCGCTCGTTCGCTCGCTGGTATCTCGAGCGCGACGAGACGCTGCATCTGTTGGTCAACAACGCGGGAATCATGATGGTCCCGTACGGCGAGACCGTCGACGGGAACGAGCGCCAGTTGGCGACGAATCACTTCGGCCACTTTGCGCTCACCGGGTTGCTCTTGCCCGCGCTCGAACGGGCCAACGCAGCGCGTGTGGTTACGGTGAGTTCTATCGCCCACAAAGAGGCAGACCTCGACTTTGACAACCTCCAGTACGTCGGTGGTAAGGCCTACACGCCCACCCGTGCGTATCGACGGTCGAAGCTCTGCAATCTGCTCTTCACCTTCGAGCTTGATCGGCGGTTGAACGCATCAGGCTCGAACGTTATGTCGCTCGCTGCGCATCCTGGCGTGTCGAACACGAACCTCGGCAACGAGAACAGCGGCCAGCTGTGGTGGAAGGTGCTGCGGCCCGTTGCCTCGGTGGTCCTGCAAGGTGCCGACGTCGGAGCCTTGCCGACATTGCGGGCCGCAACCGACCCAACAGCTACCGGCGGACAGTATTACGGGCCGCAACGATTTGGTGAGTCCACGGGAGCCCCAGAGCTCGCGACCTCGACCTCGCTAGCACGAGACCCAGCCGTCGCAGCGCGTCTATGGGCGGAGTCCGTTGCGATTACCGGGGTGGACTACCTCACCTAGAGCCGTACTTCTCAAGCCGTGCGCTAGGGAACGGCCTGTTACCGAAGTGCCGCACGATCGGGCCGAATGGCCCGTTTTTGTCAAGCGACGGCCGGAATTGGTCGAACCCGCTTCCGATGAGGCCGCAGTCACCATCGTCGGAGTTCGAACGTGGGCTCGACGCGGCGCGCCATGGCAACGCCGTTGGCTTTGAGTACCTCTGGAATCGATTTAGCCGACAAGTGGTCACCTTCGCCCGCTTGCAGGGCAGCGAAGATCCCGAGGGCATTGCCAATCTTGTCTTCGTCGCTGTCTTTGGCCAGCTCGATCGGTTTGTCGGAGACGAGGACCGATTCGTGGCGTTTACGTTCTCGATTGCGCGCAACAAGGTCATCGACGAACGACGAGCGAGGAGCCGCCGCGTCGTCACCGGTCCAATCGACGGGCACGAAGCCGTTGGCGGCAATGTGGAGCAGGACGCATTCGCGGGACTAAGCGACGCGGCTCGACGTGCTCTCGCCCAGCTCACCGACGATCAACGAGAGATCTTGTTCCTTCGGCTGATCGCTGACCTTTCGCTCGAAGCGGTCGCACACCTCACCGGCCGGTCGGTCGGCGCGACCAAAGCAATGCAACATCGGGCCCTCGCCGCGATGAAAAAGAAAATCTCCGAGGAGGCCGTATCCAAATGAACCCGTTCGACGATTCCTCCGACGAGATGTACAACAACGATCTTTCATCCTCCGATGCAGAAGGGCTGGTGCGCGGCGATATCGATTCGCCGGCACACGCTGAGCTGATCGGCATGATGTCAGAGATGCGGAACCTGTCAGCGGGAACACCAACCCCGACGCCAGGCCCTGCACTCTCGGAGTTTGTTGGCGTAGGTCTCACGACCAACAACATTCCGGTGGAGACACCGGACGCCGGTATCGATCTGCGGTTGACCTCAACCGCAGCAACGCCGGCAACGACGAGGAGAAATTCGGTGTTTGCCCAGATTGCAGCATTTGCAGGAACCGTAGGTGGGAAGGTTGTGCTCTCGAGCGCTGTTGCAGCAGCGTCGATCAGTGGTGCACACGCGACGGGAGTCGTCGACGTTCCGTACCTACCCGATACCGCTGCGGAGATTGAGACGGTGGATACCCAGCTCGGCGATGAGTCGATCGAGGTCGCCGATATCCCCGAAGCGCTTACCTTTGCCGAGCGGGAGAAGCTCGAAGAGCTCGAGAACCCATGGGCTGTCACGTCCGGCGAAGACGAGTCCAAGGAAGCCGACAAGGCTGCAGAGAACGACACGAACAGCGACGACGACGAAGATGTCGACAAGGTCGATCTGCACGACGACATCGAGAAGAAGACCGAAGACGAGAAGGTAGAAGCCGAAAAGGCCGAGAAGCGAGCTCTCGAAGAGGCGGAGAAGGCCGAAGCTGAAAAGGCCGAGCTCGAAGCGAAGGAAGCCGCCGCTGCCGAGGAAAAGGCGAAGCAGGAAGCCGAAGCCAAGGCCGAGCTTGACGCAAAGAAGAAGGCCGAGGAAGACGCCAAGAAGACATCCGTCGGCGATGATGACGTCGAGGTCAAGATCGGTGAGCTCGAGGAACAGCTCGAGCGCGACAAGGCCGCGGTCATCGAGGCCGCTCGCGAAGACATCGTGTACTACGAGACGAAGCGAGAGAACAAAGAGGCATCGCTCGAGGCTGACCTCATTGGCATCGATGAACAGTTCTCCGGCTACGTTGCCGACATCGACGCGCAGATCGAGGCCGCTACGGACGAGCAAGAAATCGAAGAGCTGAAGGCCTATCGCGAGCAGAAGCTGGTGTGGTGGGAAGAAGCTCGTGAGGACCGCGAGGCGGCCTACCAGCCGTATCTCGACGATATCGAGAAGGAACTCGAGAAGATCGAACTCGCACGCGATGCAAAGATCGAGTCGCTGATCGCTGACTTCCTCGCTGCCGTCGAAAAGGCCAAGTCGTAAAAACACACGTGATTACGGGCGCCCCTCGCACCGTTGCGAGGGGCGATTCCGTAGAGTGCGAAGGTGACCAACGGAGCCATCAGATTCGTCGTGTATGCCGCACTCGGCATCGTGATCGGTGGACTCGTTGCGTTGCTCGACTGGATCACGGTCGAGCTCGCGCTCGCATCGGTTCTCGAAGCGGACCTTTGGGTTCAGCTCGTTCTGCCGCCGATCGGGCTTTTGTTTGTGACGCTCATCTTGCGGGCCCGGCCCGGAACCGGCTCGCAAACCTCCGACGCATACGTGGAGTCTTTCCATTCGGGTACCGGCGCCGAAGCATCCACGCTGTTCCCGCGCCTGCTCGCTGCGTTTGCAACGATTGGCTCGGGAGGTGCGGTCGGTATGGAGGGGCCAGCGGTCCTCACGGGAGCGACCATCGGCCAATCGTTAGGCGAGCGGCTTCCGAAGGTACTGGGCGAGCGTCCACGCCTCGTGCTGCTCGTCGCTGGTGCCGCTGCGGGTGTCGCTGCGGTATTCAAGGCCCCAGCCACCGGCGTCCTATTCGCAATGGAAGCGCCGTATCGACGAGATATTTCGCGACATGGTCTCATCCCGGCGCTTATCGCAGCGGCCGCCTCGTACCTGACGTTCGTGGCCTTCCTCGGCGCTGAGCCGCTGTTGAGCTTTGCCCCAACCCAGGTCGACATCCAAGATGAGATCGTCGCATCGCTCACGATCGGTGTGCTCGCCGGCGTTGTCGCACGTGCCCTCGCTCGTGGCTTCAACTGGGCCAAGCACCTCGACGATAAGTGGCGCTTCCGCATTCGATTCCCCGTCGCAGCGCTGACGATGGCGGGCAGTTTGTTGTTGGCCAACTCCCTCATCGAAGAGCCGCTCACCATTGGGCTTGGTGCCGAGATCGCCGCGTCGTTGGTGGTGAACAACGAGGTCACCTTGATCACGGTGATCATCTTGTTCGTGCTCCGTGCCCTCGTCACAGGGGCGACGCTTGGTGTCGGCGGCGTCGGTGGCGTCTTCATCCCTCTCGTGGTTCAAGGTATGTTGCTCGGTCGAGCCGTCGAGCTCATCGTCGGTGCGCCGTCGACCGGGTTATATCCGGTTATCGGCCTGGCCGCTGTCCTCGGTGCCGCGTACCGAACACCGCTGGCCGCGATCATGTTCGTCGCGGAGACGACCGGTCGCGCCGAGTTTGTGATCCCGGCGCTCATCGCCACCGCAATCGCCCAATCGCTCATGGGCGACGACTCGGTTTCCTCTGGCCAGCGCACCGAGCGGCAGGGTCAGCTCGAACGCCGTCTCGTCGAACCGTGTTCGGTCGTGATGCTCGACGACCTCGGCGTGATCGACCCCGACACGTCACTACTCGACATCATCGACAAATACGGAGACCGCTCCGAGTCGTTTGCGGTGCCCGTAGGAGGGCCCGAGTACCTCGGACTGATGGTGTTGCACGACCTGGCCAGCGCGATGCTCGAACATGGGCCAGATTCAACGGCCCGAACAGCAATGCGTGAGTTGCCTGCGGTGGCCGGTGACGCACCAGCGATCGATGCAGCCCGACTGATGAATCAGCACGATACGGCCGCAATCGCTGTTGTCGATGACGACGACCGGCCAATTGGCGTGATCAGTACAACGTCGTTGGCCGGTCTGAAGACGGTCGACCTCGAGCGCACCTCGGATCACTAGGTCTCTCAAGACTCCGACGATCATGCCGATTTGAAGGCATGAGCGCCGTCACGCAGCCAGACGCGCCTGACGGACGTCAGGAACTGACCGGGCTCACCGCATGGCGTGGTGTCGCCGCGATTCTTGTGGTGCTCTACCACCTCGACGGCCTGTTCAGGGCAGTTGGACAAGACCTCGCCCTCGGACCGTTCACGGCGGTCATCGAGCGGGGATACGCCTTTGTCGACATGTTCTTCATCTTGAGCGGCTTTGTGATCGCTCACGTGTACGGCCAGCGAAACCTGCTCGAGCGAGGGGCGCTGCGTCGCTTTCTGGCGCTGCGGCTTGGTCGCATCTACCCACTGCATCTCTTCGTTATCGCACTCCTACTGGTCCTGCCGTTACTGCGCCTCTTGCAGGGCGATGTGGCGTTCTCGGGGTCGATGTCCCTTGGGTCATTGCTGACCGAGTTGTTGTTGCTCGATTCGATTGGACTGCACGACGGCTTGACCTGGAACGAGGTGTCCTGGTCGGTGAGCGCCGAGTGGATCTCCTACTTGCTTGCCCCAGTGCTCCTGCTGCTCGTTCGTGGTCGGCGGGTCTCGAACGGGGCTGTAGGAGTCGTCCTGGCCATGTTGTGGGTCGGTCTGTTTCTCCTCGCCGACGACGACGGTTACCTCGGCTACGAACCATTCCGTATTGGCTGGATCCGAGGCGTCCTCGGCTTCACGATGGGAATCTGCACCTATCGTCTGTCGGAGCTACCGGTGATACGGCGTCTCAGCGGTCAGCGTGGCGCTGTCGTGGTGTCGGCGATCGCCGTGGTCGCCGCTGCCACCGTGTCGCCACACGATGCATTGCTCACGCCGTTCTTTCTCGTGCTAATCGTGACATCGATCGCGTCCACCGGTAGCGAAGCACAGCTCTTGAGCAGCGCTCCCATGCGCTGGCTTGGCGACATCTCCTACTCGACCTACATGTTGCAACAGGTCTTCCTGATCGGAACGCTCAACGTGATGGCGCGGGTGACGACGGTGTTCTCGCCCGTCGCCTTGTGGGCGATCACCGTTGTGTGGTTGCTCGCCCTGATCGGCGTTTCCTCACTGACCTACCGATGTATCGAAGTGCCGGCACGCGACGCTGTGCGCGGCAAGGTGCGGGCGCGTACGGCGTTGCATGAACGCGAGCCCGCTCGAGTGGCGAGTTAGCGCAAGCTAACCGGGGTGCTGACCTCGGCGAAGAAGTCGTTGCCCTTGTCATCGATAATGATGAACGCCGGGAAGTTCTCGACCTCAATGCGCCAGACCGCTTCCATGCCGAGCTCCTCGTACTCGAGCACTTCGACCTTGCGTATGGCATCTTTCGCGAGTCGTGCCGCAGGACCTCCGATCGATCCGAGGTAGAAGCCGCCGTGAGCCTTGCACGCATCGACTACCTGCTGGGACCGGTTGCCCTTGGCGAGCATGACCATCGAGCCACCAGCCGCCTGGAATTGTTCGACGTAGCTGTCCATGCGGCCTGCGGTCGTTGGACCGAAGGAGCCCGATGCGTATCCCTCCGGTGTCTTGGCGGGGCCGGCGTAGTAGATCGGATGGTTTTGGAGATACTCGGGCATTGGCTCGCCAGCATCGAGCCGTTCTTTGATCTTGGCGTGGACGATGTCGCGGCCGACCACGAGCGTTCCGGTGAGCGACAGGCGGGTCTTGACCGGGTGTTTCGTGAGCTCGTCGCGAATCTCCGACATTGGACGATTCAGATCGATCTTCACTTCTGTAGCGCCGAGGTCGTCTTCGGTAACCTCGGGTAGGTAGTGCGCTGGGTCATGCTCGAGCTGTTCGAGGAAGACTCCATCTTTGGTGATCTTGCCGAGCGCCTGGCGGTCGGCTGAACACGAGACCGCAATGCCGACCGGGTTCGAGGCCCCATGGCGGGGGAGCCGGATCACCCGAACGTCATGGCAGAAGTATTTGCCGCCGAACTGAGCGCCGATGCCCATCTCGCGAGTCAGTTCGAGAATTCGTTGTTCCCACTCGAGGTCGCGAAAGCCGTGCCCGAGCATGGTGCCCTCGGTGGGCAGGTCATCGAGGTAGCGAGCCGATGCGTACTTTGCGGTCTTGAGGTTGTACTCGGCCGATGTGCCGCCGATAACCACGGCGAGGTGATACGGGGGACAGGCGGCGGTGCCAAGCTTGCGAAGGTTGATGTCGAGGAACTCCATCAGGCTGTCGGGGTTGAGGAGGGCTTTGGTCTCTTGGAATAAGTAGGTCTTGTTTGCAGAGCCGCCGCCCTTGGCCATGAAGAGGAACTTGTAGGCGTCGCCTTGAGTTGCGTAGAGCTCGATCTGTGCCGGCAGATTGTTCTTGGTGTTCTTCTCCTCGAAGAGGCTGAGCGGAGCCAGCTGGCTATAGCGAAGGTTCGAGGTCAGGTACGTATCGAAAATGCCGCGGCTGATGACCTCTTCGTCGTCGAAACCAGTGAAGACGTTCTGGCCTTTCTTGCCCATCACGATCGCCGTGCCGGTGTCCTGGCACATCGGCAGGATGCCGCCCGCCGCGATATTTGCGTTCTGGAGCAGCTCGGTGGCAACGAAGTGATCGTTGGGCGATGCCTCGTCGTCCTCGAGAATGTTCTGCAGCTGCTGAAGGTGCGATGGCCGCAGATAGTGAGCGATGTCGCGCATTGCCGTTGCGGTGAGGAGCTGGATTGCTTCTGGCTCGACCTTCAGGAACTCGTGGCCGTTGGCCTCAAAGGTCGAGACGCCGTCGGTCGAGAGCTGGCGGTAGGTGGTGGTGTCCTCGCCCAAGGGGAGGAGCTCGGAGTACTCAAAGTTCGTCACCCTTCGAGAGTATCGCTACCAGCGCCGCTCCAATGGCTTGGTGGGAATCAGCCAGGCGGCGTGCGCTAGGAGAGACGATTCTCGGGACCGAAGCGAGAACGGGTTGCGGCCCGATCGACCTTGCCCATGGGGTTTCGGGGAAGCGACGAGACGGCGATGATTGCGTCGACGGGCAGGTTGCTTGCTTCGGTGATGCCCATTGCGAGTTCGATGAGATCCAATCGGTCGGCGCCGACGAACTCGGGAGCGGCGACGACAGCGAGACCGACGATCTGCCCAAGGCGGTCGTCGGAGATGCCGACAGCGCACGCTTCGGCAACGAAGTCAGCGTCGCAGGCTGCAGCCTCGAGGGCTGTTGGGTCGATATTCGTGCCGCCGCGGATGATCAGGTCGCTGATTCGGCCGATGACCGACAGGGCGCCATCGGCGTCGAGCCGTCCAATGTCGCCGGTGTGTAGTGCGCCGTTGCGGAACAGCTGTGCGGTCCGCTCCGGGTCATCGAGGTAGCCGAGCGTCCCGGTCCAGGTTCGGGCCCAAGGGCCGGTTGTGGAAGGGCGTAGGCAGATCTCGCCTTCGACTCCTGGCTCAGCGAGCGCGGTGTTCGTGCTGACGATATCGATCTCGATGTGGGGGAGGGGAAACCCTCGCCCGCTGCCGATGGGGTCGTCGAGCGATTCGCGCACGACGCCGGTTGGGGCTTCGCTCATGCCGTAACTGAGCGTTGGACGAACACCGAACCGCGTCGCGAAGCGGGCGAGAAGCTCTGGGGCGGCTCCCGAGCCGCCGAGAATGACACGATCGAGTCCATCGAGTTGTTCGGTGACGACGGTGTCGCTCTCGAGGAGATCAAAGGCCAGAGCCGGCACCGCAAAGAGACGGGTGACGCCATGTGTGGCGATGTCGGCGGCGAGCGTTGGCCCATACCGGCTTCCCATCACGACAAAGGTGGTTCCGCGAAGCAAGGCCGAAAGTGGGCCGAGCATGAAGATGTTGGCGTTGCCGAGATCGAGCGGGGTGCCGATGCGCTCATCGGGCGTCGGCGGCTCGAGTTCGACACTGATCAGGCCGGGTCCAAGCAGCGTGTGTTGACTATGCACAACCGCTTTGGGAGTACCGGTTGTGCCAGAGGTAAACGCGACCACAGCCGGAGCATACGGGTCCAAGATTTGTGAGCGATTCTGCAGGCTGAGGCTGCAAAATCGCTCACAAATCTTTGTGGGGTCGGTTGGGCTGGCGAGCCAAATGGCTCCGGCTCGAAATGTCGCCAGGATCGAAATGACCTTGTCGGCTGAATTGCCCGGTGGCCACCAGCAGCATTGGCCTGGAGAGATCGTGCGAGCGACTTGCCCAACCGCGTGGTCGAGTTCGGACCAGGTCCACGACAGTTCGCCGTCGATCAGTGCCAGGCGCTCGGGATGTTCGGCGAGGCCGGCGTCGAGGACCGACGCAACGTCGGCTGGCCCAAAGGGGTATGGGCGAGGTGTGGGGTGTTGGTACAGCCCGTCGGTGTTGAGCAACGCGTTCGCTACTTCTGGACGGCGTCCTTGACGGCATCGAGGCTGCTCAGACCTCCAGGCCCAAACATCGCATCGAGGAGCGGTACGTAGTATTCGAGCGGCGGGGTCGTGGCCTCGGGATCGAACGACGGCATATCGAACTTGGCGCAGAATTCTTCGCAGTGATCGTAGAACTCGTGATCCTTGAGCTCGTCACGCTTGTTGCGATCCATGCCGAGGTGATGGAAGTAGTAGTACCCCTGCACGGTCCCATGGTGCTTGACCATCCAATGGTTTGCATCGGACACATATGGCTTGAGAATTCCGGCCGCGATATCGGGATGATTGAACGGGGCGAGGACATCTCCAATGTCGTGAAGTAACGCACACACGATGTATTCCTCGTCCTTACCGTCTTGTTCGGCGAGGTGGGCGGTCTGCAAGCAATGGGTCAGCCGGTCGACGGCGAACCCGCCCTGGTCGCTCTTGAGCGTTTCGAGTTGTTTGACGACCTGACCAGCGACCTCGTTGTGGGCCAGATCGATGACCGATCCAACAATGATGTCCCAGTCCTGCTTTGTGGACTGATCCATGCGGGTGAACGTTGCTCGTGGTGCGGTATCGGTCATGTAACCAGCATGGCATAGAACTCAAAACAAGCTGTCTTGCACCGTCAACTCGTCGGGAACTACCTCGGCAATGACGATCTCGACGCCGAACAGCGCTCGGATGTCGGCAACGAATCGGTCGCTCGAACCAGGCCTGGAGATGACAACGACCCGGCCGCTAGCGGTCAGAAATTCGATGTCGTGGTTCCCCGACTGGAGCTTTAGGGGATAGGCGTGGACACGATGCCACAGTGGATCGGTCGAGATTGGGCTGACCCAACCGGTCGAGCGCGTCTCGACACGATCGTCGCCATGTTGTTCGATGAGCGCGTGGACCGTCGTGGTCCAGCGGCTCAGCTCGGTGCGGAGCGCATCATCGGCGACAGGCTGGATTAACCCGGCGAGCTTGCGCCGAACCGAAACCGACTGCGGTAGACCCAGCTCGACCGTGACCCGATCTTCGAGGGATCGAACAGCGAACCCGTCGGTCGTGGTCGCCACCACTTGGGCGACCCACGCTCCCTGCTCTTCGAGGCGGGTCTGCAAGCGAGGTGCTGTCGACGTTCCGACCTTGATCGACCCGTCTCGGAAGGTCGCCAAGTACAGGTTATTTGGCTGCTCGAGGTGTGAGCGGACCGCAGCGTCGAGCTCGCCCGCTCCACGGTTGTGGGCATGGTGGAGCTGGGACGCGAACGTGGCGTCGCTCGCTGCACATCGGTCGCAGGTGCGGCCATCGTGTAGCGGAGGGCGGTCGCAGTCCTCCCAGGCCACACCACGTTGACGAAACGGCTTGTGGCCAATGCAACGCCGCGGTGCGTCGGGGCCGGTCGAGTATTGCAGTGCGAGCCCCGATAACGCCAGGAGCTCGGAAGCTCGACCGTTGCGACGCAGGCGAAGCTTGGGCGAGCCGTTGTTCCACACCATGCCGGTGATGACCACCGATTCGCCAGCTTCCACCGCTGGATTCTGGCGAAGAAGCAGGCGCAATGACGAACCCGGACCCTTCGTTGACGTTCCTTGCACACCAGAGTTCCCGGTATGTGGGAAAGCTTGCAGTTACCTAATTGTTGGGAATACTGTTTCCGTCGTGTCCGTAACCTCGATCGACCGGTCGTTCCGCATCCTTCAGGAGATCTCCGAACAACCAGGCTCGCTCACCGACCTCTCACGTGCGCTCGACATACCGACGAGCACGATGGGGCGCTTCTTGGGTTCGCTCCAAGCAGCCGGAGCAATCCAACGAGAATCCAACGGCACATATTCGATCGGACCGACGATCATCCGACTCGCGGGTGGACGAACCGCCAGTCCAGATCTGCTCACCGTGGCGGGAGCGCATATTTCGGCATTGGCAAAGCTCACGAATGAGACAGCGGGTATCGCTGCCTCGGTCGATGATGATGTGCTGCACCTCGGCCAGGTCAGTAGCGATGCCGACGTGCGGGTCCGCGACTGGACGGGTGAGCAAGTTGCTGCGCATCACGGCTGCACCGGGCTCGTTGTTATGGCGTACTGGCCCGAGGCGCAGATCGATCGGTACCTCGCCCAGGCGCTCGAGTCATTCAACGAGCACACGGTCATCGACGCCAACGTCATTCGGGAGCGGCTCGCACACATCCGGTCGGCCGGATACCTGTGGACGACCGATGAGTATGCCCGTGGCGTCACTTCGGCGGCAGCCCCTGTTCGTGACAGCACCGGGCGAGCGGTTGGAGCGCTGCACGTCTTTGGGCCCTCGTACCGATTCCCGAACGCCGAAGACATCGAGTCGCTATCGGCCGAACTCTGTCGACGAGCCGAGCAGATCAGCTCGGTTCTTCGCTTCCACGTCCAGTAACAACGTCGCCGGAAGGCAACAGCAACACACGCACAGGAGAGCGCAATGACAACGGGTACAACCCCAGATGATGCTGGTGGCGAGCCACGCCGAAGGCGTACTGGTGGGCGACAGCGAACCCGGGCCGCGGCGAAGGGAAACCTCGAGCAGGTTGGCTTCCAACAGGTCCGCCGACCATTCGAGGCCACCAAGGTCGTGTCCGAGGATGAACTCGAAGCAATCCATGAAGCCTCGCTCGTCGTGCTTCGCGACATCGGCATCGACTTTCTCGATGACACCGCCCGCCAGATGGTCGTCGACGCTGGAGCGACAGCGGACGGCGAACGGGTTCGCTTCGACCCCGAGATGGTCACCGAGCTCATCTCGACGTGTCCCCGTGAGTTCACGATGCATGCGCCGAACCCTGCCCACAACGTACAGATCGGGGGAGACAACGTCGTGTTCACGGCGGTGGCGAGCCCGCCGAACGTGTCGGATACCGCTGGCGGCCGGCGCGCCGGCAACCGTGAGGACTTTCGAAACCTCGTGCGCCTTACCCAACACTTCAACGCCATTCACATGCATGCGGGCTACCCCGTCGAACCGGCGGACATCCACGCCTCCGTGCGCCATCTGCACGCCACCTATGACCTGTTGACGTTGAGCGACAAGGCGCTGAACGCCTACAGCCTCGGTACCCAACGCAACATCGACTGCCTCGAGATGATCCGGATCGCACGCCAGGTGCCCGATGAGCAGCTCGATCGGGAACCTTCGGTGCACACGGTGATTAACTCATCGTCACCGCTTCGTCTCGACATCCCCATGCTGCAAGGTATCCGGGCCTACTCGGCACGGAACCAGGTCATTATCATTACGCCGTTTACACTCGCTGGGGCCATGGCACCGGTGACCGTCGCCGGTGCGGTAACGCAACAAAACGCTGAAGCCTTGGCCGGAATGGTGATGACCCAGGTTGTTCGCGCAGGTTCGCCGGTGGTCTACGGCGGGTTCACCAGCAATGTCGACATGAAGTCTGGATCTCCAGCCTTCGGGACGCCCGAGTTCATCAAATCCGCAATGCTCGGTGGGCAACTCGCTCGGCGTTACAACGTGCCCTATCGGTCATCGAATGTGAATGCGGCCAATGCCGTCGATGCACAAGCCGGATATGAGTCGGCCTTCTCGCTGTGGGGAGCGATCATGGGCGGAGCCAACATCGTCTTCCACGGAGCGGGCTGGCTCGAAGGCGGCTTGCGCGCCAGTTACGAGAAGATGGTTCTCGATGCCGACCTGCTCTCGATGATGCAGACATTCCTTGAGCCGATCGGCGTGACCCCCGATGACCTCGCGATCGACGCGATCGCCGATGTCGGGCCGGGCGGACATTTCTTTGGGACTCAACACACCCAAGACCGTTACAAGACCGCGTTCTACAGTCCGTTCGTTTCGGACTGGCGCAACTTTGAATCGTGGGAGGAAGCAGGTTCGCCCACAGCGCACGACAAAACCACCACGCTCGCTCAGGAGTTCCTCGCTGAATGCGAGGCACCGAAGATGGACCCGTCGACTCGAGCGGAACTCGATGAATTCCTCGCCAAGCGCGTCGAAGAGGGTGGCGTTCAAACAGATTATTGATGCACATCGGCGATGTGCCGACATGACGCTGACGTGCTGGCTGAGTGGCTACTCAGCCAGCGGTCGCTATGGCAACGGCAGCGGTGTTAGACAGCCGTGACGTTGAGGGCTTCGTCACCCTTACGTCCCGGACCAACCTCGAATTCGACCGCTTGGCCCTCTTCGAGTGACTTGTATCCGTCCCCAGCAATGTTGCTGTAGTGAACGAAGACGTCGTCGCCGTCGTCGCGTGAGATGAATCCGTAGCCCTTCTCGTTGTTGAAGAACTTGACGGTTCCTGATGGCATAACTTCGCTTCTTTCCTTGATCCCGCACAGTAGATAGTGCCACCGTACGCATGCTCCAAACGTGGAGCATTCCAAATGCTAATTCGAATTAGAACAACAGGTGGATCAAACCGGGGTATTCCCACGACTGTTCATCAAGAATTGTTCTTACGTATGTCGATCGTTCGACTGGCAGCTAGCGGCGGCCGCCGTCGACGAGAAATTGCTGTGCCGTACACGCCGCACCATCGTCGGCTGCCAAGAACAAGACCATCTGTGCGAATTCTTTGGGGTAGATGCGTCGCTTGATCGCCTGATCCGCGAGCGTCTGTGCTTCGCCCTCAGGAGACCACCACTTGAGGAGCTGCCGCTCGGTCGCGACCCATCCGGGAAGCACGGTGTTTACCCGAATGCCGTGGGGCCCAAAGGTGCGTGCCATGGTCCGCGTAATGCCTTCCACGCCGGACTTCGCCACGGCGTAGCCCGGGAAGAAATCCTCCTGCATCATGTAACTGCTCGAGCCAATATTGATGATCGAGCCGGCGTTGCGGTGGATCATTGCAGGCGCCACCGCTTGGATTGCGAAGAAGAAGTGCCGCAAGTTCGTGTTGAGGCGATCGTCCCAGTAGTCGGGGGTCACCTCTTGCCAGGTATGGCGCTCGTCGTTCGCTGCGTTGTTGACCAGCACCTCGATCGATCCCAACGCTTCTTGGGCGTCGGTGATGGCCTGCTTGAGCGCCTCGATATCGACGAGGTCAACCTCATAGAACACCGGCGTATGGTCTGCCCCAGCGCATCGCTCGATGGTCTCGGTGGCCTTGTCGGCTTGGATGTCGGCAAAGGCAACCTTGGAACCCTGGGCTGCGAATTCGCTCACGAGGGCGCTGCCGATGCCATCGGCCCCACCGGTGATGAACACCGTGCGTCCAGCGAGCGAAGGGTAGCTCGCGTAGGAAGCGTCGGGTGCGGCGTGTGGATCGGTCATGGTCAGGTTTCCTTTGTCTGGGACGTCGGTGATTCGGGAAAGTCGTAGAGCCGAGTCGGGTTCTCCACGAGTATGCGTCGGGCGAGGTCGGCGTCTGGAATCCAGCGAGCCAGGAGGGCGAGAAGTTCGTGCGGGCTCGGCGGCTGCGTTTGTCCGGGATGGGGCCAATTCGTCGCCCACAGAGCCTTATCGCCAACACGTTCGATCAGCGCTGCGGCGAGTGGCTCGACATCGACGTAGTCGGGGGCTCCCGATACCGAGGACTCATAGGGTGCAGAGATCTTGACCCACCCCTTCGTTTCGATCAGTGTGAGCAGGGCGTGAAAAGCGGAGTCTTGCGTCGTCACCGGAGGCATGAACCGGCCAACATGATCGACGACGACGTCGGTAGGTAGGTCCAGCAAAAGCGGCAACCGTTCCGGAAGTTCTCGACCGTTCATCTGCAACTGAATGTGCCAACCAAAATCGGCAATTGCCATCGCGACCGGAGCCAATTGGTCCCAGCCGACCGCTCCGCCAGGGAGCATATGAAAGCGGGCGCCACGAACGCCGGCTTCATGCAGACGGCGAAGTTCGCGCTGCGTCGTCGACGTGTCGACGACCATCACGCCACGAACGGTGTGCGCTCCCGACCCCTCTGCGAGCTGCATCATGCCATCGAGCTGGCAGGTGTTGTCGAGGCCATAGGTGGTGGGCTGTACGACGACGGTCCGGTCGATATCGAGATCTTCGCGTAGGGCGCTATACATCGCCGGCGTGGCATCGGGAGGAAATAGCACCGAGCCGGGCGAGGCGGGGTATCGCCCGTCATAGAAGTGCATATGGCAGTCCGTCGTTGGCCCGATCGGCCGGTTGGACTCGGCGGTTTCGTGAGTCACGTCATCCCCAGAAGGCGGTGAGCCGGGACGCTGCCGCTTCGTTCACCGCTCTCGGTGGCATAACCCCCGAGGACATTGCCGTGACCTGCTCGACGCTACTGAGCGCCTGAGCGTCAGCATTCTCCGGGGTAAGGCCGCCCAGGTGAGGGGTCGCCACCACATCGTTGCGACCGGCTAACGCAAGCGATGGACGTTGGTCAGCGGCGCGCCCGACATCGAGACCGAGCCCGCCGAGGTGTCCGGACTCGAGTGACGCCAGAACTGCGTCCTCGTCGAGCAGCTCGCCACGCGACACGTTGACCAGGATCGTGCCAGGAGCCATCACCGACAGTTCGTGGGTGCTGATGAAGTTCTCGGTTGCGGGAGTCGCCGGAGCGAGGGGAAAGACAACGTTGCTTCGTTCCAGAAGCGGGTCGAGCGCGAGCTGTTCGTACGGCTCGGGGACATCGACGAACGGGTCATGGACGAGCACGACCAGGCCGAGTGCGTCGAGCAGCGACGCAAGGTACGAGCCAATCGCTCCGAATCCAATAATGCCCGCCGTCTTTCCGCGGACCTGCGAACCAGCGCGCTGCGGCGGCTCGTCACCCCGTTGGTAGTCGACCGTGGAGCGGGCGATATTGCGGGCAACATCGAGGTACAACCCGAGCGCCAACTCTGCGGTCGACGCAACGAAGCTCTTATCGGCATGTCCAACCAGCACGCCGTTGGCGGTGGCCGCGTCGACATCGATGGTGCTGATGTCGACGGCGCATCGGAGGAACGCGACGAGGTCGGGGAGCTGTGCGAATACCTCGGCCTCACCCGGGGTCGACCGGTGGGCGGCAATGACATGGCAGTTCGCGGCGGCCTCGATGAGCTCGGGGGTTGTGAGATCACGATCGAGCGGGTTGACCACGACGTCGGCCACCTTCTCCAGTTCGGCGAGCGCTCGGCCGTAATAGGCGTCTCGGTCCTCGGGGTTATGGGTCAGGAATACTCGCATCCACCCGGTCTAGTCGGGTTTTGCCGACGGTATTGGGAGGTCGCGAGCAAAGTCTGCGTAGCGTTGGGACATGGACCAAAAGTCAGCGCCTCAACGATGGCTCGATCTCGATGTTGGTGACACGCAGTGGCGCATCGACCGCACATTTCTCGAGTCCAACTGGTCGTGCATCTGGGACCGGGGATGTGCCGGCATCGAAGAGGACTCCGCGATCGAAGCGCAGCTCGGCTGCTGCTCGGTCGGGGCCCAAATGCTCGATGAGGAGGAAGCCATGCTGATCGCGGCGCTCGGCGCGACGCTCGACCCGAGCTATACCCAGTTCGCTCATGTCATCGAGCGCGACGGGGCGCTGAACGATGAACGTTCCAACACCCGGACCGTCGACGGCGCCTGCGTGTTCTTGAACCGGCCCGGCTTTGCTGGCGGAGCGGGATGTGCGCTGCATGCCGAAGCGGACCGGCTCGGGGAGTCCTACATCGATTGGAAACCATCGATCTGCTGGCAGCTCCCCATCAAGATCGAACGACATGAGACCACCGCTGGTTCCCCGCACGCAACACTACGAGCGTGGTCGCGCGCCGACTGGGGGCCAGATGGCGAAACGATGGCGTACTGCTGTACCGAGCGGGACGCCACGGCTGCCAATGCGTTCGTCGGCGATGTGCCCGTGATCGAGTCCCTCGGCGACGAACTCACCGCGCTCTTGGGGGACGATGTTGTCGGCGCGATCGTCGAGGGGCTTAGGCGGCCGTAACGGTGGTGTCGGTAACGGTGGTGTCGGTCCGCTGCTCGAGGCGGTTTGCGCCACCCGCATCGGTCCACAGCGGCATGGTGTTGGTCGCCGGGTCGAACTCCGTCAGCCACATCGCCATCCACGGCGGGTCGACCAGTTGATCGGGGTGGAAGCCCGTTGCGATCGACGCGGACGCGACCGGCATGACCACGAACGCAAAGCTGAATCCCCAGCCGACGAGACGGGCCCAACGCAGCGGGTTGAACACGTGCCGCTTGCGGCCGAAGAGCGACAAGCCGCCGACGATCGTGAAGCCAATGAGCGTGGCGAATGCAACGATGAGCGCCAACGGATACTTTTTGGCCGCTCTTGGGTGGGCGAGCATCACGTCATGGGCGATGCCCTTGTGTTCGATCTCCTCCGCGAGATGCCACAAGAACAACGTTGCGGCGCGTTCGTCGGCGCCACTGAAGTATTGACGTAAGCCCGCCTCGGCCCACCGCGCTGAACAGAACGCAACGATTTCGAACGCCGCGGCGAATGCGAGACCAAATGGGGTTGATCGCTTGGCGAGCTGGCGAAAGATCCACCCGCCGAACCAATCGAGCCGAGCCGCTACCGACGACGAAGCCGTCAACGAACGATTGAAGTCGCGATGGGCCTTGAAATGGGCACTCTCTTGTTCGACGAGCACCTGGGCACGATCGATGAGGTCGGCGTCGCATTCGCCCTCGTCGAGGCCCGCTCGGACCATCGCGATGACGTACGGCTCTGCGTGCGGCATGAGCAGCGAAATTGCGTTCGCAGCGGCCCCAAACTCTGGGAGTGCGTGATGCCACCCGTCGGTATCACGTCCGAGCCAATCGAAACGGACGCGTCGCGTTGTCGGAGCGTTTGCGCTTGGGGTGGTCGACAACATACGTCAGCATCGGCACAACGGCCGTGCCAGTAAAGGGCTGCCCGCTCGCTATGGCCGGGCAATGAGCAGTAGTTGGCGCGATTGCGCGACGAGTTCACCCGACTCGTCGTAGAGATCGGCATCGATCTCAAAGGTCCCGTTTTGGACGAAGTGCGTGACCGAGTCGACGAGGAGCCATTCCGTGGTGGGACGCATACGGAAGTGCACGGTCATCTGTACGGTCGGGACCCAACCGACAGGCAGGTCGGTGTTGAAGACGGTCGGTGGCAGAAAATCCGACGCGAGGACCGCGGCGGTCGTGTCGATTCGTTCGCCGTCGAGGAGGCGGAACCAGCCACGCACTCGGGGTTCGCCGGTGGCGCCCGCTGCATCATCGGGGTGGAGTCGCTGCTCGATCTTGTCCATGAACGGAGGAGGGAACAAGCCGCCCGGATCGGCAACGGTTCGGGGGCAGTCGAGTGGGGCTGGCATCTCTGGGGCGCTTCGGTCGATGAGCGTTGGCCCCTCGCCGTCGCGAAGGTCGCCGGTGATGACCGTGCCGGAGAGCACGAGCCGATCGGGTCCGGTGAGGTCGACTCGGGTCGTGGCGAATCGCTTGCCGTGTTTCAGCGTCGTCGTCGTCGCCGTGACCGGGCCCGGCCGTCCAGGGGAGAGGAAGTGTGACGAGAGCGAGATGATGTCGGGTCGACCGGAGTCGAGCAACGCGGCCCGCCCCAGCATGCTCATCAGGTAGCCGCCGTTGGCATTTTCTAGGACATCCCATCCGGGATGGATTTCGCCCTCGTAGATGCCGGTTTCGCCGAGGCGAAGACCGGTTTGTTCAGCGAATTGGCCCACTAGCCGAGCAGCGTCTGGCTATCTACCACGAACAACACGAGGAGCAAGACGATCACCGCAGCGTTCATTGCGCTGGCCCACCAGCGGTAGGGGTGGTTGGAAGCAAAGAATCGGCGGATGCTCAACACGTTGAACACGATGGCGACGAGTCCGATGAGAACGCCGATCACCGCTCCGGTGCTCGATGCAATACCGACGAGGGGAGCGACGAACGGGAAGACGATGTAGGTGAGCAGGCAGCGAATTCCAGAGATGACGACCGACTTGGAAAAGACCCGTTCGGCAGGTTCGCTCGTCTGGTCACCGGTACTCGCATGTGCACTGTCGGGGACGCCCGCATCTGCATTGTCTGGGAGGATCGTTGCATCGCTCATTGGTTCCTAGCGTAGCCGTATCGAACCACCGGCCAGACCTCGGAGCATCGCACGATGTGTCACCACCGAGCGATAGTGTCGTACAGATGTTCGTGCTTGGAATAGACCCGGGTCTCACCCGCTGCGGGTATGGCTGTGTCGAGTGGAGTGGTCCAAATAAGGTCCGCGCGATCTCGGCCGGCGTAATTCGTTCAGAACACACCGAAGATCTGCCGTATCGGCTCGCTGCTCTGCAGACCGAGATTGCGGGTCTGATCGAGGAGTTCGCCCCGAAGGTGGTCGCGATCGAACGTGTCCTCTTCCAGGTAAACGTCAGTACGGCTATGGCCGTTGGGCACGCGTCCGGCGTGGTCATGGCGGGCGCGGCTCGAGCCGGCTGCGAAGTGGTGCAATACAGCCCGAACGAAATCAAGCTTGCGGTCACCGGCTACGGAAACGCAGACAAGCAACAGGTGGAGCGAATGGTTCGAGCGCAGCTCAAGATCGACAAAGAACTCCGACCGGTCGATGCCGCCGACGCACTCGCCGTCGCACTGTGTCACACCGCGATCGTCGGCGTCCCGGAGGTTGTTGGATGATCGGCTCATTGCGAGGCACGCTCCTCGACCGAAGCCCGAACGGCGACGAGTTGCTCATCGAGGTCGGAGGCATTGGCTACCGAGTGCTCGTGGCACCTGCGGCGTCAGCACGAGCGGGATCCCTCGGTGGCGAAGCGTTCTTGCACGTGCACCACCAGCAACGCGAAGATGCGCAGATTCTGTATGGCTTCTCCACGATTGAGGAGCGTCGCATCTTCGAGGTCGTCATCTCCGCTCACGGTGTCGGCCCAGCGCTCGGTATGGCGATCTTGTCCGTGCATGGCCCCTCCGAGCTCAAGTCGGTTCTTGCGACCGAGGACATCGATGCGCTGTGTGCAGTGCCTGGGGTCGGGAAGAAGACCGCTACCCGCCTGCTCATCGAACTCAAATCCAAGCTGGATCTTCCCGACGTCGACCTCTCGGCTATCGATCGGCCCGCCGCTCAGATCGAGCTTCCCGCCCACGTTGAAGTCCGCCAGGCGCTCGAAGCACTCGGTTATGGCACCGACGAAGTGCGCGCCGTGTTGGCGAAACTGCCCGCCGAGGGCGACCCCGCTTTGCTCACTCGAGATGCCTTGCGTCTCATGGCCGAGGGTGTGTAGTGCGCGACGAACTGCTGTCGCCATCGGGTGACGACGACGAACGCGGCGAAGAAGAACGCGACGAACACGGGCTTCGCCCGCAGTCGCTCGACGACTTTGTTGGACAAGAGCAGCTCAAAGGGCACTTGCGCGTCATGATGACCGCCGCCCGCAACCGAGAGCAGCCAATCGGGCACATGTTGTTCGCCGGGCCGCCGGGTTTGGGGAAGACGACGCTCGCCGGGATCATCGCGAACGAGATGGGCGCCACGATGCACGTCACGTCGGGGCCAGCGCTCGAGAAAGGCGGCGACCTCGCGGCCATCTTGACCAAGCTCGAAGATGGCGATGTGTTGTTCATCGACGAAATCCACCGCCTCGCTCGCCCGGTCGAAGAAGTGCTGTATCCAGCCATGGAGGACTTCCAGCTCGACCTGGTGCTTGGTAAAGGTCCCGCCGCTCGAACGATGAGACTGCCGGTCGCTCGGTTCACGCTCGTCGGCGCAACGACGCGAACCGGTCTGATTACCGGGCCCCTTCGCGATCGCTTCGACTATCCGGCCCGACTCGACTACTACGAACCCGACGAGCTTCGCTCGATCGTGCTGCGCGCCGCCGGCATTCTCGACGTCGCCATCGACGAGGATGGCGCAGGAGAAATCGCATTGCGGTCTCGGGGCACGCCACGGATCTCCAACCGTCTCTTGCGCCAGGTGCGAGACTTCGCCGAGGTCGAACGTGACGGGATCATCACCAAAGATGTTGCGCGCGATGGTCTCGAGTTCTTCGGCGTTGACACCCGCGGTCTCGACAAGTCGACACGAGCGTTGCTTATGGCGCTATGCGGCATGTTTGAGGGCGGTCCCGTCGGCCTCAAGACCCTGTCGATCAGCGTCAGTGAGCCGGTCGAGACGGTCGAGGATGTGTATGAGCCCTACCTCATTCAGCAGGGCTTTCTTATCCGAACGCCCAAGGGTCGAGTCGCGACCGTCGCTGCGTGGCAACACCTCGGGATGACGGCCCCCGGATCGAGTCCAGATACTGGCGATCCTCCTGGGCTGTTCGACTAGCTCCGCACGTCGAGCGTGTGGAGGGCTGGGTGCAGCTGGTCGAGGAGGGCGTCGAATCCGTCCGATGGGCCGCTCAACGTCGCTACAGCTATCGTGCCGTCGCCGATCCGGATGAGCTGGAACGTGGACACCTCGATCCCGCTCTCGTCACGGAACGACGTGCTGATCGTCGCAAACCGCTTTCCGTCGCGTACCCGGACACTGCCATCGATCTCGGCATCGTCGGGGAGGGCATCGCCCAATCCGGCCATCGTGCCCGCGAGAACTTCGTCGTAGCTCTGCGCCACCGAAGGGCCAGCCGTCGTGAATACCGCGGCGACCACACGGCCATTGTCGATCACGTTCCAACCTTGCGTCCCCGCTGGAGTCTCACTCGATGACATCTGCTGCCAGGCCGAGCCGACGCGGATTTCGTAGCTGCCCGTCGAGTCGACGAACACCTCGTCGGCGAGCGCGATAGCCGTCGGTGCGGCCGCTCCCGAAGCGGCATCGATCTGACTGAACTCGGTCGATACCGTCGAGCCGAGCATTCTGAGGGCGAAGACGGCCACGACTACGAGCAAGAAAAGGCAAGTGAAGGCCGTGCCGATGATGATGGCGACCGTCTTGCCCGTCGATTTCTTCTCGAGCTGCGGCTCGACGAACGCGACGTTGGTCGCATATCCGAATTGGCCTGGTCCGCCTGGCGGTGGCGGACGTAGGTCTCTTTCCATAATCGCTCCCCGAGTCTTTGTCCCTAGGGCTTCGGTGCAATGCGACGGCCACCTAAGCACGATTTTGGTCAGCAGCCGTGCCCAAGGCGAGAGGACTATCCGAAGTGGAGGGCTATCCGAAGTGATCGTGACGCGTGTCTCGATACGCTCGTGAGCCGTATGACTTCGATCGACGCATTTGACTACGCGCTGCCCTCGGAGCGGATTGCTCAGGTTCCGCTCGACGATCGAACGGCGTCGAAATTGCTGGTCGATGGGGGCTCTGCGGGGGCTCGACACCATCACGTATCCGACTTGCCGTCGCTCCTTAGTCCTGGCGACCTGCTGGTTGTAAACGACACCAAGGTGTTACCGGCGAGGATCTTTACAACCCGTCCGACGGGAGGCATCACCGAACTGCTGTTGCTCGAACCGGATGGGCCCGCAGCGTCGGCACTGCGCGACGAACGTTCCGAATGGGTTGCGCTCGTAAGGCCGAGCAAGAAGGTCGCACCAGGTACACGGCTGTCGATCGATGGTGAATCCGACCTTCAGATCACCGTCGGTGACGACCTGGGAGAGGGGCGTCGTCGAGTGGTCCTCGAATCGACGGGGCTCGAAGCTGCGCTCGAACGGGTTGGGCAGATGCCGTTGCCCCCGTACATCACCGAGACGCTCACCGATTCAGACCGATATCAAACCGTCTACGCAGACCGACCGGGAAGCGCCGCCGCTCCGACAGCAGGACTGCATCTCACCGACGAACTGTTGGCATCACTTCGTGCAGCCGGCATTGCAATCGCCACCGTCGAGTTGGTCGTCGGGCTCGATACGTTTCGTCCGGTGATGGTCGACCGGCTCGATGATCACCGGATGCATTCCGAGCGCTACCGGGTGCCCGACGCGACCGCAGCCGCAATCACTCAAGCATCTCGAGTGGTCGCAGTGGGAACGACAACCGTGCGAGCACTCGAGGCAGCTGCACGCTCCGGACCGGAGGGTGCGACCGACATCTTCATTCGGGAACCGTTCGATTTCCAGGTCGTCGATCTACTCATGACGAACTTTCACATGCCAAAGAGCACGCTGCTCGTCATGATCGAGGCATTCATCGGTCCACGTTGGCGAGACCTCTACGCTGAAGCGCTCGCCAGTGACTACCGATTCCTCTCCTTTGGCGATGCAATGCTCCTCGACCGAACGGCCCGGTGACCCTCATGCGCACACGTTTCGAACTCGAACACCAAGACGGCCTCGCCCGCGCCGGAACCGTCACCACTGCTCGGGGAACCTTTAGCACTCCGTGTTTCATGCCTGTTGGAACGAGGGGAGCAGTGAAGCATCTGTCCTCGGTCGACATGGAGGACCTCGGCGCACAGGTAATCCTGTCGAACAACTATCACCTGATGATGCGGCCGGGCGCCGACGTCGTCGAGCAACTCGGCGGACTCCACAAAATGGCGGACTGGAACGGCCACACGCTCACCGACTCGGGCGGCTACCAGATCTTCTCGCTCAAGCCGAAGATCACCGACGAAGGCGCAAAGTTCAAGTCGGTCTACGACGGCAGTACCCACGTCATGACGCCCGAGAGTGCCGTCGACTCCCAGATCAAGATCGGCGCCGACATTCAGATGGTGCTCGACGTCTGTTCTGAACTGCCCAGCCACCCTGCGGTCATTCGCCGAGCCCTTGAGCGAACCGCTGATTGGGCCGGCCGTGCCCGCAGCGAATTCCTCGCACATCCAACCGCGGCCGAGCGCCAAAGTCAGTTCGGGATCGTGCAAGGTGGCATCGACCTGGCGATGCGGAAGGAAAGCGCTGAGCGCACCGTCGAGATCGGCTTCGACGGATACGCCGTTGGCGGTCTCTCCGTCGGTGAGCATCGAGATGAGTGGCACGAGCCGCTGCTCGCCGCGACCGCTGTACTGCCCGCCGACCAGCCGCGCTATTTCATGGGCCTCGGCGACCCATCGGGCATCGTCGACGCCGTCGCACGGGGAATCGACATGTTCGACTGTGTTCTGCCGACACGGCTCGCCCGTCACGGCACGTTGCTCACCTCATCGGGTCGAACGAACCTGACCCGGGCCGAATACGCAACGTCCGACGAGCCGATCGACCCTGAGGGGCCCGCTTCTCGGTGGTCGAAGGGGTACCTGCGCCACCTGCTTCAGGTCCGTGAACCCACGGCGCAACGCATCTTGACGCTGCACAACCTGTGGTGGTTGCTGCGTTTCGTCGACGACATGCGCGCAGCGATTGCTGAGGAGCGATTTGATGCGTTCGCCGCCGACGTGCACGAGCTCTGGTCCTGAGCGTCTACTCCTAGAGGCCGGTCGCCGCACGTGACTAGACCGGGGATAGGATCAGGGGCTGTTCATTCGCGCTCTTTGAAAGCGGTCGAGGTCACACCATGGCTCAACTCATTCTCCCACTCCTGCTCTTTGCCGGTATGTACATGCTGCTGATCCGTCCGCAGCAGCAGAAGATGAAGGAACAACAGGCACTCGTGGCCCGCGCCGCTGCCGGCGATCGTGTTCTGCTCGCCACCGGTATCTACGGAACTCTCACCGAGGTTTTGGCGACGTCGGCATATATCGAGGTCGCCGAAGGAATCGAAATGCTCGTTGCTCGCTCGGCAATTCAAGACATCCTGGACGAGTTTCCAACCGACGAAGACGACGAGATCCAAGACGCCGCTGACGAAGAAGCTGAGGCGTAACCACTAATGCCAGGACGACAACTCGGGTACCTCCTGGGTATCACGTTGCTATCGATCGGAGCGCTCGTCGCAACGTTCATCGCCGGCAACGAACCACTCCTCGGGCTCGACCTTCAAGGTGGCGTCAGCGTGCGCTACCGCGTAACCGAAGAGATCGAAGACGAAGTCGTTCTGGCGGAGCGGATCGACCAGGCGGTCGAAGTCATCCGCAACCGTGTCGACGGCCTCGGCGTTGCCGAGCCGGAGATTCAAGCCGAGGGAGACGGCATCTTGGTCTCGCTTCCGGGTGTCGATGACCAACAACGTGCCCTCGACCTCGTCGGCGACACCGCCGTCATGCGCTTTCGGCCCGTTCTCGCTGAGCTCGCACTCGGGTCGACCAACCGCCCAGACGGGTATCCCGAGACATCCTCACTCGACGAACTGGGCTTCACCCCGGTCGAAGAAATCGATGAGGACTCGATCATCATCGTGCCCGCCGACCCAACCCTCGCATCGCCTGGCCGATACTTGCTCGGCCCAACGGGCATGACCGGCGAAGGACTCTCCGATGCTCAGGGACTCTTTACTGGACAACAGTGGATTATCTCGGTCGATCTTCAGGGCGGAGAGATTGGCGAAGATGCGTTTCGCAATCTGACGCAGCAGTGTTTCTTCGGTGCCGATACCTGCCCCCGAACGAGCATCGGCCCGGGCCGGATCGCCGTCGATTTGGACAACCTCGTCATCAGCGCACCCGCTGTGCAGGCCGAGGATCTCGGCGACTCGTTCCAGATCTCGGGCCAGTTCACCCAAGAAACCGCGAACGAACTTGCGCTCAAGCTTCGATTCGGAGCGCTCCCCATCCAGCTCGAGCCAGAGAACCAGCAGGTCGTATCGGCAACCATTGGCCAAGATGCACTCGATGCGGGCGTCATTGCCGGTCTCATCGGTCTTGTCCTCGTCGCGATCTTCATCATTAGCTATTACCGGATCCTCGGCGTGGTGGCGATGTTGAGCCTGTTGATCTCGGCGTCGTTGTTGTGGTCGATCATCTCGTTCCTCGGAGCGAGTCAGGGCCTGGCGCTCACGCTCGCCGGAATCACGGGAATCATTGTGTCGATCGGTGTGTCGGTCGACTCGAACATCGTCTACTTCGAGCACCTCAAGGAAGACGTGCGAAATGGTCGCACGGTCCGCACGTCGGTCAACAAGGCGTTCCCGGTTGCGTTCTCCACCATCGTCAAGGCCGATGTCGCCTCGCTCATCGGAGCGGTACTGCTGTACGCATTGACCGTGGGAGCCGTTCGTGGCTTTGCCCTATACCTCGGAATCGCCACGATTCTCGATCTGATCGCAACCTACTTCTTCATGGGGCCAGCGGTTCAATGGATTGCGCGGCAACCCAAGATCGCCGGCTCATCTGCGTTGATGGGAATTCCTGGCTTGACCGAAGACCGAGTCGGCACTGAGGGAGGCGACGAGTGAAACTCACTCCAGAAAACGACGGTCGGCGTCACTACGATTTCCCAGCGTTGTGGAAGAAGGCGCTGGTTGTTTCGGGCGCCGCCGTGGCCGCCAGTCTTCTCGCGCTCATCATCGGAGGCCTCGACCTCGGCATTGACTTCGAAGGTGGTACCTCGTTCGAAGTGCAGACCGAGGCGTCCATCGATGAGGTCAGCAACGTGCTCCCGGGCGATGTTGCCGCTGAAGCGATCATCCAGGAAGTGACGACCGAGACCGGTGACCGACTCGTACGCGTTCGGAGTTCTGTCGAAGATCCCGAGGCTGCCGAAAGCCTTCGTGCCTCGCTCGACGAACTCGGCGAAATCACGGCGTTCGAGTCCGTTGGGCCAACGTGGGGCTCGGCGATCACAAACAAGGCGCTGCGAGCGCTGTTCTTCTTCTTCATCGCGATTGCGCTCTACATCTCGGTCCGTCTTGAGTGGAAGATGGCCCTCGGAGCACTCGCTGCGGTCGCTCACGACATCATCATCAGCGTCGGCGCCTATGCGATCTTCCGCTTCGAAGTCACCCCAGCCACCGTCATTGCGTTCCTGACCATCATGGGCTACTCGCTGTACGACACGATCGTGGTCTACGACAAGGTTCGCGATATCACCGCCCGCGTCGGGGCTACCGGCCGCTATACGTACACCGAGATGATGAACCTTGCGCTCAACCAGGTGCTTGCTCGATCGCTGAACACGACGATCACGTCGATCATCCCCGTGCTCTCGATGCTCATCATCGGCTCGCTCATTCTCGGAGCAACCACGCTGCAAGAGTTCTCGATAGCGCTTCTCGTTGGGCTTCTTGTAGGTGGCTACTCCTCACTGTTCGTGGCGTCGTACGTCGTTGCGAATCTCAAGGAGCGCGAGCCGGAGTATCAGCAGATCGCGGCGAAGGTCGCGAAGAAGTCCGGCGACACCGAGGGCTCCGGAACCCGCAAGGTCGCGGCCTCTGACGCCACCTTTGGAGAGCAGGCCCAACGCGCCCGTGTCCGGGCCGCATCGGGCGGCAGCACCTCGGCACCTCCAAAGCCAAAGAAGTCGTCAAAGGGCACCGGAGCAACAACGTCGGGTGGCACGCAGGTCCCACCTCGGCCCCGCAAGACCAAGAAGAAAAAGTAGCGCTACCGAGAGGCGGCGGTCGCGTGATGCGAACCGATCCGCACGTCGCACACCAGCGCATCTTCGAGGAGTCCCTTTCGCTCATTGGCAGCGAAGAGTTCGAGCTCGATGTCGTCACCGAGCACGCCGATATCGATCGATGTCGCCGTGGCCTCGACCACGACATCGGAGGCGACGTTGCGATACGTACGATCGAGGGCGATCCCGATCCGTAACATGCCAGCCAGGATCGACACGGTCCGCTGGTCCGGCGCGGACAGCGATCCGTAGTCGTTGTGGCTCGGTTTGGGGATGCTCTTGCGGTGATAGCGGGCCACCTGAGCAATCAGCTCCCGTTCGTGCTCGTCGAAGCCGGCGAGGTGCTCGGTATTGCGAATGAGGTAGTAGCTGTGCTTGTGATGCGCACCATGGCCGACGAACCGTCCAATGTTGTGCAACATGGCGCCTGCCTCGAGTACGTCGCGCTGGTCTTCGCGAAGCCCATGTAGATCGGTCGTCGCATCGAAGATCCGCAACGCGATATCGGTGGCTTGTCTGCAGTGCACGAGGTTCTCGCCATATCGGGTAGCTACCGTGTCGACGCTGTTGGCACGGATGCGGCTCAGATGGCGTAACGCGTCCCCACCTGGAGCGAGCCGTTCGATGCGATCGAGCAACAGGCCCTCTCGTAGCGCATCGGGGCTGACCTCGAACCGGTCGAGATCGAGCTCATTGAGTAGTCCCTCGACGAGAAGGGCTCCCGCCAGGATCGTGTCTTGGCGGTGCGCATCGACACGGGCAATAGGCCCCCACGGCTGCTGAAGGCGAGCAGCGATGATGTGGTCGACGACCGTTGCGACTTCGTCGCGTCGGATGGCACCTCGGCGTTCGGTGTCGACGGCTCGGTGTCGGGCCAGTGCTGCGATCGTCTCAAAGGTTCCCGAGCATCCAATAGCGACGTCGACATCGGCCGAGCGAATCGCGTGCGCATCACGGGACAGAAACGAACGGATCGAGGACCGACAGTTCGCGATCGACTCTTCGTCGGCGCTGCCGTCAGCGAAGTATCGATCGGTGAGTCGCACGTGGCCCATCTTTAGGCTTCGCAGAAGCTGCGGGTTCAGCCCCTCGCCGACGATCAGCTCCGTCGAGCCGCCACCGATGTCGATGACCAGATGCGTTCGATCCGAGATCGGCATCGCTCCGAGTGCGCCGAGATGGATCAATCGGGCCTCTTCGACACCAGCAATGACGTGAACATCGACGCCCGCTTCGGCTTTGGCTCGCCGGAGAAACTCTGAGGGGTCCTCAGCCTCGCGGACCGCGCTCGTCGCGACCGCATGCAGCTCGGCGCCGTGTGCGCTGGCGATCGCGCTGAAATGGCGAAGCGCTTCGACGGTGCGGTCGACCGCTTCGGGCTCAAGCGACTTCATGTCTTTGGCGCCAGAGCCGAGCCGCACGGGGAGCTTTTCTTGAGCGATAATTTCCGGTCTGGCGCCGTCGACAATTTTGGCGATTGCGAGGTGTACCGACGACGTGCCGATATCGATTGCTGCGATGGTTCGACCGTCGGCCATACGAGGAGGGTAGTTTCACCTTGTGCACTTGGCTGGCTATCTCCGTGATGTTCCCGATTTTCCTCAACCGGGGATCATGTTCAAGGACATCTCGCCCCTGCTCAACAACCCCGACGCGTTTGGTGCCGCAGTCGAGGCAATGGCTGCTCCGTTCGCATCGGCGGGTATAACGACGGTTGTCGGCGTCGAGGCCCGAGGGTTCTTGTTCGGACCGTCGATCGCCCAACGCCTCGGTGTGGGATTCGTGCCGATCCGCAAGCCCGGAAAGCTACCGGGTGCGGTCGTTGGCCTCGACTATGACCTCGAGTACGGAACTGACCGAATCGAACTGCCAGCGGATCTGATCGGTGCACACGACGTCGTCCTCGCTGTTGATGACGTTCTGGCGACAGGTGGGACCCTCGAGGCTGCGTGCTCGCTGATTAGCCAAACAGGTGCGGTTGTTGGTGGAATTAGCGTGCTTGTTGAATTGGTTGCACTCAACGGACGGGCCAAATTGCCCGATGTTCGAATTACCGCCCCTATCGAGGTGAACTGATCTATGCCGACCGTGACACGAGTCCTTCCGTGGCGACGACAGTCCGTTCGCGTCGAAGGGGAGCTCACGGCCATTGTCGAGGCCTACCGAGCCGGCCGACCGGGAGCGTCGATCGATCGAATCCAACGGGCCTATCGGATTGCGGCTGCAGCCCATGGGGATCAGCGGCGCAAGTCTGGGGAGAGCTACATCTCCCATCCGTTGGCGGTCGCAAAGGTTGTCGCCGAATTCGGGCTCGACGATGTTGCGATCTCAGCGGCGCTCCTGCATGACGCAGTAGAGGACACGGCGGTATCGCTCGAACAGCTCACCGACGAGTTCGGCGAGGCTGTGGCCCACGTCGTCGATGGGGTCACCAAGCTCGATCGGGTGCACTTCGACTCGAAGGAAGCCCAGCAAGCAGCGTCGGTCCGAAAGATGATGATCGCCATTGCCCAAGACGCTCGGGTGCTGATCATCAAGTTGTCGGACCGTCTGCACAACATGGAGACGATTGCATCGTTGCCATCGTGGAAGCAGGAGCGGACATCGAAAGAAACGCTCGAGATCTACGCGCCTCTGGCGCATCGGCTCGGCATGCAAGACCTCAAGCAGCAGCTCGAAGACTTAGCGTTCGCTGCGAGCTACCCAAAGCAGTACGCCGAGCTTGAAGCCATGGTCGCGGCTCGCGCCCCCGAGCGGGATGTCTACATCACCCAACTCCTCGCCGACATCGAGTCCCGGCTTGGCGAACTCGACATCACCGGAACGGTAAAGGGCCGCCAGAAACACCTGTACTCGATCTACGGAAAGATGGTCGTCAAGAATCTGCAGTTCGACGACATCCATGATCTTGTCGGTATCCGAGTGGTCGTTGACTCGGTCCGTGACTGTTATGCCGCACTCGGTTCGATTCACTCGGCATGGAAGCCGGTCCAAGGGCGCTTCAAGGACTACATCGCCATGCCCAAGTTCAACCTCTACCAGTCGCTGCACACGACGGTGATTGGTCCGCTTGGCAAAGAGGTCGAAGTTCAGATCCGGACCGAAGAGATGCATGCGCGGGCCGAGAATGGTGTCGCCGCACACTGGGGGTACAAAGAGACCGCCTCAGATCAAGAAATTGCGTGGCTGAACCGCATCGTCGAGTTCGACCAGGAATCCTCTGACCCGTCGGCGTTCATGACCAATTTGAAGACGGACCTCGATCATGAGGAGGTCTTCGTCTTTACACCGAAGGGCCAAGTCGTCGAGTTGGTCGTCGGTGCAACCCCGGTCGATTTCGCGTTCCAAATTCACACCGAAGTGGGGGAGCGTTGTACCGGCGCCCGGGTGAACGGCAAGCTCGTGCCGCTCGACACCCGACTGCAGTCGGGGGATCGGGTCGAAGTCATCACGTCGAAGAACCCTGATGCGGGACCGTCGAAGGACTGGCTGAACTTTGTCGCATCGCCCAAGGCCGCCCACAAGATCCGCAACTGGTTTAGCCGTGAACGCCGAAGCGAGTACATCGAGTCGGGTCGAGACGAGCTGATGGCGGCGCTACGCCGTGCCGACATGCCGGTGCAGCGGACGATGAAGAGCGATCTCATTCTCGAGATCGCCGAAGAAATGAACTACACCGACCTCGATTCGCTGCTCGCAGCGCTCGGTGAAGGCCACGTCTCTCCTCGAACGATCGTCAACCGTGTCAACAAGGAGTACGCGCCCGGTGAGTCGACCGAGCAGATGCCCGAGACGTTCGACCGGGTACGCAAGCGTTCCGATCCTCGTTCGCTTCACGGTGGCGTTCACGTCGAGGGGCTCGATGATCTCCTGGTTCGCCTGGCGACGTGCTGTACCCCGGTTCCCGGCGATGACATCGTTGGCTTCGTGACCCGTGGGCGCGGTGTTTCCGTACATCGGTCGGATTGTTCGAACGCTCGGTCGCTCGGCACCGAACAGCACGATCGCTTGATCGAGGTCGATTGGGACGATCGCCATCAAGGACTTCACGAAGCTGCCATCGAAGTCGATGCGCTCGATAGGCCCCGTTTGCTCTCCGATGTTGCCGGTGTGATGGCCAGCCATCAGATCAACGTGACCTCCGTCGACACCCGGACCGGCTCTGACCGAATTGCGCACATGCGTTTCGGCTTCGAGTTTGCTGACCCGGCGCATCTCGAGTCGATGTTGAACGCGGTGCGCCGCGTCGAGTCGGTCTACGACGCATACCGCGTCCTGCCGGGTTCGACGCCCTAGTCCGGTACGAGAGTCGGCTCACATCGTCGAGGGTCGACGCCGTGCCTGTCAGAAGTCCCCGTAGTAGAAGTCCCCGTATTAGAAGTCAGGGTGCTGGTCGGCGAGCATGATCGTGTGCGAGGGTGGGCCGTCGCGAAGGAGATCGGTGAGTCGGGCTCCGAGGTCGCGTGGGGCGAAGACCTCGTCTGACGTGACGATGTCCTCGAGCGACCACCACTTCAGCGTGGTGACGCCCTCGTCGAGAAGTTCTTGCTCAGTGAACTGTGGAGCGATCGCCTCGTCGATGGTTCGAGCAAAGAAGTACAGCTCGTTCTGGCCATCAAATCCGTGAAGCGGAAAGTGATGCGTCCGGTCCCAGATAGGACCGATGAGGTCGACGTCGCAAATGCCGGTCTCTTCGAGGAGTTCTCGCCGTGCTGCATCGTCTCGGCTTTCGTCGCCCTCGACACCCCCGCCTGGAGTGGCCCAAAACGAGCCGGTTGCCAGCTCGAATCGAACGAGCAGTACGCGATCGTTGGGGCTCATGGCCACCACTCGGGCAGCGGGACGAAAGCGAGCGGTCGACGGAGGCACAGGCCAAGGCTACGCCCAAACATTTGTGAGCGATCGCGCTCGCTCAGCCTGCAAAATCGCTCACAAAAGCCTCGACGCAGGATTTGTGAGCGATCGCGCTCGCTCAGCCTGCAAAATCGCTCACAAATCCCTGGACTTGGGAGGCGATGGTGCCCGTTGTGGCGCAGTAGCCTTACACGTCGTGGCTACGTCGAAATTTCAAGCGCTTCGCGGTATGCGCGACATCATGAGTCCGGACGCTGAGCGTCAGCGCGCTCTCGTCGATGCGTTCGCCGATCTCGCCCGTCTCTCGGGGTATGGCCACATCATGTCGCCCATCGTCGAAGACCTCGGGGTGTTTCTCCGCGTCGGCGAATCGACCGATGTCGTCACCAAAGAGATGTACGACTTCGAAGACAAGGATGGCACTCGCATCGCCATGCGCCCCGAGCTCACTGCATCGGTCGTTCGTGCATTTGTCCAACACAACCCGACGAGCCTTCCGTGGAAGGTCTGGTACGAGGGGCCCCAATTCCGCCACGAGAAGCCACAAGCTGGCCGTTATCGCCAATTCAGTCAGGTTGGTATCGAGGTGCTCGGTAGCGACGACCCCGCTGTCGATGTCGAGGTCATTGCGCTTGGTTGGCGCTTCTATCAAGCGCTCGGTATGAACGAGGTGACGCTGCTTCTCAACTCCCTCGGCGACGAGTCGTGTCGACCGCAGTACTTCGAAGCGCTCGAGACATACTTACGCGACCGATCAGCAGAGCTCAGCGAAAAGTCCCAGGAAACACTCGACAAAAACCCGCTCCGAGTACTCGACAGCAAGCGACGCGAAGATCAGCAGATCATCGCCGAGGCGCCGCTCATGGTGGACTTCCTGACCGAGGACAGCGCCGAGCACTTCGCTGCCGTCCGGTCCGGCCTCGAGTCGCTCGGCATTCCCTATGAAATCTCACCTCGCTTGGTACGAGGCCTCGACTACTACACCCGCACGACCTTCGAGTTCGCGTCGACAGCGCTCGAGAACGCTCAGAATGCGGTTGGTGGCGGCGGCCGCTACGACGGTCTCGCCGAAAGTCTTGGAGGTAAACCAACCCCCGGCATCGGATTTGCCCTCGGTGTTGACCGGATCCTGCTTGCGTGTGACGCGGAGGGGGTCTTCCCAGCGCCGGACCTCGCACCCGATGTCTTTATTGTCGATCTTGTCGGCGGCGGGGAAGCAACCGCACTCGCCGATCAGCTTCGCCAAGCCGGCATCGCCGCCGATCGCGGTTTCGACGGCCGGTCGATGAAAGCCCAGATGAAAGTTGCTGATCGTTCGGCGGCACCGTGGGCGGTGATCATCGGCGAGACAGAACTCGCCGAAGGCAATGTCACACTCCGCGACATGTACGGCGACAGCGGCCAGACTCTCGTAAGCCGAGATGATCTGGTTGCCACGCTGACCGCCAAGCTGGCGAACTAACGCCTCTCCAACCACTCTTCACGAACTTCGAAATCTCAACAAGGAAACAACATGTCACTTCGCACGAACTACTGCGGTGAACTCAGCGCTGAACACGTTGGTCAGACCGTTACGGTCTGCGGCTGGGTCGATACCCGCCGCGTCCACTCCGAGCACCTCGCCTTTGTCGACGTGCGCGATCACACCGGCATTGTCCAGGTCGTCGTCGACCAGAAGGTCAACGTCCGCAGCGAGTACGTCGTTGCGGTCACCGGTACCGTCGCCGCACGTCCGGCCGAAATGGTCAACGATGCCCTCGCATCGGGTGCTATCGAAATTGTCGATACCGAGGTCAACGTTCTGAACGAGGCCGAGCCGCCACCGTTCCCCATGCACGACCGGACCGACGTCAACGAAGAGATCCGACTCGAACATCGCTACGTTGACCTTCGCCGCGAGAAGATGCAGCGCAACCTGCGAGCTCGCGCCAAGATCAACAGCGCTATTCGTGGCGCTATGGAGCGTCAGGGCTTCTGTGAGCTCGAGACGCCGATGCTCATCGCTTCGACGCCCGAGGGTGCTCGCGACTTCGTGGTGCCTTCGCGCATGCACCCAGGCAACTTCTACGCGTTGCCCCAGAGCCCGCAGCTGTTCAAGCAGCTGTCGATGGTCGGTGGCCTCGACCGCTACTACCAGATCGCCCGCTGCCTTCGCGACGAAGACCTCCGCGCCGACCGCCAGTTCGAGTTCATGCAGCTTGACGCCGAGGCCAGCTTCGTCGACCAAGAAGATGTCTTCACGTTCATCAGCGAGGCTGTTGCCGACGCAACCGAGGCAATTACCGGAGAACGTCCAACCGACTTCCCACGCATGACCTACGCCGACGCAATGGACCGTTACGGCTCAGATAAGCCAGACGTCCGCTTCGGCATGGAGCTCGGCGACCTCACCGACCTGTTCGCCGAGACCGAATCGAACGTCTTCAAGACGCCATCGGTCAAGGGCATCTGCATGCCTGGCGGCGCCGACGAGCTCGGCCGAAACAAGATCGACGAGCTGACAGATAAGGCCAAGCAGTGGGGCGCTAAGGGCCTTGCTTGGTTCCGTATGAAGGAAGAGGGCCTCGAAGGCGGCCTCACCAAGTTCATGAGTGAATCCGAGCTCGCTGGAGTCGTCGAACGTCTCGATGCGAAGACCGGCGACATGGTGTTTCTCATTGCGGACAAGAAGCGTGTTGCGAACAAGGTGCTTGGCTTGCTTCGCCTCGAACTTGGCAAACCACCGGTCAACAGCGGCGACTTCAGCTTCCTGTGGATCACGGACTTCCCGCTGTTCGAGGACGTTATCGATGGCAACCCAATCCCAGCGCATCACCCGTTCACGATGCCGCACGAGGACGACGTCGAGATGCTCAAAACCGCCCAGGGCGACGAATGGCTCGACATCCGTTCGCAGGCGTACGACCTCACCCTGAACGGCTGGGAGCTCGGCTCGGGGTCGATTCGAATCTTCCAGCGCGATGTGCAGGAGCAGATCTTTGAGATTCTTGGCATCGGCGAAGAAGAGCAGATGGCCAAGTTTGGCTTCCTGCTCAACGCGTTCAAGTACGGGGCTCCACCGCACGGCGGCTTTGCGTTCGGTATCGACCGCCTGACCGCGCTGCTCGTCGGCGAAGAGAACATTCGCGAGGTCATCGCCTTCCCGAAGACGCAGAAGGGCTCAGACCCACTCACAAACGCACCAAGCCCTGCAGATCCAGCGCACCTCGAAGAGCTCGGACTCCGAGTTCTTCCTCGCGAGGAGTAAACAGTGGTCGGCGTCGGCAAGCACCGCGGCATGGGGATCGACAAACTTGGCGACGGAGCCAAGGACATCGACTTCAACAAGCAAGTGCGTAAGGCGAAGCGTCAACCGACAGACGAAGCGATCATCGACGGTGTGACTCACGATTCAATCGCTGGTTTCGTTGCGGCGACGAATGCAGCCAAGGCCAATGGCAACGTTGCCGCGAAACGCAACGGCTGGTGGCAACGATTGTGGAAGAAGGACTGATGGGGAGCGGAGCTCGCATAGCGACCATGCAGGTCGGCTCGGTTCTCCACCGGTTGGGTGGAGAACAGTAATGATGCAGCAATACAAGCGCGACTTCATCGACTTCATGATCGAGTCGGACGTCTTGACGTTCGGCGACTTCACCACGAAGAGCGGGCGCAAGACGCCGTACTTCGTGCAGACGGGCAAGTACCGCACCGGTGCTCAGATTCGACGGCTTGGTGAGTTCTATGCCGATGCGATCGAGGCAAACTTTGGCGACTTCGACGTGCTGTTCGGTCCGGCGTACAAGGGGATCCCGCTTGCGGTCGAGACCGCTGGCGCGCTCGCCGCTCGGGGTCGTGATGTTGGGTTCATGTTCAACCGCAAGGAGGCAAAGGACCACGGTGAAGGTGGAGTCCTCGTGGGACACGTACCGCAGCCCGGTGACCGGGTGCTCATCATCGAAGATGTCACAACCGCTGGGACCTCGATTCGTGAAACTGTCCCGGTGCTTCGTGCTGCAGCCGACGTGGAGTTGGCCGGATTGATCGTCAGCGTCGATCGCATGGAGCGAGGAACGAGCGACAAGGCAGCGCTTGCTCAGGTGGGCGATGAGTTCGCGATGCCGACACACGCGATCGTCACCGTGCAGGAGATCATCGAACACGCCGAGCTATCCGACGAGATGGTTGAGCGAATGAACAGCTACCTGTCCGAGTACGGCCCGCGCTAGTTCTCCTCGCAGCAATCATCGTCACGAGTCATCCATGGTCTCGGTAGCGTCGAGGCCATGAATCGTCTGACCATCATCACCGGAGCATCGAGCGGTATCGGAGCCGAGCTCGCCGCACAGGCAGCGGCCGCTGGACACAAGGTCGCAACGGTGAGCCGGCGTCCAGGGCCAGGCGCACATATGGCAGCCGACCTTGCAGATCCCAATACCTGGGGACTCGTCAGCGACTGGGCGGCAGACCTGATCGTTTCGCAGCCGTGGGAGCGCGTCGTCTTCATCCACAATGCCGGCTCGCTCGAACCTGTTGGTTTTGCCGGCGAGGTCGATAGCGACGCGTACGTCCGCAATGTCATGTTGAACTCCGCGTCTCCACAGGTTCTCGGCGACCGCTTTATCGCTGCGGTCGAATCGGCAGAGATCCCGGCCCAGTTCCAGCTCATCAGCTCCGGCGCTGGAAAGCGGCCGTTCCTCGGCTGGTCCGCCTACTGCGCTGGCAAGGCCGCCGGCGATATGTGGGTACGAGCAGCCGGAATCGAACGGACCGAACGCAAGAGCAAAACGCTCGTGACCTCGGTAGGTCCCGGAATCGTCGACACCAATATGCAGGCCATGATTCGCAGCCAGAACGAGGAGACCTTTCCGATGGTCGAACAGTTCCAGGGCTTCCACGCAGGTGGACAACTGGCCACTCCGGCCGACGTTGCCCGGACGCTGTTGGCGCTCGCTGATTGCGACGAGGGTGACACGATGGGTGGCATCACGATCGAGAACGGCATCGTCACCGATGTGGGCTCGCTTACCTAGGACGCTCTTTCGGTACGCTTTCGGCGCCCTATGCCTCAATGACGGAATGGGTCGTGATGTTGTTGTTCGTGTCGTCGTGGCGCTTGGCGTTGTTGCATTGCTCGCCAGTGGCTGCGGTGTGCTGTCGAGGAGCGACCGTGGGAACGTCTCTGGATTCCCCGACGATGATCTTGGCGTACGAGTTGAGGTGTACAAGGAGACGCCGCAGCGCGACCTGCATTTGCACGTCTTTGCGCCGGAGTCAGCGTCGGCTGGTTCGGGAGCGGTCCTGTTCTTTCACGGCGGCGGGTTCGCCACGACCCGGGTCGAACAGTTCGCCCGCCAAGCACAAGCAGCCGCTGACGCTGGCATGGTCGGGTTCGTCGTCGAATACCGAGTGACTCCTGAAGGGACTTCACGCGCCGACGCGATCGGCGATGGAGTCGATGCTGTCGCCTACGTTGCACGGGAAGCCGGCCGGCTCGGTGTCGACCCGTCGAAAATCGCTGTCGCTGGATCGTCGGCTGGAGGCGCGCTGGCCGTGGAAGCATCTAGCGAGGCCGCCGCACTCGCGTTGTTCAATCCGGCAGTTGGTCGTGGCTCGGCGTCATTCCTTGCTGGCCAGCCTGTTATTGCATTCCACAGCAGGCAAGACACGATCGTGCCGTTCTCGTCGGTGGAGGCATTCTGCGACGCTGCTCAAAACTGCACGATGGTTGCCTTTGACCAAGGCGATCACGGATTCTTCAACGACGACCCCGCCTTCACCGAGACGACTGAGCGAACTATCGAGTTTCTCGACGATCTCGGCTGGTGAGCCCGAGCCAACCGATCTGGCGGCCGCAATATAAGGTGCGATCGTGACCGACTTGTTCGCCGCCGCCGCCCAGGAGCAGCAATCGAAAAGGGCCCCACTCGCCGACCGTTTGCGACCGATTCGACTCGACGACATCGTTGGGCAGGACCACCTTTTGGGTAAGGGGCGGCCGTTGCGGGGGCTGATCGAGGCAGACACGTTGGGATCGGTCATCTTCTGGGGGCCGCCGGGAACCGGCAAGACCACACTGGCCAAGGTCATTGCTCGGACGACCGAGCGGAGTTTCGAATCGCTTTCGGCGGTGAGCGCGTCGGTCAAGGACGTTCGAGAAGTCCTCAAGCGGGCCCAGGACCGGCTCGGACAGCAAGGACAAGGCACCATCTTGTTCCTCGACGAGGTTCATCGCTTCAACAAAAGCCAGCAGGACGCGCTGCTACCTGGGGTCGAGAGCGGCCTCATCAGCCTCATTGGGGCAACCACCGAGAACCCCAACTTCGAAGTAAACGCTGCGCTCCGTAGCCGCTCAACGCTCTTTCGCCTCAACATGCTCGACGAGGCTGCGCTCAAGACGCTCGTCGAACGCGGGCTCGATGCCGAGGGTACGAATGCAACTGACGATGCCGTCCAGCTGCTCGTTGACCGAAGCGCGGGCGACGGCCGTCAAGTGCTCACCGCCCTCGGGGTTGCGTCGGCGATAGCGAAGCCTGACGGCGGCGAAATCTCCGAAGCGCACATCGAAGCTGCGCTCGGGACGAAGGCGATACGTTATGGCCGCGACGATCACTACGACGTCATTAGTGCCTTTATCAAGAGCATCCGGGGGAGCGATGCCGATGCCGGCCTGTACTGGTTGTACCGAATGCTCGACGCTGGCGAGTCCGCAAGGTTCATTGCTCGACGAATGGTGATCTTGGCGAGCGAAGACGTGGGGATGGCAGATCCGATGTCGCTCGTTATTGCAAACGCTGCGGCCCAAGCGGTCGAGTTCGTTGGCCTACCAGAAGCCGAATTCAACCTGACGCAGGCCGTCGTGCACTTGGCCACGGCGCCGAAGTCAAACTCGCTCACGACAGCGCGAGCCGCCGCCAAACAGGCCGCACAAAGTCCCGGCACCGGCGAGGTACCTACCCACTTGCGCGATGCGCATTATTCCGGCGCGGCAGGCCTCGGCCACGGAGTTGGCTATCGTTTACCTCATAAGGACCCGAGAGGCTGGGTCGATCAGCAGTATCGACCCGCCGAGGTCGCCGATGATGTGTACTACATGCCATCGGATCATGGAGCCGAACCCGCACGCTGGGAACGGTGGAACAAGGAGCGCAAATCCGATGCCTAAACGACTGTTCTGGATGACTACGGGTTATGTGTCGGGCGCGGCCTCAAGCTGGTGGGTGCAGCGCAAGGTGAAGCGCGAGGTCGAGCGGGTGCTCCCCAACGCGGTGCGGACCGAAATGACGAACCGTGTATCGGCTGTTGGCGAAAAAGCTCTGGAGAAGACGGTGAACTCGCCGGTCACACAAGGAGCCAACCGCGCAATCCAGCGAGTCCGACCGGACATCGATATCACCGATAAGGCCCAAGCGCGGCTCGAAGCGAGGCAGCAACCCGCGTTAACGGTGGTCGATGGCGACCTCGCTGATCAGCCCGGCATCACCCGACTGCGCGAACGCGCTCGCCGCTTCCGTAGCTAGTTCGAACTGAGCGCACAGCTATCGAGAACCAGTCGGTCACCAAACTTTTTCCAGGTCACCCAGATCTCGATGGACTCGCTACGTGTCGACCGTTCGGTCGGTCGGATTTCGACGAGTCCAGTGCTCGCTCCACTGCCTGTGTAGCGGGCTTCGAAGAATCCCGAAGCGAGCGCGACCTGCACCGTAAGTAGTGGGTGCTCCCAGGGCGACGAATTGTTGAACGGAAACACGTCTGCGAGTCCGGAGGTCTCGATCGCGTAGAACTCGGCGAAGTCTTCGTCGGTGAAATCGGCAAACGTCTCGCCTAGCAACTGTTGGTCAGCTATTTCTAGTGCAGAGCTAGAATTCTCCAGGCGCCGCGCCATACAGGCAGGATCGAGCCACTCGCCCAGAGGTGTCGTGCGGTTCGCAAAACCATCGAGAAGCGAGGTCGTGGCCCTCTCGACCTCGGACTGTGAAGGAAGTTCGAACGGGCAGTCAGCGAGCACAAGTTCGCCGTCGACTCTGCGCCATCGAACGGTCGCGAGGTGTGATTCTTGGCGAGCCGACTTCGCTGTCGGCACTAGCTCGACGCGTGCAGTCTCTGCATCGACATCTGCGATGGAGGTCTCGAAGTAGCCGAGCGCGATCGTGGACTGAAACATGGGCTCCGCGGCATCGCGCGGATCGGCGTTGGTCAGAAACGATGCATCCTCCAACAGAAGCGAGTCGATGAGATCTTGCTCGCTCATGTTGGCAAGGTCTGGCATGAAGAGGTTGTCGAACAACTCTTTCTGTAGTGATTGCTCAACCGCCTGCAACGCCAAACACCCGGAATCGAACCACTCGCCAATGGGTATCGACCGGTCTTCGAGACCAGCGAGCAGTTCTGTTGTGGCGGCGCGAACTTCCTCAGCGTCCGCGTCGCTGGCGGGCTGTCCGCAGCCCGCAGCAACGAGGGCGATCAGAAGTGCCATCGTCAATGAGCGGATTCGCGATTTGGTCAGCTTCGCCATGATTTGAGTATCGCAGCTCTTGCTGCGTCACTTGAGGGGCCCCACGTCATAGACTTTTGGCATGGATGCCACTCAAGTACGACGCATGTTCACCGACTTCTTTACCGAACGCGGCCACGAGGCGGTTCCGTCAGCGAGCATCATCCCGCATGATGACACGCTGTTGTTCACCAACTCGGGCATGGTCCCGTTTAAGCCCTTCTTCCAGGGAACAGAAAAGGCCCCGTACGACCGTGCGACCACGGTCCAGAAATGCGTGCGCGCCGGAGGTAAGCACAACGATCTCGACGAGGTTGGGCGCACCGCCAGGCACTTGACGTTCTTCGAGATGATGGGCAATTTCAGCTTTGGCGATTATTTCAAGGAAGACGCAATCCCGTTTGCTTGGGACCTCCTCACCAAGGGCTTTGGCCTCGACCCAGGCAAGCTTTGGGTCACGTGTCACCTGACCGACGACGAAGCCGAGGAGATCTGGGCCAACAAGGTCGGCGTGCCTCGCGACCGCATCCAACGTCTCGACGAGGACAACTGGTGGCGCATGGCCGATACGGGTCCCAATGGTCCCTGTTCGGAAATCTTCTACGACCTTGGTCCTGAATACGGGCCCGACGGCGGTCCGGAGAACCTCGAAGCCGACGCACGCTTCGTCGAAATCTGGAACCTCGTCTTCATGCAGTTCGACCAGCAGCCCAACGGT
>CALLAA010000144.1 GCA_938002955.1 uncultured Acidimicrobiales bacterium
GTTGAGATCTACCGACCAGACCTCCCGGTCGAACAAGACACCGAAGTACAAACGATCTCCGGCATCGGAAATCTCGAGTCCGAAGGGGACCTTGCCGTTCGCAAGTCCTGCGCTGCCGTCGTCGGTTGCGTCGATGTCGTACGCGTCGAGGATCGAGCCCGTCATCGACAAGCGATAGATGTGGCCGTCTTCCCAGTTCGCCACGAAGAGCTGATCGTTGATGCGGTCATAGACGACGTTGCCAAGGCCGACGCCGGTCGTCCGGTTGATCGACTCGACCGTGTTGCCCTCACACTCGGAGTGCGTGACGGTCGTCGACTGTTGCGGAAGCTGTACAAACACGCTCGGCGCTCCCGAAACCGCGTCCATTTGATACAGGGTTCCGGCCGCGGTCAGGCTGTCAGCGCCGCCACCAAGGTTGCCGTAACGGGTCTGGCCCGGCGTCTCGGTAACACCCGCCGTGTCGTTATAGAAGCTCTGCGAATAGTTGCTCGACGCGGCAGCGTAGATATCGCCTCGGGTCGTGTCGATTGCGGTGCCGAGCACATTGCCGATGTTCGTGATGCTCCAGCTGTCGAGGTGGAACATCGGGGTTGTCGTGGTCACATCGCTCTGCCCCGCCGGAACGGCGTTGCTGACGTCCAACAGGCCAAAGGTGTCCTGTGGAAGCGTGACATCGGTGGCGACCGAACACGTCGCCACGGTCTGGTACGTGTTGATGAGTGCGTTGGCGGGAGGGGCCGGGCAGGTCTCGGGAATATGCACACCAAAATCGACAGATGACGCCTCTGGGATGGCGAAGGTGACCGATGAGGTCGAGTCCGGACCGATCGGCCCGTCGACATAGTCAGCTGGCAGGTTCGTGAACTCGATCCGGTAAGCGGTGCCGTCGGTCAACCCACCGATCACGTAGGTGCCGTTGGCCGCCGTGGTGGCGGTTCCACCCACGGTCCCGTCCGGCGCATACGCCGTAACGGTTACGCCCGAAACGCCTGGCTCCCCATCATTGGAGCCATTTTCGTTGACATCATCGAAGACCGTGCCCGCAACATCACCAGATGCCGCAGCCGCAAACCCTCCACCGACAAAGCCGACCGTTCCAGCCACCATTGCGACAACGGTGACGATACCGACGCGCAATTTCCAGATTTTTCGCATTACGTGTGTCCCTTTTACAAGTTCGGTTCCAGACCCACCTCTTCCGAACACGTACAAATTCGGCTACCTGGTGAATTTGTTAAGTCGTTGGGACTATGAATTAGGACAGAAGCCCCATTTAGGGGTCTAGGAATCCTGTTAGCCGATTACCGCAACGGCGTTTCGTCTCCTACCGTTGGCAAATGCCGATTTATGCCCTCGAGGACGACTGGGAACCACAGATCCATCCGGATGCATTCGTACATCCCGAAGCGGTGTTGATCGGACGCGTGATTCTGGGCGCTCACTCGTCGGTCTGGCCTGGCACGGTGATTCGCGCTGACGACAACACGATCAGCATCGGCGAACGCACGTCCGTGCAAGACGGGGCCGTCTTGCACTGCACGCACGACTTTCCGACCACCGTTGGTGCAAACTGCACGATCGGCCACAACGCACATCTCGAAGGATGCACCCTCGAAGATGGGTCGCTGGCCGGCTCGGGGTCGGTGATTCTCCACGGCACGATCGTCTCGACCGGTGCCCTCGTGGGAGCCAACGCATTGGTGCCCGGCGGCAAGGTCATTCCACCGAATGCGATGGCCCTCGGTGTGCCAGCAAAGATCCGCGAAGACGCAAACTCGCTCGAGCTCAACATGTTGAACGCAGACAATTACGTCGAGCGCGCTGCCCGGTACAAGGCATCGATGAGGCGCATCGGATGAGGTCGTATAGGCCGAATGGCCCCGTGTCAACGGGTCCTCGGTCCCCTCTCATTAACACCCCAAATGCCGTACTTTTTGAGGAAACCCCTCAACAGACGGATCTCACGTGATCAAACGGCGAAAGACGGACAGCCTGCGAATTGCCATGGTTGGCACGCGAGGCATGCCTGCGAACTACGGCGGCGTCGAAACCGTCGTCGATGTGTTGTCTCGTCAGCTCGTCGCTCGCGGCCACGATGTCACGGTCTTTTGCCGCTCTGAAGACTACGACTTGCACCCACCGATGATCGACGGTGTTCGCCTCGTATACCTGCCAGCATCGACATCGCCCGGTGTCGGCGCGATGATCCATGCTCTTCGCTCGGCCGTGCACTGCATTGGTCGCGACTTCGACATCATCCACTTCCATGCACTCGGACCCGGAATGATGTCCATCATTTCCAGGCTCTTCACCCGCTCCACCGTTCTCGTTACCGTCCACGGACGTGACGACAAGCGGGACAAGTGGGGCCGTGCTGTTCGATTGCTCCTGCGTTTCGCAGCGACCGTCAGCGCCCGCGTTCCGCATTCGACCCTGGTCGTCTCTGAGACCCTCGCTGCGGAGTACGCCGATGAGTTCCGCCGCACCACGACCGTCGTGCCGAACTCGACACACCCAATCCCTGAGGTCGAGGCCGGACCAGCCCTCGAGCGCTTCGGACTCACACGACAGAACTACTTCGTGTCCGTTGGCCGACTCGTTCCCGAAAAGGCGCCGCACGAAATGATTGCGGCGTACAACGACGCCATGACAGACATGCCCTTGGTGATCGTCGGCGGCGCTGCTGGCACCGAAAGCTACGTCGACCATCTGCACGAACTTGCCGATGGCAATCCAAACATCATCCTCACCGGACCGCTGTACGGCGACGAGCTCGCCGAGATCCTCACCAACGCTGGAGCGTTCGTCACCTCATCGCACCTCGAAGGCCTGCCCACTGCGCTGATCGAAGCCGGCCGCGCCGCGTTGCCGATCCTGGCCAGCGACATCTCACCGCACTGTGAGATCCTGAACACCCAAACCGGCATCGATGGCCGACGTGTCTATCCGACCGGTGACAGCACCGCCCTCGCACAACTCTTCGGACTCATCGAAGAAAACCACAGCGAAGAACTCTTCGGCGCAAAGATGCTCGCGTCCGAACTCGACGAGCGATACGCACCAGCTCGAACCGGCGAGGTTCACGAGCACGCATACGTCTCGGCAATGGCGAACCGTCACCGCCGCTGACGTTCGTCAGCGCCTGAGGCGCTTCCTCTCTTACCGCCTTTTCGCCTGCGGCGAAACCGCTCTGGCGGGGCATGCATCACACGCGCCTGCGGCGAAAACGCTCTGGCGGTACTCCGCTCTAGAAACTGAGCTTTTGGCCTTCGGCTGCGGTGATGATCTCGCAGTTTGTGTCCCAGCTGGCCGCCTCAGCCAGCAATTCGTCGAGGACATCATCGCCGTGTAACGGATCGTGGTGGAACATGGCCAGACACTTCGCTCCGGCCGAATCAGCCACGTGCGCAGCGTATCGAGGAGTGCAATGACCCCAGTCCTGCCGCTTCTCGAGAAGCTCGGGCGTGAACTGCGAATCGTGAATCAACAGGTCTACACCGTCGACAAGTTCGAGTACCCCTGCGGCGACGTCGGTGCCGTTTGCCGACTCTTGATGGTCGGGGATGTAGGCAACGGAGAAGTCGTCCCACTCGATGCGGTAGCCGTTCGTACGACCGGTATGTGGAACCGAACGGGCGGTGACCTTCGCCGAACCAACCGTGATCGTCTCTTGCCACAGGTCGGTGAAGGTGAGGTCGCCACGCAACGTCTCGAGCTGAATCGGGAAGTACGGCGGCCGCACAAAACCAGAAAGGGCCTCCTTGAACGACATGTTGTCTTCAGGAGGACCAAGAATGTTTGCTTTGGAATCGGTGTTGAGCAGCTGGGGAAAGAACGGCAATCCCTGCACGTGATCCCAATGCAAGTGGCTGATCAAGATGGTTCCGTCGAACGACGTATCACCACAATCGAGTCCGTAGAACCGCAAGCCGGTGCCGGTGTCGCACACGATCGGGGCTTCGCCCTCACGCTGGAGGACCACACAAGACGTGTTCCCCCCGAAACGGGCCATAGAGCTGCAATGACAGGGGGTCGAGCCGCGAACGCCGTAGAACGAAACGGTGACTCCAGCCTGCATGTAGCTTCCCCCTCTTTATCGACTCAGATCCAACGCGTGTTGCGCTGCGTGGACAAGTGTTATTGAGAATACGGTCCGCGGTCGCCCAGAGGTAAGCCCTGTGACAGATCTGACGCGCAGCGTGGACCGAGCCACAGACAACAAAAGCACTAGGGAAGTGCGATGCGATCAGCCAACGAGACCACCATCTCGTCGCGGACCAACGCGGCCAGAACACGCTCGGCGCGTGCGACGTCCGCCCCAAACCCGAGCGCAACGAGTGCATCCTCATGCGACACAGGACCGTTGCGCAACGCGGCGATCAGGCGTCCCCGCCCCTGTCGGTCCGATCCGGCAAATCGCGACTGCGGAGCGCTAACCGCGGCCGAACCAATCGCTGGATCAGTACCTTCGCCGGCCCAAGAACACATCGGCTGTACTGGACATTCGGCGCAGCGTGGTGTGCGCTTCGCACACACGGTGGCCCCAAAGTCGAGCAACGCCTGATTCCACTCCCATCCGGCGCCGTCGGGAACGAGCGCGTCGGCGGTCGCCTGCACGTCCTTGGCCGTAAGCGACGTGCCCACCACGCGAGCCAGCACCCTCCCGACATTGGTATCGACCACGGCGACGTCGTGTTCGAAGGCGAACGCGAGCACGGCTCGGGCCGTGTAGGGGCCAATACCCGGTAGCGCCAACAGCGCGTCGAGGTCGTCGGGAAAGGCTCCTCCATGACGCTGCACGACCTCGCCCGCACAACGATGGAGCAAGAGCGCCCGTCGGTTGTACCCCAGGCCATCCCACATCTGGATCAGGTCGCCGGCGCTGGCGACAGCGGCGGCTTGCACGGTCGGGAATCGCTCCAGGAACGCGATCCATTTCGGAATCACCCGCTCGACCTGCGTCTGTTGGGCCATGACTTCGCTGACGAGCACTTCCCACGGGTCACGCGACACTCGCCACGGAAGATCCCGAGCAACGTCGGGCCACCACGACCGCACCGTCGAGGACAGCTCGCTCGCCATCGCTTCGGAAAGAGCCGACGTCATAGTCGCATCTTGCCACGCCCCGGCCGTCGGGCCGACCGCTCAATCGAGATCAGCGGCTGCCGAAAGGAGTAGGCCATTCGATGCATGTCCGGAGACCCCGTGAAACACCTTGCTGCCTCTCCCTCCAACGAGCGAATCAATCTGAGTGCTCCACATATGACCAGTCGAGAGCGAGACGCCCTGCTCGCTGCGTTCGATTCCAACTGGATCGCGCCCGCTGGCCCAGCGTTGCGAGAGTTCGAAGACCAGCTCCGGCAGATATCGGAGCGCGAAGCGGCGATTGCGGTCAACAGCGGAACTGCAGCGCTACATTTGGCACTGCTGGCTCTCGACATTGGACCGGGCGACATCGTGATCTGTCCGAGCGTCACGTTCGTGGCCTCGGCCAACGTCATCGGATACGTGGGGGCGACCCCGCACTTCGTCGACTGTGACCGTGAAACCGGAAACGTCTCACCGGAAGCACTCGCACAAGCACTCGCTGATCTCACCGCCATCGGGCATCGACCTGCGGCGGTGATGACCGTCGACCTGTACGGTTCGTGCGCCGACTACTCCAGCATCGTTCCGATCTGTGAGCGCTTTGGCGTACCGATCGTTGAGGACGCCGCCGAAGCGATCGGCGCCTCTCATCAGGGACGCCCGGCAGGGTCGTTCGGGGTGCTCTCTGCGTACAGCTTCAACGGCAACAAACTCATCACTACAGGCGGCGGCGGTGCGCTCGTCGGGCCGCAAGACCTGATCGATCGTGCCGCGTACCTCGCCGGACAGGCACGCGAGCCCGAATTGCACTTCGAACATCGCGAGATCGGGTACGCCTACCGGCTCTCCAACCTCTCGGCCGCCCTCGGCTGCGCCCAGCTCGAGCGGCTCGACGCAATGATCACTCGCACCCGGTCGATTCACCAGCGCTACGTCGACGAGTTGAGCTCGATCGATGGCGTTCAGATCGCTCCACAGGACGTGTTCGGGCGCGGCAACGGATGGCTGACGGTCGCCCATATCAACACCGACCTCCACCCCACCCCCACGGCGATCTGCCACTCACTGCTCGAGGACAACATCGAAGCTCGCCCGGCGTGGAAGCCCATGCACCTCCAACCGCTCTACACAGGGTCGGCCTGCACCGGCACCAAGGGTTCGGAGCAACACTTCCAAAGCGGGCTCTGTCTGCCGAGCGGATCGTCGATGAACGCGTCGGCACAGAGCCGAGTTATCGCAGCGCTTCGTAACGCACTCAACGCTTCGGCCACGACAACCAGCACGATCGTGGTTGACGACGCAACTATCGACATCGCTGAAGCAATCGATGTTAGAAGCGGGCAATCTCCGCTACATCTGGAGCATCGGGCTCCCACGCGCTGAGGGGTTGAATCCCGTCGGGCCCGATCAGATCATCGAATGCGTCGAGTGGAATTCGCTCGGATTCCCCGGTTGTGGGTTCCGGCGATGACAATCCATTGCGTTCGAGGAATCCAGCCCACAGCATTGCGGGAAGTCGTGTCCCGACAGGTGTAACAACAGCGACCGACCGTCCGCCTTCACGAGCGTAAGCGATCCATGCGGTCGTTCCCGCTGGGCACAATACGTCCACGGCGCCGCCGGCACCTCGACCCGACGCGATCGAGTCGATCACATCGGTGCCTCCGGCTTCGGTGATCGCGATGGATTCGGCGATTTCGGCAGTCCGGTCCTGCTCGAGCAGAGCGGCAAAATCCCACCCCGCATCGATGGCGTCGAGCGCGTGGATCATGTGCGCAGCGAGGGCGTAGAGGCCCGGCGAGTCGGGCTGGCGAACAATGAGTTGTCGCACCGCGACAAGCAGAGCTTGTGGCTTACGGGCGAACGCGGCGAGGGCCGGAACCGACTCTGACACGAGAATGCGATCGGGAGCCGAGCCGGCACGAGCGACGTATCGAAGACGTTCGATTGGGTGCACGAAACTGACGATACAGGTGTCTCCGCTCAAGATGGGTGCGACCGGTGTGTGGATCCGCTACCGTTTCCGCCGTGGCAACGCTTGATGGTGATCCAGATCTCAACCCGCTCAATGGTGACGCTCGGCCGTTCTCCGATTGGCTAACGACCTTTCCGATGCTCGTCGGAGCGATCGATCCGTACACCCACGAAAGCTCGTGGCTGCTCGACACCGTCAAGCGGGTCTTCCATCACTACCGTGGCGCCGGTGTTCGCGTCGCGTGGCTCGCGACCGGCCCCGCCGATGGTGTGGCTGGCTTCCTCGGCCCGTACGCCGAAGAGTTCTTGACCTTCTCCGACCCGGACCGCGTTGCGGTGAAGGCGCTTGGCTTGACCACGTTGCCGGCGCTTACCCTCGTTCGCCAGGACGGCACCATCTCGGCATCGGCGCAAGGCTGGGACCCAGCTGGTTGGCGCACCGTCTCTGAGACCCTCGCCGAGCAGACCGGGTGGACACCGATCTCGGTTCCGGGCCCCAAGGACCCTGCTCCTTACGCGGGAACGCCCGTCTAGCTCGACGCGTCGTCACCCGCAGGCGGTGACTCGAATGATGTCGGCGGTCGGATAGAAGACCTCGCGCCCGACTTGTTGTCGCGCCCAGGCTTCGAGTGCTTGTGCATAGTCGTCGAGCTCGTCCGCGGTGTCGGCTGCGATATGTGTTCGTACACATGCACCGGTGGACGTGCGCCACGCAACGTATGCATCACCGCCCCACCCATCGGCGAGCTCCAAGGCGTCGGTTCGGTCGAACGTATCGCTCAGGACTGCGGCCCATGCGGCCTCGCCCCACACCCCCGAGGTGAACGACGTTGCATCTGCCGGCGGGGTCGATATCGGTGCATCTGGCGCGGTTCCGCGTAGGAACGATTCGGGATCGAGGATCAGTTCAGACGTCGCAGGAGGGTTTTCGAAGGCAGCGTCGACGGCGTCTTGGCCTTCGGCCCACAGCGCTGCGGTGAACGTCTCGCCGTATCGGTATCGACCGAACTGGAGCTCGAGAAACGACGTCGTGAACTCCGACAGCGACACGGTTCGTGGCAACGCTGCTCGCGCTGCGTCTTCTTCGGTGCGTTCGGCGGTGGTGAACTGTTGGCGATAGCGGCTCTCGATCACCCGAGCCGAACCTTCGGTGAGCGCCGAGAAGGTCCAGTCGATCTCGTCGGTCCGGTCGTCGTATTCGGCACGGTCCAAGCCGAACGCCTGATCTTCGAGTGCGTGCACCAGCTCGTGAACGAGCACGGTTTTGGTAAAGGCCGTGATCTCGCCCGAACGAAGCTTGATGTTGCCGGTGTCCGGGTCGTAAAAGCCAATGACACCGGCGTCACCAAATCGCGTCCAGATCTCTTCGAGCGTCCGGTCCCCGTCGATGACTCCCATGGCCCGGTAGATGTCGGTGAAATTGGCGTAGTCCTCGCTGTTCTCAGCTGCGTCTTGGGCAATGACCGCAGTCCATGCCGCACCGAATGCTGCATTGTCGAGTAGTTCGATCTCGGGGCGGGAGCGAAACGTGAGGCCTCGTTCCCGCTCGACGAATGCGATCAGTTCGGTCGTTAGCTGTCCGAGTGGCGTGTCGTCGATCCGCTCGTCGGAGTCGGTCGATGCGGAGGCGTCATCTTCGCCATCGGGATCGCCGGTCGTGGAGTCACCGTCACTGGAGTCACCGTCGGTAGAGCCATCGTCGCTGGAGTCACCGTCGGTCGAGCCATCTTCACTGGAGTCACCGTCACTGGAGTCATCGTCGCCACCGGAGCTGGTGGAGTCGGCGTCGGCATCAAAGGCAATGGCGCCAGGCGCTTCCCCAGACTCGCCGTCGGCTGAGGTTCCCCCCGAAGCGGTTTCGACAGAGCCGCCATCTGGGTCGACCAGAACTCGTCCAGCACTATCTGGGGCTGGAGCGTCGTCCGATCCTGAACAGCCGGAGGCCACCAGGATCAGCAGTGCTGCAGCGAGCGCGGAACGGACGGCGCGAAGACGCATGCTGTGAGTATCGGCCATTCCGCAGAAAACCTTTGCCCCGGGCCGCCTACACTGCCTGTCATGAGTGATATGACCCCTGAACCTATGAACCCTGAAGCTCCGGTTGAAGAGGCCAGCGAGGGTGCCGTAATCACCGATGCTGCCAAGCTGATCCGGCTTGGAACGATGACTCAATCGCTGATGACCGAAGCGCGCGAAGCTCCGCTCGACGAGGCCGGCCGTTCGTTGCTCGCCAAGATCCACAGCGAGACGATGGAGGCGCTCGAGGACACCATGAGCGACGATCTCCTCGACGAACTCCGGGAGTTCCAGCTCTGTGTCGACTGCGGCGACGAACCTCCGTCTGAAGGCGAGCTTCGTATTGCTCAAGCACAGCTGGTCGGATGGCTCCAAGGACTCCACCAGGGCTTCCAAGCAATGGCGATGGCTCAGCAAGCCGCCGCGATGCAACAGCTCCAGCAGCTCCAGGCTCGCGCCGGCGCAGGGGCCCCGCAGGGCCTGCCACCTGGTGCCGCACCAGGCGCAGCACCAGAAGCCATAGACGCATCCAGCCGTCCAGGCACCTACCTCTAACGAACCAAGCGCCAAGCCCCACAAACATGATGAGGCAAAGCCCGAGCACGAGCTCTACATACGTCGTTGGCCGAACCTCGGAGCCGTCAGGGTCCGGCGGGTAGATCCAGACACATGATGAGGCGAAGCGCGAGCACGAGCGACCTCAGGCTGTGCCAGACCGTTTGGGATCGAGCGGGTTCTTCCTCGACGGGTAGAGAGCGAGCGCAGCGATGCGAACGTGTCGAGGAAGAGACCGAACGAGCCCAGCATTACGGTCTGGAACCGACGAAGAGAAGCACCTAGCGCAGGGATTCAGGACCGAAGAAGGCTTGCCACGCGAACCAGAACTCGTTGCGGTGCTGGAGCGCTCCGAGCTGGGTTCCCTCGAGTTCGCCGTCGATAGCTATGCCGACGATGCTCCAGGTGGAGCCGGTTTGGTCGTCGGTGAAGGTGTCGTCGTCGTTTGCCGTGAACGTGAGGACCTGCCCGTCGACCACGGGGTCGTGGGCGACCGCGGAACCAATGGCCTGGGAGATGGCGATGGCTTGCTGATCGAGCGCATCGGCGGTCTCACCGGCGAAGAACACCGCAATTGGGACTCCAGCGACCTCATCGTTGATGACCCGTTCAATCTCGAGACGTCCGAAGGCATAGGCCGCGATTGCGTCGCCCTCGGTGACGCCGACGACTCGACTGAGCGCGGGCAACCGTTCGTCGATTTCGCCATCGAAGAGGAACGGACGGCTGCCCGAGCTGTACCCCTGGTAGGGGTTCACTCCGTAGCTCTGTCGGCCAAACGCACTTTCGCCTGCGAGCGATTTTCCGTCCGGGAAGCTCTCGACAAATTGTGCGAACGAGACGATCGATGTCGGCACGCTCTCGAGCTGGGCTCCGGCGAAATCACCAATGAGGCCCTCGCCGGTGATCTGTTGCCACAGCGATGTCGTTGCGTCGTCCCACATCACAAGGTCGCTGTTTCGCAGGAGACCCGAGACGCCCAGTCGGAGTACCTCGCCGTTGACTCGACGGTCGTAGGCAATAGCGGTGTTGCAGAGTGGACAGAACGTGACGGCGACCGGTACGTCGCCAAACGCGTCGTTCACGATCTCGTGACGGGTGAGGATCGAGAGCGGGTAGAAGCGCGCTTCGCCATCGATCTGCACGAGTGCACCGGGGTCACGTGGTCCAAGCCACTGTCCGGCGAGCGCGACACTCTCGAAGACAGGGCTGTCGATCGGTGGAATGCCGTCTCGTGGGTCGGAGGCCTGCAGCCCGGCCCGGAACTCGGTCCAGTCCTCTACGGTTCGTCGGCTCCAGTCGGTTGGCCAAGCCGTGTAACTGTTGAGCGGTCCCCGGTCGGGGTCTTGTTCGATGATGATCCCGTCGACCAACGAGGTATCGAACTGCGCTCCACCATCGGTCGAGAACGGGCCCGATGTATCGGGCACGAACGTGGTGGTCGGGCCGGTTAGTGGAATTGTCGTCGTGGTCGTTGTCTCCTCGGGTGACTCCGGAGCGGTCTGGGGGTCATCGCTCGTCGTTGGCGTGTCGTCGCCGGCGGTCGAGGTTTGGTCATCGGATGCGGATTCACTGGCGGCTTCTCCGCTGGAGCATGCGGTGGCGATGAGGCCGAGGAGGAGCAAAAGAGATACGAGGCGTCGGGTCATGGCAGCCCAAACCCCGGGAGATCCTTTCCGCATTCCCGGCCGCCGAAGACGTGGTGTCGGCGCAGCTCCCGTTAACCTGTCGGGATGGCCAAGACCGTCGACCTCTCAAAGCGGATTCGTTCCGGCGCAAAGGTGAAAGCCACGACCGATCTTCCTGGTGTTCCGAAGGGAACAGCGGGCAAGGTTGCAATGTCGAACGGAATCACCTGGAAGCGCTACTGGGTACGGTTCTCGAACGGCGAGCTCATTGGCCACGTCGATCACGACGACATCGTTATCAGCCGAGCCTGGGACCAGTACTTCTGGCAAAAGGAACGCGATGCTGAAGCTGCCGCAGCTGGAGCTGCGGGGGCGGCTGCTGGTGGCGGCGACGGAGGCGGATCCGGCGGCGGTGACAACGCATTTGGCGTGCCGCAGTACTTGCTCGATCGCACGAAGGCTGCGCTCGAAAAAGCCGGCGTCACCCGCTAGGCGACACCATCTCTCTTCTCGATCATCTGCCAGCCTCTGGGGCTGAACCTGACGAACTCGTCGATGCGTTTATCGACTATTCCGCCTCGGTAGGGCTCGACCTCTACCCGGCGCAAGAGGAAGCCATTCTCGAGCTTCTCGCTGGCAATCACGTGATCCTGGCAACGCCGACAGGGTCGGGGAAGTCGCTGGTTGCCATGGCGGGCCACTTCGCGGCGAAGGCTCGTGGCGAACGCAGCTATTACACCGCGCCGATCAAGGCGCTCGTGTCCGAGAAGTTCTTTGCGTTGAGCCGTGAGCTCGGTTCCGAAAACGTCGGCATGGTCACCGGAGATGCGGCGGTAAACCCCGACGCTCCCATCATCTGCTGCACACAGGAGATCCTGGCCAACATCGCACTTCGCCAAGGCGCCGGCGCCAACATTGGACTCGTCGTCGTCGATGAGTTTCACTACTACGCCGACCCCCAGCGGGGGTGGGCGTGGCAGGTTCCGCTCCTGCAGATGCCCCAGGTTCAGTTTCTGCTCATGTCGGCAACTCTTGGGCCCACCGCCCGTTTCGAGGAAGAACTCACCGAACGGACCGGCCGCGACGCCGTGACCGTCTCGAGCACCGAACGGCCGGTTCCGCTCGATTTCGCCTGGCAGACCTCGGCCATTCACGAAACGCTCGAAACGCTGATCGACACCGACCGGACTCCGGCCTACGTCGTGTACTTCACGCAGAAGTCTGCGCTCGAAGCCGCCCAGTCGTTCACGAGTCTGTCGATCTGCACCAAGGATGAGAAGGCAGCCATTCGTGAAGAGGTTGGTAACTTTCGGTTCGATTCTCCGATCGGCAAAGACCTCAAGCGCTTTCTTTCCCACGGCGTCGGCATCCATCACGCCGGCCTGCTGCCCAAATACCGCTTGCTCATGGAGAAGCTGGCCCAGAAGGGTTTGCTCAAGGTCATCGTGGGAACCGACACGTTGGGCGTGGGCGTCAACGTCCCGATTCGTTCGGTGCTCCTGACCCAGTTGTTCAAGTACGACGGCCAACGTGTCCGCATTCTGAGCGTTCGGGAGTTCCAACAGATCGCTGGGCGGGCCGGCCGTAAGGGGTTCGACGATCAAGGAACCGTGTGGGTGCAAGCACCGCCGCACGTGATCGACAATCTCGCCGCCGAACGCAAGGCGGCTCAAGACCCCAAGAAAAAGAAGAAGGTCCAGAAGAAGAAGGCTCCGGACAAGCGGTATGCCCATTGGACCGAGGACACGTTCGACAAACTCGTGAACGGTTCGCCCGAGCCAATGTCGTCGAGCTTCACGATCACGCACCAAATGCTGCTCAACCTCCTCGATCGTGCCCCGTCCGACAGCCAGCCCGGCGGCTGCGATGCGGTCAAGCAACTTCTGACGGACAACCACGAGACTCGCAAAGCCCAGCGCCGTCACATGAAACGCTCCATCTCGATGTATCGGTCGCTGCTCGATGCCGAAGTTGTCGAACACCTCGATGCACCAGACGAAGATGGGCGAATGGTCCGAGTCACCCTCGACCTGCAAGACGACTTTGCGCTCAACCAGCCTCTGTCGCTGTTCGCGCTCGAAGTCATCGAGGGCCTCGATCGCGATGCCCCCGATCACGCGATGAATGTCCTGTCGGTCATCGAGTCCGTACTCGAAAACCCCGGCGCGATCCTCGCCGCACAACTCGACAAAGCAAAGACCGACCTCATCGGCGAGATGAAACGAGACGGCGTCGAATACGAAGAGCGGATGGAGCGCCTCGAAACTGTCGAGTACCCCAAACCACTCCGCGACGAGCTCTACGAGGCGTATAACGGCTTCCGGGCCCGCCATCCGTGGGTCGGCCAGGAGAACGTTAAGCCCAAGTCCGTCGTGCGGGAGCTCTACGAGCGGGTCATGACGTTCAGCGAGTACGTGAGCGAGTACGGCATGAAGCGAAGCGAGGGCCTGGTCCTTCGTTATCTGACCGACTGCTACCGGGCGCTCAATCAGACCGTTCCGGACACCGAGAAGACCGACGAGGTCGAGGACCTCATCGAGTGGCTCGGCGAGCTCGTCCGCCAGGTCGACTCGAGCCTCATCGACGAATGGGAACGGCTCATCAACCCCGAGCCCGACGACGCAGCCCCCGACTCCCGATTCTCGACGATCGAGGCCGCACCGCGCGATGTCACGCAGAACGAGCGAGCCTTTGGCGTGATGGTCCGAAACGAGGCCTTTCGATGGGTCCAGCTCCTCGCCCGGCGCAACGCTGAGGAGCTCAGCCGATGCTCAGCCCCCGACCATGCAGCCGATAGCGAACGACCAGCGACTCCGCTGCGCACACTCGACCAGGTCGAGCGAATGGTCGAGGCGTACTTCGACGAACACGACGAAGTTCTGACCGGCGCCGACTCCCGTGGCGCAGGCTTCTTCCAGGTTGGCGACGACGTCGACGTCGTGGAGGGCAGCGAAATTCGCGCCGTTCGACAAGTGGTCCTCGATCCCGAAGGCCACAACGAATGGGGACTTCGCGGATGGGTCGACCTGACCCGGTCCCGCGACCTCGGCCGGGCCGTCGTCGTCTTTGACGAACTCCGTCGCTTGTAGCCCTCCTGCTCGGATGGGCTGACGCGTTATTGTGCCGGAGTGCGTGTTCATGTGCTTCGAAACCCCGGCGGCGGCGGCCGACGTTCTCGCGATCGCGCTACACGCATCGTTGGCCGGCTTCGCGGGTTTGGGCACACGGTCGTCGAACTCACCGGAGACAGTCCGGAGGGTTCGTCGGAAAACCTGGCAGCTGCGGTGGCTGCGGGCGAGATCGACCACATCGTTCTCGCCGGCGGAGACGGCCTCGTCCACCTCGCCATTCAGCACCTCGCCGAAACCGGTATTCGGGTGTCTATCGCGCCGACCGGCACCGGAAACGACTTCGCGACTGCGGTCGGCATCGAGCCCACAGACGATCTGAACCTGGACGCGCCGCACCTCGACATCGACCTGCTGAGGGCTACCGGCGCCGAGCAGAGCACGTGGGTTGCGTCGATCGTTATCGCTGGCTTTCCTGCCGCGATCAACCGCCGAGCGAACGCCCTCGACCTGCCGATCGGCTCCCACATCTACACTCTGGCCGCTGTATTGGAGCTGCCTGCGTTCGAGCGTCAGGAGATGCAACTGCGGCTCGACGGCCACCCGATCGCCACCGACTCGGCCATGCTCGCAATGGGCAACACCAAACTGTTCGGCGGCGGCATGCTCCCCTGCCCCGATGCCCACCCGACCGATGGACTGGTACATCTCACCTCGATCGAAGGCGTTGGACGGCGTGGTCTGCTGCCGCACCTCATCGGCCGCGAGGGAGGCACTGCGGAGCGTCCCGAGGTGCTCCGACGGTCGGGCATACAGATCGACATCGACACCGCCGGCATCGACCTTTGGGGCGATGGCGAGCCTCTCGGCCAGTCTCCAATGCGCCTGCGCGTCGTGCCCGGAGCCTTACGGGTCGCTGGGGCCAACCCGGCATAAGCGGGCGGCTGCGGGCTATGGTCACCTGAAAGCGGGGTTCCAATAGCAACAGGAGGCAACCCAATGTCAGAGTCACTACTTCAGGGACTGGCGCAGCAATTCAGCGGCGACACAATCGGTCAACTATCCAATCTTCTCGGGGCACCCCAGGAACAAACCGGGCAAGCCGTAGCAGCGGCTCTCCCAATGCTTCTCGGCTCTATGGTCGGCGCAGCACAAAAGCCCGAAGGCGCAAACGCCCTCTTCGGCGCGCTGAGCAACGACCACGACGGATCCATCCTCGACATGCTCGGCCCGCTCCTCAGCGGTGGCTATGCATCACGGGCGCTCGGCGCTGACGGCGGGCGAATCCTCGGCCACATCCTGGGCAGCAACAAGGGCGCAGTCGAACAAACCGTCGCACGCGGAGCTGGCGTCGACACCGGACTCATCCAGAAGCTGCTTCCAATTCTGGCGCCGATCGTCATGGGGTACCTCGGCAAGCGCCTTCGTGGAGGCGGCCTCGATGCGGGTGGTCTTGGATCCATGCTCGGCCAAGAACGTGCGCAGGTACAGCAGCAAGACTCTGGTCTCGGCGGCATCTTCGACATCTTGAGCGGTGGCGGACAACAACAACAAGATCAGGGCGGTGGCCTGATGGACATGGCCGGCGACCTGCTTGGCAGCTCGGCCGGCAAGGCCATCCTCGGACAAATCCTTGGCCGGTGACCCCGGCATGTCTCGTGCTCGACGCCGCCGGCGTCGACTACGAGCAACATAAGTACCACCACGACCCAGCGGTGACCTC
>CALLAA010000145.1 GCA_938002955.1 uncultured Acidimicrobiales bacterium
CCGTCCATCGTGCTCATGGTGACCATTGCGTCCCAGAGCGCCAAACCCTCTTCGCCTTGTGGTGCTCGGCTGATGACGGGTCCAAAGATCCCGACCTTGCCGGTCGGTGTTGGGAAGGCGATGATCGGCGTACCGACGTCGCTACCGACGAGGGCCAGTCCCTCGTCCATCTTCTCTCGGATAACGGCGTCCCATGAGTCATCGTCGAAGGCTGCGGCATGTGAGGTATCGAGGCCGGCGTTGCGGAGCATCTGCTCGGCGGAGACGGCCGGATCGCTCAGGTCGCGGATGCCATCGTGGTGGATGTTGCGTCCGCACTCCCAATAGAACTGGAACGCAGCCTCATTGCCCTCGGTTGCATTGAGCGACTCAAAGACACGAAGCAACTTGTGTGTGTGCTCAACCGGCGCAAAGTAGTCGGAATCTTCTGGCGGCTGGTTCTTGAACAGCAAGCTGATTGGTTGCCACGTGATGTTGAGATCACGCTCTGGCTGTACAACGTCGACGACCCAACGAGCCGTCACCCAGCACCACGGTCAAATCGGATCTACCCAAAATTCAATGTCCATGACCGCACCTTACCGAAAGTAAGTGCCCGCCGCGATGTTTATACCGCGAGGTACCAGGTACCTTTCGCCAAAAAGGTACCTGGTACCTTTTGTTGTGCCGGTTCCGCTCAGTGGTTACTTCAAGCGAAGGTGACCGCATAGTGGTTTACTCGGATTGTGGGTTTGGAAGCCGTAGATCGAATGAGTTCGGTGCTGGCAGCGCTCGATGCCGTACAGCGATCCACCGGCATGGACGCGACCCTCAACGACGTCTGTTCGCAAACGGGGCTTTCCCGGTCGACGGCGTCACGCTTCCTCAACGCGCTCAGCGAGCACGGCTACGTCTACCGCTCGACCGAGGGAACCTTCTCACTCGGGCCAGCACCGTCACTGCTCGCGGAGTCGCCGCTCGGGCATCGTCGACTCGCCGAGCTTGCGCACCCGCATATGCGACGGCTCGCCGACGACGTGGGGGAGGCCGTGTGTATCTCCGTGCTCGATGGCAACGAAACCCAAACGATCTATCAGGTCGGCGTGCCCCAGCCGGTCTTTGTCGAGAACTGGGTCGACCGCCGATGGCCGATTCTTCCTACGGGCTCCGCGGTCTCGATCATGTCGACCTGGTCGCCGTGGAGCATCGAGCAACTCATCGCACAGCTACCAAAGAACCAACGACCCGCCATTCACGACGCGATCGATGCCGCCCGCTCGAACCCGATCTCGTGGAGTGAGGACAACTACGTCGACGCGCTGACGAGCGTCGCTGCTCCAATTCTCGATCACCGAGGCCACGCCACCAGCGCCCTGATCATCTACGGCCCCACCTTCCGATTCCCAAGAGACCGAGGCCGTGCCTCGATCGAAAAGAAACTCACGACTTCCGCATCATCGATCAGCGAGGACTTGTACTAATGGCACGACGAGGGCGAGCACGCTCGACCGCCACGCAACCACGGATTCAACAGCTTCCCTGGAGACAGGTGGAGATGACCCACGGTCCACTGCCGATCCTCGACGAGGCCGGTGTCGACCGAATCCACGACGCGTCTATTCGCGTTCTTGAGGAGCTCGGCATCGAGCTCTGGAGTGAGGAAGCTCGGCAGCTCTTCGCCGATGCTGGAGCGATAGTCGAGGGAGAGGTCGTTCGGGTCGGGCGAGACATCATCGATCAAGCCCTACAGACAGCACCGAACTCGGTGACGCTCACGAGCAGAAACGCAGCCAAACAGATTGAGCTCGGCGGAAACAAGATCGCCTTCGGTCTCGTCGCCGGCCCTCCTGCGGTACACGACGAGATCAACGGGCGACGTCAGTCGAACATGGACGACTACGAGAACTTCATTCGACTCGCGCACTACTTCAACGCCATCCACATCATCGGAAACCAGGTCGCCGCCCCGATGGAATTGCCGGCCAACAATCGTCACCTCGATACATACCGAGCAAACCTGACCCTTTCCGACCTGAGCTTCCACTGCACCGCGATCGGTCGGGGTCGAGCTCGAGATGGCATCGAGATGATGGCGATCAGCCGCGGCATTTCCGTCGACGAGCTCGCCGAGTCCCCGGGTGTTATCACCGTCATCAACGTGAACTCTCCTCGTCGCTTCGATGAGGAAATGGCCAATGGCCTGATGGAGATGTCGAGCTTGGGGCAAGTGGTGTCGGTAACTCCGTTCACCCTTATGGGGGCCATGACTCCGGTGACCCTCGCTGCCGGGCTCACCCAACAAAACGCCGAAGCACTCTTCGGTATCACGCTCACCCAGCTCGTGAAGCCTGGGGCGCCGGTGGTTTACGGCTCGTTCACTTCGAACGTCGACATGCGGTCGGGCGCACCGGCGTTCGGCACGCCAGAGCACGCCAAGGCAAACATCGCATCCGGCCAGCTCGCTCGCCGTTATGGCTTGCCATACCGCTCGTCCAATTCGAGCGCCTCGAACGTCGTGGATGCTCAAGCCGCCTACGAAACGCAGATGTCGCTGTGGGGCAGCGTGCTCGGCGGGACGAATCTGATCTATCACGCAGCGGGATGGATGGAAGGTGGGTTGCAGGCCAGTTACGAGAAGCTCGTGCTCGACGTCGAGATGCTGCAGCACATGATGGAGTTCCTGACACCTATCGATCTCAGCGACGAAGCGCTCGCCTTTGATGCCATGGAGCGAGTGCCGACCGGCGGGCACTTCTTTGGCGATCCGCACACGCTCGAACGGTATGAGACCGCCTTCTATGCACCGATGCTCTCGGATTGGCAGAACCACGGGGCGTGGACCGAGTCTGGAGCGGAGAACGCTACCCAACGGGCGACGAAGATCTGGCAGACCGCGTTGAGCGATTACACCGAACCGGCTCTCGACGATGATCGGCGCGAGGCCCTCGACGACTACGTGGCCCGACGCAAAGAAGAGATTGGCGGCGGTGAGCCCTGAATCGACCGTGACCGGTGGAGCGTACGGCCGAGGAGCCAGCCGATGGTTACTCCGACGATGTTGGCGATCATGTCGTCCCGGCTGAAATCTCTACCGGGTACTCCTCGTTGGCGAAGTTCATCCGCTGCGCTGATCGCAAGAAAGACGCTCGGCCAGACCGGGAGAAATCGCAGCAACCGGCCATCTCCTAACGTAGCGATGAACAGTGCGGTGATCCCGCCGTACACGACAATGTGGACGATCTTGTCGAAACCGGGCGTTCGTAGGAGCTCGAGGACGAGTCCCGAGTCGGAGCCGCCCAGAACGGTCGCCCAAAACATGAAGGCAACGGGCAATCCGAGTGCGACGTTGATGCGGAGCTGTGCCATGTCGAGCCAGGAGTCCATCTTCACAGTGGACAGGGACAATGAGAAGAACGAAGAAGAACAGCCTGAAGGAACATCAAGAATCCATGACGATGCCGACACGCGGTTAGTAGCGTGCGGCGTATGAACATCATCGAGGAGATCATCGACACCGAGACCGCGGATGGGCCGATGGCGGTATCGGTGAAGTATCCCGACGACGGCCAGCGCCATCCGACGATCGCGGTGTTCCACGACGGCCCCGGCATGCGGGGATCGAATCATGAGTTCAATCGCCGGCTCGCCGGTGAGGGCTATCGGGTGGTCATGCCCGATCTCTACCACCGGCATGGTCGAATGCTCGGCTGGGAAGCCAGCGAGGCCACCGACGAAACCCGGGCCAAGGCGTGGGAGATGCTGCGCTCGCTCACCGACGACGGCATTCAAGGCGACCTCGACGATGCGCTCGCCCTGCTCGACCTCGACGACGACGAAAAGCTTGGCACGATCGGCTTTTGCCTCGGTGCCCGAGCGATCTATCGAACGCTTATGCGCTTTCCTGATCGCTTCGTCGTCGGCGCTACGTGGCATCCGTCGTTTCTGGCAGACGATGGACCGGACTCGCCACACCTCACCGCAGCTCAGCTCGCTCAGCCCGTCTACATCGGCATCGGAACCGCCGACACCGTCCAGTCGATCGAGATGCACCAGCCATTCTTCGATGCCGTCGCGCCGCTCGAACACGTGGAGGTCGAGATCTTCGACGGCGCGGATCACGGCTACACGTGGCCGTCGCACCCGAACTACCACGAGCACGCCGCCAGCACCTCGTGGGTCAAGACAACTGCGTTGTTTGCAGCGCACTTGCACTAAGGCGTGAGCACCCCAGGCCATCTCCCACGGAACGTCTTGGTGTGGCTGCACTCCACTCGCTTCACCGACATTCCGCCCGAGATCATCGCCTTCGCTAAGCGATGCCTGCTCGACCTCGTCGGCGTTGCTGCTGCCGGACGAACGACCGAATTGTCCCGCATCATCCACGATCACGCCGCGGCGCATTTTGGGCCCGGCACCGCTGCGGCTCCGATGCTGTTCGACGGTCGGCTGGTGAGCCCGGCAGGCGCCGCGCTCGCCGGTGGTATGACGATCGATTCGATCGACGCCCACGATGGCAACAAGTTGACCAAAGGCCACACGGGGTGTTCGCAGCTCCCGGCGCTGCTCGCGTTCAGCGCTGCGCTTGGTAGTCCATCACCGCGAGAGTTCCTCGCCGATCTTGTTGTTGGCTATGAGATCGCGACTCGTGCTGGCATTGCGCTCCATCAGACAGCGCCGGACTACCACACGTCGGGGGCCTGGGGTGCGGTTGGCGCTGCCGCGCTCGGCGCGCGTCTTATGAGCCTCGATGCCGAGACGACCTTCGAAGCAATGGGTATTGCCGAGTACCACGGACCGCGCAGTCAGATGATGCGCGTGATCGATCATCCAACGATGCTCAAGGACGGATCGGGATGGGGTGCGATGGCCGGGGTCTCTGCGGCATATCTCGCCGCAGACGGATTTACCGGAGCTCCGGCAATCACCATCAACGATCCCGAGGTAGCGGCACTGTGGTCTGACCTCGGCGAGCGCTGGATCATCACCGAGCAGTACTTCAAGCCGTATCCAGTTTGTCGCTGGGCGCAGCCGGCCGTCGAGGCCGTCCTTTCGCTGAGCGAGGCGTTCGAATTCACCGCCGACCAGGTCGCCGGGGTCGAGATCTCCACATTTCATGAGGCGGCGCGACTCGCAACAGCGTTACCGGCGACGACCGAGCACGCGCAATACAGCCTGCCGTTTCCTGTTGCTGCAGCTCTTGTCCGAGGCCAGCTCGGTGCTGGCGAAGTGACCGCGACAGCTCTTGTCGACCCCGACATTCGCCGAGTCTCCCAACTCGTCACCATCGTTGAGGACGATGCACACAACGACGCATTTCCCGGCAACCGATACGCACGAGCCACGATCACCCTCGCCGATGGGCGCCGCCTCACCTCTGAAGATCACGAGCCGCGCGGTGACCCCGAAGATCATCTCACCGACGAAGAAATTCGGGCGAAGTTCTACACATTTGCCGAACCGGTTCTCGGGGTCGAACGCTGCCACGCCATCGAAACGGCTATCGATCGGCTCGACACCGCCGACTCACTCGACGAGCTCGTCGGTCTTCTGTATCCACCGCCATACAGTGCATAGCTCCAACGGAAGGAAGGACCCCAATGGGCTTTCATGACATCTCGATGGAGTCGATCAGCGGCGAGCAGATCGACTTCACCCAATTCGAAGGACAGTACGCACTCTGCGTCAACGTCGCGAGTTTTTGAGGCGCTACGCCTCAGTACGCAGGTCTGCGTACGCTCCACAACGACGTTGACGGCCTCACCGTTTTGGGCTTCCCGTGCAACCAGTTTGGTGCGCAGGAACCCGGTACGAACCAAGAGATCGCAGAGTTTGCCTCGTCGACCTATGACGTGAACTTTCCCATGTTCGCCAAGATCGACGTCAACGGCGACGATGCCGCGCCGCTGTATCAGATGCTGAAAGAACAGCAGCCGGGCGACGATGACAGTGCCGACATTAAGTGGAACTTCGAGAAGTTCCTCGTCAACCCGCAAGGCGAAACGATCACCCGCTGGGGCACCCGCACCACGCCGGAGGACATCGCAGCCGAGCTGGCTGACCTCATGGGCTAGGGCCTCTTTGCTGCGATCGCCCGATCTCTTGTACGTGAGGCGGGTGATCGCAGCGTGCGATTTTGCTGGACGAACGTTCAGCGCGGGCGTAGCGTGCCCGGAATGACTGCCGAAGTCGCCGCTCACGAACGGGAGCTACCGTCGCTAACCCACCTGCAAGGGTCGCTCATCATTTTGTTGACCGGCATCGGCTTCAGCTTTGGTGGCCTCGCCTTTCGGTCGGTCGATATCGGCTCGTGGGAATACCTGTTCTTCCGCGGCCTTGGGATGGGCGGCGTCGCGCTGATTGTGCTCGGCGTCCGCTATCGCGACCGCTTCGATGACCTGACCTCGCGACTTGAGCGCGGACATCTTTATGCCGGTCTGCTGCTCGGCATGATGAATACGTTGTTCATTGTTTCGCTGTCGTTCGCATCGGTCGCATTCGTCTTGATCTTGCAGACGATCGCCCCGCTAACCGCTGCGTATTTCAGCTGGCTCTTTCTGAAAGAGCGCCCGAGTTCAGCGGTCCTGATCGCGACTGCGGTGAGCGTCGTCGGCGTTGCAATCATGGTCGGTGGCAGCATCGCCGACGACCTGTCGCCGTTCGGACTCATCGCCGCCATCATCCCGATCGGGTTTGGGCTGTACACGACGTTGATCCGGTCGGCGAAGCGCATCGATGCAATGGTTCCGCTCTTCGTCGCCGGCACGTGCCTGCTTCTGGTCGGTATTGCGGCGGTCCTGCTGCAGGGTGGATTCGACGCCACCTTGCGCGATGCCGTAATTGGAACCTTTGCCGGAAGTGTCTTGCTCGCCGTTCCGCTCGCCGCATTCAACATGGCCCAGCGAGTGGTGCCGGCACCGGAGTCGGCGCTGCTGATCATGACCGAGGTCGTCCTGGCTCCGGTGTGGGTGTGGGTGTTCGTTGGCGAGCAAGCATCAGCGACGACGTTGATCGGCGGTGCCATCATCCTGGCCGCGGTGATCTGGGTAACGGTGAAGCGAATCCCACGAAAGGGCCGCAGGCCAATAACCACCCGCGGCTAGAGATTTGTACAAAAAAAGGAACCTGACAGGGTCCATTTTCTGTACAAATCCCTGGGGGGTTGGTTATTGGGCTACCAATGCTTGGGCGATAGCGTTCAGCTGTGTCTATCGTCCTGCTCGCTATTGCGATCGCTGTTCTCTCGTTGTTGGGCGGGCTCGCTCCTCGAGCATTCTCCGGACGGTTGACCGGCAAGCAACTCGAGATGCTCACGGGCATTGCTTCGGGACTTTTGCTCGCGTCGGCGCTCATGGTTGTCATCCCCGAGGGGTTTCACACGGCGGCGCAACCCAGCGCCGAGCATCATGACGAACACGACGACGACGAGCACGACGACGAGCACAGCGACGAAGAGCTGGGCTTTACGCACGATGCAGAAGAGCCGCTTCACATCGACGATGGCGAGCGCTTTGTGTACTCGCCCGAGCTCCTCGGATTGACGATTCTCGCCGGGTTTGCCGCAATGCTGCTGCTCGAAGGGTTCGGCGTTGGTCACGCCGTCCACGAAGAACACCACGACCACGCAGACGGACACGGCCATGGCCATGTGCACCACCCAACGTCGATGTCGGTCCTGGCGGTTGGCTTGTCGGCGCACGCGCTCGCAGACGGGTTAGCGATTGGTTCGGCTGCGGTCGCCGGCGATACGGCTTTCTCGGTCTTGGTTGCGTTTGCCGTCCTTCTGCATCGCGTGCCCGCAGCGTTCAGCCTGGGCCTATTCGCCTTGCACGAGACGGAGGACAGCTCTGCTGCGATCAGAGGACTGCTCGCGTTCGCGCTCGCAACACCGCTCGCGATGGTGTTGTCCTACCTGCTTCTCGATGGAGCGAGCCAGGGCGTCGTAGCACTGACCTTGTTGTTCTCGGCTGGCACCTTCGTTTACGTCGCCACCGTCGACACCTTGCCAGCTATTCATAACCCGGAGACCGGCCGCTACTCGGTTCGCAACGTCATCATCGGCGTTGTGCTCTTCGCCGTCTTGTTCTTTGCTACGAGCGCCACCGGCGTGCTCGAGCACGCGCACTAGCCGTGTCCGCAGATGACCCGCTCGTCACTCCGCGTTTTCTGACGATTACCGCGTCGGCGCTGTTTTACTTCACGTCGTTCGCAATGCTGCTCCCAACGCTGCCGAGATATATCGAAGACGAACTCGCCGGCTCGAAGACCGAGGTCGGGATCATCGTTGGCGCCTTTGGAATCTCCGCCGCGCTCGTCCGGCCGCTGCTCGGGCGTGTTGGCGACATCTACGGCCGTCGAATCCTGCTGGTAGGCGGCGCACTCTCTTCGGGGTTACTGATTTTGCTCTATCCAGTCTGGGCATCGATCCCGGTGCTCCTCGGCCTTCGCATCCTCACCGGCGTCGGCGAGAGTGGGGCGTTCGTTGGCGCGGCTACCGCCATTCAGGACATGGCTCCCGATCACCGTCGAGGTGAAGCCTCGAGCTACTTCAGTCTCTCGATCTACGTGGGTCTCGGGGTCGGACCGTTTCTCGGCGAGTACCTCGCTGACAACTACAACTTCGATGGTGTTGTCCGAACGAGCTTCGCCATGTCACTGGTTGCATCGATCCTCGCCTTTGCAATTCCCAACAAGCCACCGATCGCCGTGATCGATGCGCCCGCCGAACGGTCTCGACGATTCCTCCATCGGGCATCGGTGCTTCCCGGAATCCTCCTGACGCTGTCGCTGCTTGGCTTCGTTGGATATACGACCTTTCTGGCGCTCTACCTCGACGACCTCACCAACGGAGAAGCGTCGGCGGGAACGGTATTTCTTGTGTACGCCGCGATCGTCGTAGTCTTTCGACTCTCGTTCGCAAGCCTCCCCGACAAGCTCGGTGCTCGACGAGGCTCGATGCTCGCATTCGGATTCATCGCCCTCGGCCTTGCGGTCGTCGCCGCTTGGCCATCGTTGGTCGGGGTCTACGTCGGAACGTCGATTCTCGCCCTTGGCGTCGCATTCAACTATCCGGCGCTGTTCCTGTTCGTTATGGCCGATACCGAACCACATGAGCGAAGTCACTCCGTTGCCAGCTTCGGCTTCTTCTTCGATATTGCCGGAGCGCTCGGCGCTCCATTCCTGGGCGTAATCATCGATGCCACCGGCAGCGAGCGGCCGGCCTTCGCCGCGGGAGCCATCAGTTCGCTGATCGCGCTCATCGGCGTCCGGCTGATGAAAGACCCGTCGCTTGCACGTAGCGTGCCGGAGTGACACGACCCGACACCGACGACTCAACACACTCGCTCGGCATCGTCGCAGCTGCGGTCGCCGTCTCGGCATGGGGCCTCTCAGGAGTCGTCGCAAAGAACATCGACATGGGTGGCATCGCCATCGCCGCGTACCGCTTCACGATCTACGGAGTTGTCATCGCGGCCGTCATGGGCCTTCGGCGGAATCCGGTAACCCTTCGGGTCATGCGGGCGTCGATGTGGGGAGGGCTTGCGCTCGCCGCCGACGTGGCCTTTTTCTTCAGCGCGGTGAAGATGACGAGCGTCGCGAACGCGACCGTGATCGGAGCACTGCAGCCCGTCGTCGTGAGCATTGTGGCAGCTCGTTTCTTTGGCGAGATCATCGATCGTCGAGACATCATCCTCGGGGCGCTCGCCATTGCGGGAGTCGCAACGGTGGTGCTCGGTGATGGCGGCTCGGCGGCGCGTAGTCTCACCGGCGACCTGCTCGCGATCGGCGCGCTGTTCTCGTGGTCTGCCTACTTTGTTTGTTCCAAGCAAGCCAAGGACACGATCACCTCGCAGGAGTACACCGTGGGTGCCGCGCTGTGGACCGGAGCGGTCAACATTCCGCTAGCCCTGCTGTTTGGTCAAAGCCTCGGCTGGCCGAGCACGGCGTCGTGGATTGGGCTCATCGTGTTGACATTTGGTGCGGGGATTCTCGGACACGGCTTGATGAACTGGTCGATCCAACAGATTCCGCTCTGGATCAGTTCGACCTTCACGTTGCTCATCCCGCTCGTGTCCGCCACCGCTGCGTGGATCTGGCTTGGTGAATCGTTGCAGATCGTCCAGATCGTGGCCATGGTCGTCGTGCTCGCGACGCTCGGGGCCATCGTGGCCAATCAGTCTGGAATCGGCGCCCGGCCACGCCCGTTACGCCGCTAACGCAATAACCTTCGTCCATGAGCGCACGCATAGTTGATTGGGGCGAGAACGAGCGGAAGCTCACCGATTCGGTGAGTGTCCTGCTCGGCCCAACTCCAGGTTCGTATCCAAGCGGCAACTCCGTTCTGGTTCGGGGGTCGAGCGAGTCGATTCTGATCGACCCATCGGTCACCGTTGTCGCTGAGGGCGGCGCGCCGGTCCACGTCGATGCTGTGGTCAACAGCCACGGACATGAGGACCACCTTCCCGGCAATGGGCTTTTCAGCGACGCCCGCGTTCATATTCACGAGGAGGATCTACCAGCGGCCCAAAGCCTCGACGGACTCCTCGACATCTTTGGTTTCTCCGACGAAGTTCGTGCCGAGCAGGCGATCAGCTTCGCTGAAGAAATGCACTACAGCCCCCGCCCCGACGCTCAGGGTTTCACCGATGGTCATGTGTTCGACCTCGGCAATCTCAACGTCACCGCCATGCACCTGCCCGGACACACTCGCGGTCACAGCGGCTTTCACATAGACGGCGGGGTCTTCTTCCTGTCCGACATCGACCTCACCGGGTTTGGTCCCTACTACGGCGATGTATGGAGTGACCTCGACCAGTTTGAACAGAGCCTGATCGACGTCCGAGAGGTCCACGCCGACTACTACGTCACGTTCCATCAAAAGGGCGTGATCGAAGGACGTGAAACCTTCCTCACGATGCTCGACAAGTTTCACTCGGTCATTGGTCGTCGACACGGAGAGATGCTCGAGTATCTCGCCGAGCCTCGGACGCTCGACGAGATGGCCGAGCATCGATTCGTCTATCGACCTCACGTCGACATTCCGTTTGTCGAGACGGTCGAGAAACGCACAGCGGAGCTCCATGTCGCGCGCATGATCGATCGCAGTGAAGTAGCCGAGGTAGACCCAGGCCGTTTCCAGAGGACGTGACCATGCAGAATTGGGCCGGCAACGTCACGTACTCCGCGAGCGAGGTGGCGCGTCCCGGCTCGATGACCGAACTGGCAGCCGCGATCACATCCGGACCACGCGTGCGGGCGCTCGGGTCGCGCCACTCGTTCTCCACGATCGCTGACGCAGCGACGATTCTCGATACGACCGGTTTGCCCGAGTTCTTGGAGTTGTCGGCAGACCGAGACGCAGTGACCGTTAACGGGTCGATGACCTATGGGCGCCTGGTCGAGCTCTTGGCTCCGTTTCGGTTCGCTCTCCACAATCTTGCTTCGCTCCCGCATATTTCGATCGCCGGCGCCATCGCAACCGGCACGCACGGCTCGGGAGACCGCAACGGAAACTTGGCTACCGCCGTGCGGGCGCTACAGATCATGACTCCAGACGCCGAGGTCCTCTCCCTCGACCGCAGCGATCCCGACTTTGCTGGTGCGGTGGTATCGCTGGGTGCACTCGGTGTCGTCACTGCGGTCACCCTCGAAATCGAGCCAGCGTTCGACGTCGAACAGACGGTGTATGACGGCCCGGACCTCGCAGCCGTCGGCGAGTCGTTCGACGACATTTTCTCCTCGGCGTACAGCGTCAGCGCATTCACCATGTGGCAAGGCAAGGCCGAGCAACTGTGGGTGAAGCATCGCGTCGGCGATGAATCCAAACCCCTGTCGTTCGTCGAGGCAACCGAGAAGCGACATCCGATCCTCGGAATCGACGCCCAGGCGTGTACCGACCAATTCGGCGTTCCAGGGGCGTGGGCGGACCGGCTTCCGCATTTCAAGATGGAGTTCACGCCGAGCGCTGGCGAGGAGATCCAATCGGAGTTCTTCGTCGACCGCAACGATGCAGCGGCCGCGATTGCTGCGATCGATGCTGTTGGTGCAGAGATCGCCGACGCGCTGTTGATCAGTGAGCTTCGTACCGTCGCTCGCGACGATCTCTGGATGAGCCCGCACGTTGGCCGAGATTCGCTTGCGATTCACTTCACGTGGGTGCCCGACCAGAGTCTGGCCGAAGCAGCGGCGAGCACCGTCGCGAACGCCATTGGCCATCTGTCACCAAGAGCCCATTGGGGCAAGGTCTTCGATCCATCGCAGTTCGATCTCCGTCAGTTCGATCGCTTGAGCGACTTCACATCGCTCGTCGAACGGGTTGATCCACGAGGTCGCTTTCAGAACGATTGGTACGCAACGGTCCTGGAACGCTGATTACTCGTCCCAGAGTTCGTGCCAATCCGTCGCCCCATCCCACAGAAAGACCTGGCCCTTGATCAGACGGCAATTCTGGTCGGCGGCTTCGATCCGGTCGAGTTCGTCCTCGTCGAGAAGCTCGGTCGTGGTGGCTTCAAGATTGGCGTGGATGTTGCGAGGGTTTGTAGAAAATGGGATTGGCGTGTGGCCGTTCGACACTGCCCACTTGACGCACAAGGTCGCGGGGTGGAGGCCATGTGCCTCCGCAATTTCGACGAGCACCGGATCGGTGGTTGGCGAGGAATCGTCGGCTGTTCGGTCTCGCTCTGGGCGTGCCGGTGACCCGATCGGGCAAAAGCCGATCGGCTCGATGTCGTGGTCGATCAGGTATCCAAAGAGTTCTGGCTGTTGGAAGTGTGGATGGAGTTCCATCTGGTTTACCGAGGGCGTGATGGTCATGTGCGGAATGATCAGGTCGAGCTTGGGAATCGTCATGTTGGACGTGCCGATGTGTCGAACGAGGCCTCGTTGGACGAGCGCCTCCATTTGTTCCCACGTCTCGAGAAACGCCCACGGGTCGTACGGGACGGCGTCTGGGTTCCGTTCATCCACATCGCAGTGCGGCGGATGAACGTTCGGGAACGGCCAATGGACGAGATAGTTGTCGAGGTAGTCCAACCCAAGGTCCCGGAGTGTTTGCTCACAGGCGGTTGCGACATCGCCGTGCTGGTCGTTCCACACCTTTGAGCTGACCCAGAGCTCGGCTCGGGGGACCGACGTAGCGGCGAGTGCGTGTCCGATCTGTGTTTCGTTTCCATAGACCGACGCGCAGTCGATGTGTCGGTAGCCGAGGCCGATGGCGGTCTCCACCGACGATGCGACGATGTCATGGTCGACGTGGTCGGAACCAAACGTGCCCAGGCCGATCGCTGGCATCGACGCGCCGCTCGAAAGGATTCGCTGCGGGACGAGCGCCGGGTCGATGGGCGAGAGCTCGGTCATGGCCACTAGTCGTTGTCTACAAAGCTGACGAGGACCGCAGCGTTCGCGATCACCATGCCATCGTCACCCGATGGCGCTTCGACGTCGAGCCCGCCAAGAACGGCGAGGACAGTGGGTGTTCCGTACGGGATCTCTTCGGCTACTGCGTCGGTGTCGACCTCGTCGGGCTTCTGCACCCCGATACGCACCTCGACGAGCATGTCGTGCTTTGTCTTGCCGGCAGCATTGAAGAAGTTGAGGCTGCTGTGGCGAAGCGCATCCGAGACGGCTCGCCGAGCAGCCTTGGTGTAGTCATTGCCATGGACGTCGACGCCCATGCCCATTTCGGTGATCCAGCGAGTGCTTGTCATGAGACCCAACGGTATCGGAGCGCCGACACTTCAATCCCACAATCAATCTCAGAATACGGACGTCGAGGTGTGGAGTCCCAGGCGAGAAACTCGGTCAGTGATCGAAGGGAACGGCGAGGTCCAGGGCGGTCGTGTCGGTGATTGTTCGAATCGCAAAGCTGCTTCGAACTTGCGTGACGCCGGGTAGGAGGGCGATGTATTCGCGGTGAATCGTTTCGTAGTCGGCCACGTCTGCGCATGTGACGTGGACGAGGTAGTCGGCGTTTCCCGCCATCAGGTGGCAACTCTGCACGTGGGGGACGCTGCTGACGGCTTCCTCGAATGCGTCGAGTACATCCTCTCGCTGACTTTCGAGTGAGATCTCCACGAACACCGACACGCCTCGACCGACGAGCTGACGGTTGACCATCGCTGCATAGTGGTCGATGACACCATCGGTTTCGAGTCGTCGAACCCGTCGGTGGCATGCCGATGCGGAGAGGCCGATGCTGTCGGCGAGCTCAGCGTTGCTGACCCGACCATTGGACTGGAGCGCATCGAGAATCGCATGATCTATACCGTCTAGCTCAATCATTCGAAGATTCTACGACATCTGCGTGGAATATGCTGCAGAAGATGGCGTCAAACGCGCAAAGTTGGCACGAACTTGCACACACCTTCGGCGAATCTATGCGTACGTTGTCCTCCACATACACACGCGCGCATAGCCATACAGGCGTCGCGGAGTCGACGAGGAGGTCGCAGTGAAGGTTGGATTGCCCAAAGAGATCAAGAACCACGAGCAGCGGGTCGGCCTTACGCCCGACAGCGTGTCTGAGCTGACGCGTCGTGGACACTCCGTCCTCGTCGAGACCAATGCCGGAATCGGCATCGGGGCCTCCGACGACGACTACAAGGCGGTTGGTGCCGAGATCGCACCAGACGCCAAGTCCGTGTTCGACGCGACCGAAATGATCGTCAAGGTCAAAGAGCCACAGGCCGTCGAGCGCGCCATGCTCCGTGAAGACCACACCCTCTTCACGTATCTGCACCTCGCCCCCGACGCTCCCCAGACCAAGGACCTCGTCGACAGCGGTGCTACCTGCATCGCGTACGAAACCGTGACCGATGACAACGGCGGCCTCCCACTGTTGGCTCCAATGTCCAAGGTCGCCGGCCGCATGTCTATCCAAGCAGCGGCCAACTTCTTGCAGCAGCCAAACGGTGGCTCCGGCAAGCTCATCGGTGGCGTCCCAGGCGTCGCGCCAGCCAAGGTTGTCATCATCGGTGGCGGCGTCGTTGGGCAACACGCCGCAGAAATGGCGATCGGCCTCGGCGGCGACGTAACGATCCTCGATCGCAGCAACGCCGTCCTCGACCATTGCGATGCTCGCTGGGGCGCCGCGGTCGACGCGATCTACTCGACGAGCGCAGCGCTCGAAGCACATGTGGCAACCGCCGATGTTGTGATCGGAGCGGTCCTCGTCCATGGCGACACTGCGCCAAAGCTCGTATCTGCCGAGATGGTGCGCGGCATGGCAGCGGGGTCTGTTCTCGTCGATGTCGCCATCGATCAGGGCGGCGCGTTCGAAACCTCGCATGCCACCACGCATCAGGATCCGGTCTACATGGTCGACGATGTCGTGCACTACGCCGTCGCGAACATGCCAGGAGCGGTGCCGTTGACCTCGACCTACGCCTTGAACAACGCAACCCTGCCGTTCACACTCGCACTCGCCGACATGGGCCCGAAGGCCGCAATGATGGCTCTTCCACATCTGCGCAATGGTCTCAACGTCAGCGCTGGAAAGGTCACCGAGCCCCACGTCGCCGAAGCTCTCGGCTATGACTTCACCCCAGCCGATGATGCCGTAGCGACATTGGCTGCATAACGAACATCAGGCCCCGTAGCGACATTGGCTGCATAACGAACATCAGGCCCGTACGGCTGCTGTATTTCGAGATCGTGCCCTGGCTTCACTCAGAAGAGGCCGGGGCATGATCGCGTTCGGGCCGACCGATCTCCGGACCTAGAGTGCGGCGCGGTTTGCGGCGACTCGGTATTCAAAGAATGCCTGAACCAGAAGACCGCCAGCTGCGGCCATGCCGATGAACGAGAGCGTGTGGAAGCCAGACATCGACAAGACGAGTCCGGAGATCAACGCGCCGCAGCCACTCGCAACGTTCGTTGCCAGGTCTGCCGCACCCTGCACTGCGACCCGATCGCCGAGGCCAACAGACTCGGTGAGCAACGCTGAGCCAGCAACGATCGTGAAACTCCACCCCAGTCCGAGCAAGAACAGACCGGGGAACATCAGCGCTTCGGGCGCTTCCCCGGCGAGTGCGGTGAGCGTCGTTGCAAGAACGAGCGTCACGCCGCCCAGTGCGATCGTCGGGAGGCGACCGTAGTTGTCGGACAGACGACCAGCTATCGGAGCGAGGGCAAACATGCCAGCGGTATGGGCCGAGATGACCGCCCCGATGATGCCGTTGCTGTGGCCGTGAGCATCCATGTGGAGTGGTGTCATCGCCATCACTCCGACCATGACCGCTTGGCCTATGACGAGGGCAAAGAACGCAAGTCGTGCCAGTGGATGGGCCATTGCGATTCGGACCGCCTGCATGAACGGCACCGTGTCCTTGCGGCTCGCGTTTGCGTTCACCCCGCCTGCGACGACGAGGGGGTCTGGGCGCATAAAGAACCAGACGAGACCGGCAGCGAGTGCAAAGAACGCGATTGCGATCATGAATCCACCAGCGTTCTCATCGAGCGACACCGACTCAGCGAACGTTCCAGCGACACCGATGAAGAGCGGGAAGATCACGGCGCCGAAGGTGGATGCGAAGATGACCGTGCTGATCTCCTGAGACCGTCGCTCTTCGCTGGCGAGGTCGGCGGCCGCATACCGTGACAGGTTGGCTGTTCCAGAACCGGTGCCGATCAGGACCATTGCCGGCAAGAACAACACGAGCGTCGAAAGCTGAATGGCGAGGATTGCCAGCAGACCGCCAACCGCGGCGATGGCGAAGCCTCCGGTCAACCCTGGAGCCCGGCCCGTCCGCTGCATATAGGTTGCCAACCAGGCTGCGCTCAAGGCCGAACCAATGGTGCTGAAGCCGGTGGAGAGGCCTGCCCACGTAGACGATCCCAGGATCTCTTTGATCGCGAGGACCGACACCGGGAACATCGTCGAGATAGCACCGCGGCTTAGGACAGCCGTTCCCCAAAGGACTCGGAGCGTTCGTTTTTGGACGGCGTCACGGTCGTACTCGACCGGTGAGGATGCGGCGTTGGACACTGCGCCAACCTAGGTGGTGTTCGACGGGGACGCAGCGTTGGTCACCCCAGAACGTTTCGTAGCGTTCTCGTCCCAATTCGACGGATCGTTGGGTCATCGGCGGAGTTCGCGAGGCAGCCGGTCGCATGGGAGAGCGCCCATGCCCTCGACCGATTCCAGGTGTGGATGTCGACGTTGTGGCCATCGACGGTGCACCGCCGGCGGAATTCGTCACGGTCGTCGCTGTCATCGAACAACATCCAGGCTAGGCACAGGTCCGTGGCCGGGTCGCCAGCGGTCATGTCGCCAAAGTCGATCACGGCGCTGAGCTTGGCGCCGCGGACGAGCAGGTTGAGTGGATGGAGGTCGCCGTGCAGCCACAGCGGATCGGCCCCCCAGGCCGGCGCGTCGACGAGTTCGTTCCATACATCGAGAACCTCGCCCATCGAAATCTCGAGGGGCTCGAGGACCGAGCCGAGCGTGCCAATTCGTTCGGTGACAATCTCTGCGCGCTCGTTGAGTGGCCCGCCCCGAAAAGGGTTGCGAGGTGCGTCGTCGGGGGCCGGAACGTGGAGTGCGTTGACGAACTCCGAGAGCTGACTCATCAGCACCTCGGTCGCCACGTTGGGAGCGTGAGCCAGGGGCACACCTGCCAGCCACGGAACGAGCGACCAATGCCACGGGAAGCCGAACGCTGGCTTGCCGTTGTGCGTCGGAGCTGGGATGGGGAGGGGGAGCGCGTCGGCGAGTTCAGGGAGCCAGCGTTGTTCATGCTCGATGAGGGCAGCAGCCTGCTCGCGGCGGGGGAGGCGCACCGCGTGGGCACCTCCGACCCGATGCAGCTCGTTGTCCCATCCAGCGCTGTGGAATTCGATGGGTTCGCCTCGTAGCTCGGGAACGAATTCGTTGATCAAGGTCTCGATCAGATCGTGATTGATCGCGACCTCGGCAGGTGGTTTGTTGCTCGGCATGGTGAACCTCCGCGCCTCAATGTAGAACCCGTTTGGTCGATGAAGATGGTATGTCACAATTGACAGCAGCGAATTCGCATACTTCTTCGCGTCGCGATCTGTTGAAAAAGGGACTCGTCGCGGGCGGTATTGCGTGGACTGCACCAGTGGTGACGACCTTGACGGAACCACTCGCTGCGGCGACGGGGTCTACTGGCGGTTCCTACACGTATTGCTTCGATGATGGCACGACCGAGGGATGGGTCATCGATAACACCGCTGGAGCGGGCGGCGGCATGTGGAACGTCTCGAACGATCGATCCGTGAGCAGCAGCTTTTCCTTGCACTACGGCACTGGTACCGGAGGCGACTACACCGGCACCGGTCGTAACTCGGGTTCGGTGACCAGCCCAACCTTTACCGTTCCGTCGACAGGCCCAGTTCTTCTCGAATTCGACATCTGGCGCGAAGTCGAAGTGTTCGGTAGCGGTACGTGGGACGAGTTCTCCGTCTCGATCCTGCCAGCGGGCACGACGCTCTATGCGGTCTCCCGCGACGGTGGCACCGGTGGCGTCTTTGAGCACGTCACGATCGATCTCGCCGGATTCGCCGGACAGACGGTGCAGCTGTCGTTCTTCTTCGACACCGGGGATGGAAGTTTCAACAACTTCGAAGGCATCTACGTCGACAACGTGATCGTCCCGGGGGCCACCGGTGGCTTTGGACTGCTCGCCGGTGGAGGCACGTCAGCTCGCTCGCTCGGAGGAGCGGGATGGACTCCGGATCGTCCTGCACCGACCCGTCAGGAGATCCGTCGACGCGAACGCGAAGTCCGTGCCGAACGCTTTGCTGAGGGTGTTGTCGCAGACGGCGAGTTGCAAGCCGGTATCAAGTCCGGGCAGTAGCCTCGGCACATGGGTCAAGCACCGCCATCGACCGCACGATCGCTGGGCGTGATGGTGCGCCGCGACATCGCTCCCGAGGATGTCACTGCTCACGCCACTGTGTTGGCGGGCTCCTTCGATGAACTCTGGGTCGTCGAAGACCTGCCCTTTGCTGGCGGTATCTCCCAGATGACTGCAATCCTCGAATCCACCACCGATGTCGTGGTCGGCCATGGCATTGCACCAGCCCCGTTTCGAACTGCGGCAGGTTTGGCTATGGAGTGGGCGACCCTCGAACGGATGTATCCGGGACGGGTCGCCTGTGGTCTCGGCCACGGTGTTCAGAGCTGGATGGCGCAACTTGGCGAGCAGGTGGCGTCACCGTTGTCGCTCATTCGCGAGACGTGCGTGGCTGTTCGGTCGTTACTCGCCGGCGAACGGCTCGATATGTCTGGCCGGTATGTGAACGTCAACGACGCCGAACTTGAGTTTCCGCCGTTGCACGCGCCGCCCGTGTCCCTCGGGGTTGTTGGCCCGAAGTCGCTTCAGCTCTCCGGCGAGGTCGCCGACGGAACAATTCTCGGAGAAGCAACCGGTCCAACCGAGATCGCCGCTGCGCTCGAGCACATCCGTCGTGGCCAGGCTCTCGCTGGCCGTCACGACCGGACGCACCGGTTGACCGTCTACGCCGCGTTTCACCTTGGCCCGACGTCCGACATCATTCGTAATCCCGACGCACCCGTTGGTTGGGAGGCCGTCTCAACGTCCGTCGATGAGGTGGCTGATCACGTCGGGACGCTGTACGCGGCAGGCGCTGATTCGGTCGTGCTCGTGCCACTGGCGTCGAACCCGATCGCTGCGCTCGAAGACGCAATGCACTCGCTTGTGCCGAGAATTCGCGAGCTTCTCGCATCTGCCTAACCACGTTCAGGCGTATACGTACATATGAGTAACACGCCGAGTGGCCCTCGACAGGCGCTCCAGACCGCGGTATCGATAGGAACATGACGTCTTCCCACCCGCTCGTGCACGGGATCCACTCCCGCGTTATCGGCCACGTTTCGCTCGATGAACCGCGCCTTGCCGCCGACATCGAAACACTTCTTCGCTTTCCGTTCAACCGCGGCTACTCGGACTACGCCCGAGGTAACCCCGGCTGGCAGAACTGTGTGTTGATGAATCACTCCGGCGACCCAAGCCACATCGAGTTTGGTGGATACGACGGTGAAGCTCAGCCCACACCGTTTCTCGCCGAACTGCCGTATCTCGCTGAGCTGCTCGCATCGACGTGGAAAACAGAACATCTGTTGTGGGCCCGAATCTTCATGTGTGAAGACGGCATGCTTATCCCACATCGCGATTACCTCGACCTCCCCGAGGACGAGTTCACCCGTGTGCACATTCCACTGCAGCTCGGCCCAGCCTCAATGCACTCCGAGGAAGGCTCCGTCTTTCGGATGCGCAAGGGCGAGGTGTGGTTTATCGACGGCACCGTCAACCATGCTGCGTACAGCTATGACGGACAGCCACGCATCTACCTCACCGCTGACCTCCGGCCCGGGGTTGCGTTCGAGGATCTCTTCGTGGACCCCGCAACCGCAGCGCACGACGTTCGTCCCGACTTTGTTGAGCTTCCGCCGCTACCGGAGAACTTTGACACCACGCTCGCTGGTATGTCGACAGTCCTTGGTGCCGACACGATGGACGAGATTGTCGGGGTGCTCTCGAAGGTGCACTTCAACCATCGGGCACAATGCGGCGAGATCTATGAGTGGCTGATCGATGTCGCTCAGCGCTCCGGCGATGCAGCAATGGTCGAGGCCGCCAAGGACAAGCGGGCGTTCTTCCTCGGCGTCTAGCGCTACTGAACGCGTAGCTCTGGTACGCCAGAGACCAGAGTGCCAATGACCGAACTGGCATGACCGATCGCGATGAGTTCGGTGACGATGTCATCGGCGCGCTCGGCAGGCACCGCAGCGAGAAAGCCACCCGCAGTCTGTGGATCGAACAACACGGTCGCCCGTGGATCCGCTCCGGTTTGGGTGAGCGGAATAGCGGCGGCGTTGCTCGCATGGAGATGCGACCGCAGTCCCGACCGTGCGAGGTCGAGCGCGCCGTTGAATAGGGCGATGTTGTCGAGCTCGAGTTCGGCGGCGAGGCCCGACTCGCGGAGCATGCCGAACAGATGGCCGGCGAGACCGAAGCCGGTCACATCGGTCATGGCGGTAGCACCACCTGTAGCGAGGACCGCTGCAGCGTCCCCCTGTGGGGTTTCCAAGATGTCGAGTAGTGCGGCGATGTCTTGGCCGCGGGCACGTCGTTGCATTTCGCCGGCGAGCAATAGGCCTGAGCCGAGTGGACGGGTGAGTACCAGCCGTTGTCCGGCGGTCCCTCCAGCGAGTGTGATCGGTGCGTTCCTCGCGAGGCCCGTGATCGAGTACCCGACCGACAGTTCAGCTCCCATCGATGTGTGCCCGCCGACGATTTCGGCGTCGGTCGTCTCGAGGGCCGCGCTCGTGCCAGCCATAATTTCGCCGAGCCACTCGCCCTGTAGTCCATGACCGAGTTGCGGGAGCGTGACGGTAACGAGAACCGCTTGGGGGTCGGCGCCCATGGCCCAAATATCGCCGAGCGCGTGCAGCGTTGCGATGCGCGCCATGCGGAAGGGATCTGGCGTGAACGTCCTGAGCTGATCGGTGGTGATGACCTGTCTCGTCTCGCCCATGAGAAGCAGGGCGGCATCATCGCCCGGCAACCGAACCACGTCGTTTCGCGTCGACGATGGCAATGCTCCGAGTGGCCCCTGCAGTACGTCGACACCGACTTTCGCGCCGCATCCACCGCACAGCGGAGGTTCGTCTTCAACGATGTCGCGAAGGCCAGTCGCAGACCTCTTTGGCAGAGGGTCGAGCGTCATTTCCGGAAGCTCGCCGAGCTTTTCCATGAAGTCGCGATCGATCTTGTCCTTGAGGCGCCACAGCTGTCTGCCCTGGATGAAACGCTTGAACTTGTCAGCGGCCGCCGCTCGCTCGCCGAGCGAGATCAGCTTGAGGTAGTCCTGTTGTGGGTCGAACGCTTTGAGCTTGCCGCCGGTCAGCGCAGCCTGGATGTTGTGTGTGAGGATCGGCGCCTGGCGAACGGCGAATACGCCGGCTTTGGGTCGAGGGGCAAAGCCCATGTGGGCGCAGTCGCCCGTCGCAAAGATCGATGGGTCGTTGGTCGAGCGCAGGGTTGGGTCGATCGTAAGGAAGCCTTCGTGGCTGTCGAGGCCAAGTTCACCAAGCCAGTCGTATGGGCGAGCACCAGCAGCGCCCACGACAAGATCGGCGGCTATTAGCCCGGCGGTTGTCTCCACACCATCGGCGGTCACCGATGTGACCGCGGTGCCCTCGGCGAGGGTGATCCCCATGTTCAGCATGGTGTGGCGGATCTCGGTCCGAGCACGGTCACCGAGATCGTCAAGCACGGTCGATCGGTCGATCACCGTTACCGATGTTGTCACGCCTCCGGTTTGGAGTCGATGGGTCATCGCCATGGCGAGCTCGCATCCGCCGACTCCGCCGCCGACAACCGCGATGTTTGCGTCGTTAGCGGCTCCGGCTTGCTTGGCGGTCACATAGCTCGTCCAGCGGTCAGCGAAGTAGGTGAGCGGCTTTGCAGCGATGGCGTGTTCGGCGAACCCCTCGATGTCGGGCATCGCCGAAGAGATACCGACGTTGATCGAACAGACGTCGTAGGGAATCGGCGGCCGCCCTGGAATCGTGATGGTCTTGGCGTCGCGGTCGATCGTCTCGACGATCCCGAGTACGAGGCGTGCATCGGCAAACCGTGCGAGCCGGACAAGATCGATGTCGAGCTCATCTCGTCCGTAGTGACCGGCGATAAAGCCCGGGAGCATCCCGGTGTAGGGCGCCGACGGGCTCGGGTTGATCACCGTTAGCCGCGCACCGGCGACCGGCTTCATTGCCCACGCACGAAGGAGCAATGCGTGCGCGTGGCCGCCGCCGACGAGGACGACGTTTTTGATGAGGGGGAGCGGGAGTTGCATGTGAGCGGCATCTTAGGGATCGCGGCTGATATCTGACACAACCACGCTGGCGCTCGACGTATTCGTTCCCAAAAAGCGTTGATGGCCGGTACGCATGCGTACCGGCCACCAAACAGGCCTGTCCCGCCACAGGCGATCTCGGCCGTTCGGTTCATACGGCCTCGCAAAATGATCATACGAGTATTGCCAGGGGCGGTCTGACAACTAGTTGGCAAATCGAAGAGTCTCTCCCCGGTGTTCGCTGACGACTACGTTCTCGATATGCGAGCCAACCGTTGTGTGCGAGCCCTGTCCGTCCTTCTGAGCGTGGCGATCGTTGCCGCGGCGTGCGGTGGGAGTGCGGGCGAAGCGGAGATCATCGCCGATGCAGAAACGGCAGATCTCATCGCTCCGAGCACCACGGTCGCTGAAACGGAGGCGGCCGAAACCACCGCGGTCACCGCCGAACAGGACGTCGCTGAAGATATCGAAGACGACCAAGTAGTCGATGCCGGCGACCAACGTGCAGCGCTCATCGACCAGATCACCGACGTTCTGAGCGACTGGCAGGCCGCTGGAGAGCTGCCTGCGGTCTCGTTGTCGGTCCGGATGCCTGACGGGGAGCCGATCAACATCGCGTTGGGAGTCCGCGACCTGCAGACCGAGGTTCCGGTGACGACGGAGGACTACTTCCGCATCGGCAGTATCACCAAACCAATGACCGCAGCCGTTGTTCTGCAACTCGTCGACGAAGGGTTGATCGAGCTCGACGCGGCGGTCGAGAGCTATCTTCCTGGGTGGCTCGAGGGATACGAATATGCCGACGAAATTACGATCCGTCAGTTGCTCAACCACACCAACGGCCTCGTTGAATATGCGCTGTCGCCATCGTTCTACGCGCTCGCAGGCCAACGCTCCGACGTCGCCATCACACCCGGCGAGATTCGTGAGTGGCTCGCTGCGCAGCAGCCGCTGTTCGCCCCGGGTACCGACTACCAGTACGAGACGGGAGGCTTCCTCACCCTTGGAGACATCATTGAATCGGTGACGGGCAATAGCGCCGCGGCGGAGATGCGGACAAGAATCTTTGAGCCCGCCGGCGCCGAGAATATTTACCTCACGCCAGAGGAGTTCCCGCCGACTTCGGTCGTGAACGGGTATGGCCGAGCACAGATGTATCTCGCCGGCACCGCGTTGATCGGTCGCGAAGACACCGACGCTCTCACGATCCTCGATGAACCGGTCATCGACCTCTTGGGGCAGCCACAGGAAGTGCTGCAGTCTGCTGGTTGGACCGGTGGTGGAAACGAAGCCCAGCTCGAGTCGGTATCGGCGATCATGCGGGCCATGTTCGACGGAACGATCCTGAGCGACGAGCAGATCGCTGAAATGACCGCGCCAACACTCGACGTCAACTATGGACTCGGTATCGACAGTTCCGAGATCGACGGCGTCCGCGTGTACTCACACGGTGGCGGTGTGCCCGGATTCCGAAGTCAAGGAAACTACCTTCCAGACTTCGATATCTCGTGGGCGGTTTCGACGAATCTCATCCCGCTCCCCGAAGGCGCGAGCGTCTCCGACCTTCGAGAGGCCCTCAACCCGGTTCTGGTAGCCGCGGTCGGCTAGCGAATTCCCGGGCCGGAGGTGAACACAAAGCTACGCCCACCGGTTTCGATGGTCATGTCGTGCTGGAGCGCAACGCGCTGACCCGGACGCAACTTGGTGCGGGTCTGACGCTCGCCGTTGAGCGAGGTGTACGTGCCATTGGCTGACTGCATGTCGACGATCTCAACGGTCCATCCGGACAGGCGCACCTCGACCTGAACGTCGGATACTCCACCCGCTCCATCGTCGAGTCGAACAATCGTGGCAGGTTCGGTCTCAACGGCATAGCCGGTTGGAACGTTCGAGCCAATCGCGGCTGGTCGATCGATGTTGAGTACCGCTCCATCATCGAAGGTAAGGACGCCGAGGACGGGGCGGTCACCGCTCACGGTGGCGGCATCAGCAGCGATGTGTGTATGACAGGCTCGGCACGTGGACTCGTTCGGCGCGGTCAAGTGACCGGCCGGGCAGAGGACGCCGCGGATCTGCGGACGCTCTGGTGCGAGCGTGGCAGCGTGGCTCGGCTCTGGAGTTGGCGCGGCGGCGGTCGGTGCTGCTGGCACACCGTTTGTCTGGGCGCCGTTCGTGGCTTGAGGAGGCAGCGGCGCGTCGCCGAACAGGCGAGGCTCGGACGGGGCTGGAGCGTTCGTAGGAGTTGGGACTGCATCTTTGCGACCAAGCTCTTCGATTCGAGCGAACATGCCACGGGCAGCCTTCGGCGTCGGCGCGTCCGACATCGAGTCGCTCGACGCTGGATCGGCAGGTGCCTCGCTTGCCGGCGCAGCCTCTGCAACAGGTGTCGCAGGAGCAGGAGCCGGTTCGGGGGTCTCAGCCTCGGGGGTCTCGGCCTCGGGAGTTGATGCTGGTACTGGTGCGGCATGCTGGGCCACGGGCTCTGGCTCGGGTGCAGAATCGGCCGTAGCCGCTTCTGCCTCGATCGCCTCGGCGGCAGCTGCGCTCGCCATCTCCGACCAACGTCCCGATGCAGGCATTGGCCCTTCGGTGTCGAGGAGGAACCCGCCCGCCGGTACAACGCCGTCGCGTAGAACGCCGACGACAGCGGACTCCGACTGGGTGCCGGCATGAATACGGTCGACCGAACCACGAAGCGCAACGTCGATCCAGGTGCTTGAGTCTCGGCCGTCGAGCACCGTCTCAGCTCCATCGATCGTGATCGACAGGGACGTGTCGCCAAAGACGAGTGCGGCGACGCGATCGTGTTCGACCGACACGCACGCGAGGCGAGGGTGCTGGTTGTAGTCAGCCTGGGCAATGTCGGCGGTGAGTGTGCGGACAATCTCCTGCCATGGCGCGCCAGCGAGAGCGTTGATGCGAACGAGCAATTCGTTTAGGCGGCCTTCGTCGCCGGCGGCGAACGCCGTCAGATTCTCGACGTGGGCAACGATGCCATCTCCCGCTGAGACATGCACCCCTCGCGTTTCGTGTTCCATCAGTGAGTCTCCTTGACTACTACCAGTTCGTAATCGGCTGAAACTGGTGGAAACAAAGGACTTTCTGAAAAGGAAATTTCTTTGCTGAACGCGCAGGGTCTCCTTACTGAACGCGCAGTGTCGTATCTCCGACTCGGATTTGGTCGCCAAGGCTGAGCGGCTGAGGTCGATCCGGCGACACCCGAATGGATTCGCCGTTCGACTTAATGACCCAACTGCCGTTGTGAGAACCACTGTCCTTGAGCGCGAGACCGTCGACGGTCGGCTGAACAATGGCGTGCAGGCGAGATACGGCGGGGTCGCTCAGGATCAGCGGTTCGAGGTCCTGGTCGAAGTCTGGGTGCGAGTATGGCCAGCGTCCAATGACGAGCCCGTTGCCAACCATGATTGTTTGGCCGTCGAGCTCGAGGTGGAGATCGCTTACCGGCAAGCTGATGTTCGTGTCACGGGCACCAGCGGTTCCCCAACCTCTGTGCATGTATACGCGAAGCCCACTGGCCCGGATTACCCCTTCAACGAGCATCCCGGACGCATTTTCATCGTCGTCATGGACGACGATGTTCGCGATCATCCCGACGGTGACAATCTCGGTCGTCGTCCCGAGGTCGAGGCGATGTTTCTTCTCTGTATCCGCCTCGGTGACCTCGACGCCTCCGAGGTCGTAGCTCATCAGGCGAACCGAAGATTCAAGGCTCAAGAGCAACATTGGGGGAAGCGGTCGACCTGAGTGGATCCACTCTCGCATGGTCGTAAAACTCTCGTTTACGTCGCGCGGAATGAGCAGAGGTTCGATGACATCGTGCGCGATGTCGATCGATTCTGCGTTCGGCAAGAAGACGACGCGGTCGTTCTCTCTCGCCAGCCAACCAGTTCCAGGGGTCATCTCAACTAAGACATCCATCGCCTCGGAGTATCGCACAGGCAGACTCTGGATATGAAGACAATCGGATTGCTCGGCGGGATGAGCTGGGAATCATCGGTGTTATACGAAGAACTGATCAACACGGAGGTGCGGTCCCGTCTGGGCGGCACCCACTCTGCTGATCTGCTCGTGAAGAGCTATGACTTCGCCGCGATCGAAGCGTTACAGGAGGCCGGCGACTGGGATGGAGCAGGGGCGTTGCTGTCGGCCGATGCCGTGCGCCTCGTGACCGCCGGGGCCGAGCTCATCGTCTTGTGTACCAACACGATGCATCGCGTCGCGCCAGCCATCGAGGAGGCCATCGACGTTCCCTTCGTGCACTTGGGCGATGCGACGGCACGTGCGGTAGTCGCACAGGGGCTCACCACTGTTGGCTTGCTCGGCACTCGCTTCACGATGGAGGCAGCGTTCTATCGTGAGCGGCTCGAATCTCACGGCCTGACAGTTTTGACACCGAGCGCCGAAGAGCAAACGGTCGTCCACGACATCATCTATAACGAGTTGGTCCGCGGTGAGCTGAACCGGTCGTCACGCGAGGAATATCTCGACATTATCGACCGACTTTCTGCTGCTGGAGCCGAAGGTGTGATTGCTGGATGCACCGAAATTGAACTTCTCGTGACCGAGGACGACGTGTTCGTGCCCTATTTTCCGACCACCGAAATTCATGCGCAGGCCGCCGTTGACGCTGCGCTCGCATAAACCATCGAAGCCCTAATTTTGCTAGAGGATTCGCCGATTACGACAAGGTGACGGCAACCACGATTGCGAGCGCGAACGCAGAATCGAGATGGCGTCGCGCCCGACTTCCTCTGACGATCATGGTTATCGGAGTTGCGTTGACGGCGATCATGGCGTCGTTTCAACAAGACTCCGCTCGGCGCGAACAAGAGCTGTTGTTCGAACGCCAAGCCACTCGCGAACAGCAGAACTTCGAGGATCACATCGACGATCACATCGATGCGTTCGAAGATGCCGTTGCCTTTGTCGGAGCGACCTTTCCCGGCACCGAGCAGCAATATCGACGGTTCTTTGAGGGCTCGCCGCTCACCGGTGGGAATAGCGCCCTCGATCCCGGGATCACGTTGATCGAACCCGTTGCCCCAGGCGACGTTCAGACCCTCGAGGAGCGAGAACACTCCCTCGGCAACACCGACTTCTCCGTACTGTCCTTCGGTACTCCACTCGGCGGAACGCACTACGTCATCACCCGCACCGCCGAACCGGTCAACATCTCGGGATTCCCGCTCGTCGGGCTCGATGTCGGCAGTGTGGCCGCAGACTCGCTCCTCTCGGACCTGCCCCAAAACGGTCGCACCGTCTACACCCTCGAGGATGAAACGGTGCTCCGGTCGATGTTCTCGGGCGGAGACCCCGGTGCTTCGGAGCTCCAGCTGGTCGTCATGCTCCAGAGCGTGAACGACCCGATCACCGCGGAGGTGCGCGGCTGGGCGGCACGCTTCTTCGACCCGGTGATGTTCGTCGATGAGATGTCGACAAGCGCGGCGACGATCAATCTCGACATCGAGATTCTTGGTGTTACCGAGCGCGTGCTCGACGCAGACCCGGGAACGGATTCGTCGATCGACGATGCTCCGCTAGCACGACGGGTGAGCCACGAGACGCACGGGTTGCCCTGGACGATGTCGATGTGGGCCGACGACGACTTCGGTGTGAAGACGGGCTTGTTCGAGCAGACCGCTGTCTGGATCTTTGGGCTCCTCGCAACCCTGGTTTTTATGATTATCTCGGTCTGGCGCTCGTTGCAGGAACATCGCCTAAGCGAGGCCAACTTCGAACTTGAACACGCACGGACACTCGCGAACACCGACCCGCTCACCGGCCTTTTGAACCGCACGGGCTTCCTCCAACAGTCGACGAAGCTGAACTCCACCGAGGGCGGCACGCTCTTTTTCATCGACCTCGATGGCTTTAAGGTCGTCAACGACAGCCAAGGTCACGTCGCTGGTGATCAGGTACTTCGAGATGTCGCACGGCGCCTACGCGAACAGTTCCGCAATGTCGACCTCGTTTGTCGATATGGCGGCGACGAGTTCGTGGTCTTTACCCCCGGTCTTGCTGGTCGGGGAATCGAGCGGGGGATCTCGCGACGCGTTATCGACGCCGTCAGTCGATGCAACGGGTCGATCTCATGCAGCCTCGGTACGGCGGTGCAAATGCCACAGACCGACCTCGAGATCGAGACGCTTATCCGTGAGGCCGACCAGGCGATGTATCGTGCGAAACAAGCTGGCGGTGGGCGCCACGAGGCGGCACCACCAGTGGTGCCGCTACCGGTGCATTCAACGATCGACCTCGGAGACTCGGACTAGCCGAGACCACCTACCAGTTCGTTGCGATGTACTGCGTCTCGCAGAACTCGTAGATGCCTTCGCTCGCACCTTCACGGCCAAGCCCGGATTGCTTCATGCCCCCAAATGGCGCGGCCGGATCTGACACGACGCCACGGTTCAACCCGATCATGCCCGCTTCGATCTGCTCGCTTACGCGTAGACCGCGCGCCAGATCCTGGGTGAACACGTAACCCATCAAGCCCATCTCGGTGTCGTTAGCCATCTCGATCGCTTGCTCTTCGCTGGTGAACCCAATGAGTGGTGCGACCGGGCCGAAAATTTCTTCGCGTGCGACGTCGGCATTGCGCGTCACGTTCGTGAGGACCGTTGGTGGGTAGAAAAAGCCTGGACCGTCGAGCGGGGCGCCACCGGTGACTGCCGTCGCGCCGCCGGCGATCGCCGACTGAACCAAGCCATCGACACTGTCGACGGCTTCTTGGTTGATGAGCGGGCCCACCTGGGCACCCTCGGAGCCACCTTCGGCGACCTTCATTGCACTCATGGCGGCGGCGAGCTTTTCGCCGAAGGCATCCATCACCGATTCCTCGACGAGGAATCGGTTCGCCGCTGTGCACGTCTCGGCGGAGTGGCGCATCTTGGCCGCGATTGCACCTTCGACCGCAAGGTCGAGATCGGCATCCGCGAACACCACGAACGGCGCATTTCCGCCGAGCTCCATCGCGACCTTCAGAACCCGATCGGCTGCTTGTCGAAGAAGTGTTTGTCCAACCGGGGTGGAGCCGGTGAAGGAGACCATTCGGACGGCCTTGTGATCCATGGCGGCCTTTACAGGGGCCGAGGCGGACTTGGTAGTGACCATGTTGATAAGGCCGGCAGGAAGGCCAACTTCGTTCTCGAAGAGGTCGGCGAGCGCAAGGGCGGTGAGAGGGGTTTCCTTCGGTGGCTTGATCACGACGGCGTTTCCAGCGCCTAACGCCGGGGCCATCTTTCGGGTGATCATCGCTGCCGGAAAGTTCCATGGGGTGACCATGAGTACGACCCCGACGGGTGGATGATGCACGATCATCTTGGCGGTTCCGGCCGGGTTGGTGCCGACGGAGCCGTGAAGCCGAACCGTCTCTTCGCTGTTCCACCGAAAGAACTCTGCGGCGTAGCCAATCTCACCGAGGGCGTCGGCCATGGGCTTGCCGTGCTCGGCCACGATCAGCTTTGCGAGCATGTCCTTGTTGTCGATCATCACCTGGTAGCAGGCTCGGAGCTTTTCCGCCCGTTCGCGCGGTGCAACCTTCGCCCAGGCCTTTTGTGCTGCGGCGGCAGCGTCACAGGCTGCCTCCATGTCTGCGACCGAACCGCAGTCGACCGTCGCCACAACCTCGCCGTTCGCGGGGTTGAGAACGTCGACCGTCTCGCCGTTGGATCCAGCGCGTCGTTCTCCGTTGATGACCAGCTGTGTCTGCATGTGAGTACTCCGTACACATCGATGTTGTCCACTGGGAGAGTACTGGCGGCTGACCGTTGAGTAACCTTTGGACATGAAGATCTCGATGACCATCACATACAGCGACGACCCCCTCAAGGCGGTGGCTCATGCGCAGGCGATGGAAAAGGCTGGCGTTGACCAGGCATGGGTCGCCGAGGCGTACAGCTTCGATGCCGTATCGACGCTCGGATTCCTCGCCGCAAGCACGAACACGATGGAACTTGTTTCGGGCATTCTTCCCGTCTACAGCCGCACACCAACGCTCATCGCGATGACGGCTGCGACGCTCGACTCTCTGTCCGGCGGACGCTTCGCCTTGGGTCTCGGGGCATCGGGTCCACAGGTCATCGAAGGCTGGCACGGTGTTCCGTACAACCGGCCGCTCGGTCGCACGCGAGAAGTGATTGAGATCTGTCGGAAGGTGTGGACCCGCGAGCGTCTCGAGCACGACGGACGCAACTATCAGATGCCCTACACGGGCGAAGGTGCAACCGGCCTGGGCAAGCCCCTCAAGTTGATCAACACACCGCTTCGCCAAGACATCCCGATCTACATTGCGTCGATCGGCGAGAAGAATGTCGAGCTCACTGCGGAGATCGCTACGGGCTGGATCCCCGTTTTCTTCTACCCAGAGAAGGCCCACGACGCCTGGGGAGCATCGCTCGATGCGGGCAAGGCCAAGCGCGACGCGGCCCTCGGTGAGCTGGAGATTATCGCCGGTGGTATGGCGGCGATTACCAAAACCGAAGAGGAAGCTGTGCAAATGCGGAACTTCGCTCGTCCAAACGCTGCGCTCTACATCGGTGGCATGGGAGCGAAGTCGAAGAACTTCTACAACACGCTCTTCCAACGCTACGGATACGAGAAGGAAGCCGAGATCGTCCAGGATCTGTACCTGTCCGGCAAGAAGGAAGAGGCTGCAGCGGCGATCCCCGACGAGTTCCTTGCGGCAACCAACCTCGTCGGCACCGAAGGCTTCATCAAGGACCGGCTTGCAGCGTTCGCTGAAGCTGGCGTCACGAGCCTGACCCTGCATCCCGCCGGTGAGGACCCGTTGGCGATCGTGTCCCAGATCAAGGAGTGGGCGAACTAGCGCCCTCGTCGTTGTTAGGACGAGAGCTGTCGGCGGATGTCGTTGGCGACCAGCACCGGGTCCTGCAACGGTCCGAAGTGTGTGATGGTCGGGAAGTGGTGGAGCGATCCGTTCGGTAGTGCCTCCGCGATGTGTTCCGCGAGTTGGGCGGGCAGTCCGCCATCGCCACTCTGTCCAACAACAACTTCGCAATGCACATCTGCGAGATGCGCTAGCGTCACCGACCCAGCGTTCAGGAACGTCGATGCTTCGCTCTCGGGTGTGCACTTCAGGGTGACGCCGTCCTCGCTGTCGGCGAACCCATGGCGGACATAGTCGGACAGCACATCGGCCCTGAAAAGGCCCAATGGGGGTCGCGACGCGTACCGCTCGAGAGCCGAGGCTCGGTTCGGAAATGAACGCAGACGGCCTCGCGCTGCTCTGGCAAGCGGCGACTCTCCGGGAAATGGTGCTGGCGGAATGATTGGCTCGAACGCATACAGCGAGGTAAAGGTTCCTGGCCGTTCCCGCTCGGCCCCAATCAGGGCGGCGCCTCCCATCGAATGCCCAAATCCATGCAGCGTTGCTGCGTTCAGGTGATCGACGACCCGGAGCGCGTCGTCGACCATCCCTAGCCAGCCGAATCCAGCTTCGTCGTCGGGAGTATCGCTGTCCCCGTGGGCGCGAAAGTCGAGAGCGACAACCATCGCGTCGTGCCGGAGTTCGTGAGCGAGGGCTCGGTAGACCTTGCCAAGGAACCCCGTGGCATGGCCGACGAGCAAGGTCACGGGACCGTCACCGCCTAGGTGGTGGAGGGCAATCGCGCCGGCGTGTCCGTCGATGAGCTCGGTCGTGGTCATAGCCGATCGTAGATCCAGTCCTTGGGTTGGTCGCCGTCGTACGGCATCGTGCCATGAAAGGCACGGGGGTCATCGTCGAATACGAGCGGAACGAAGTGCCGATCACCAGCCCACATCGGGAGGTCGGCGGCGTTGCGCACTGCTTCGTCGGGGTCACACGCTTGGAGCAGTCTGGATCGGTCGATCCATTCGAGCGTTCCCTCTTCGTTGCCCTCCGGCGGGGTTCCGGTCCAGGCGGTCACAAGGAAGATGAAGCCCATCCAGTCCTCGTCTTTTGGGCCGAAGTTGGTCCACGTAATTGTGCCTCGCAAGGCAATGTCGTCGAGGCGTAGACCGGTTTCTTCGTCCAGTTCGCGGCGAAGGCTCGCAAGGATTCCCTCGTTCGGTTCGAGCTTGCCGCCGAGCCCGTTGACCTTGCCGAAGTGGTCGTCGTCTGGTCGGGCGTTGCGCCGGATCATCAACACGTGGTCAGTGTCGCGATCCCACAGATAGGCAAGCGTTCCAACGATCGGCAAAAACGACATCGACTCAACCTACGACCGGCCAACAAAGGTACCTGGTACCCAACCCCAAAAAGGTACCTGGTACCTTTCGGCCAAAAGGTGCCAGGTTCGTTCACATCTTCGGAGCTCACTCCGAATTGGCTTCGCCGCATTCGCCCGACCTATCGTTTGCCATCGGCATTGTTGCTGGTCACTTCCCCGAAGAACCTCTCTTCAAGGAAGACCAACAATGCCCCGACCTCTTCGGATCCAATATCCCGGAGCGTGGTACCACGTGATGAATCGCGGTGCCTCCCGACAGAACATTTTTCGTGACGTTCATGACCGGCGAGACTTTCTCGTGTGCCTTGCGTCTGCAGCGAGTCGAACTGAGGTGGAGGTGCACGCCTACGTCTTAATGGGCAACCACTACCACTTGCTGTTGAGGACTCCGAACGGAAATCTCGACACGATGATGCATCTTCTAGGTCGCAACTACGCCCGGTATTTCAACGATCGGTATGACCTGGACGGCCGACTATGTACCGATCGCTACTTCCCAATTCTTGTCGACTCCGACCGGTATCTCCTAGCGGTGTCGCGCTACATCCACAGAAATCCGACCGCTTTCGGGATCACGTCGCTTGGTGACTACTTTTGGTCCAGCTATGCCGCCTACCTCGGGAATCGTCGCCCGCAGGAATGGTTGCACGTCGACTTCACGCTGTCGCTTGCTGGCGGTGCGAGGGGGTACGAGAGCGTTGTTGAAAGCCCGCTGCCAACAGAGATCGACCTGGTGTACTCGTCAGGTAAGCCACCGCACGTGCTTGGCCCCGAGCAGTTCCGCCAGGCCGCGATAGCGAAGGCCTCCGAGGCGAGCCGATGAGAGGTACCTGGTACCAAACTGCGGAAAGGTACCTGGTACCGAACGGCGGAAAGGTACCTGGTACCGGGTGGTCGTTAGTTGATGTGGATGTCGGCGGTCATGCCGAGCGGTGCTACGCCTGGGACTCGGGACTCGCGTGAAAACAGCTCTTCCATCATTGGAATGAAGTCCTCGATCGGCAGGGTCGGGTAGTCAGGATCGAAGCAGTTCTGGTCGTAGTTCTGGCAGAACTTCACACACGCCTCGTAGAACTCATGCTCTTGATGAACGTCACGAGCGTTGCGATCTCCGTCCATGTGATGGAAGTAGTAGTAGCCCTGGAACAAGCCATGATGCTTGATCACCCAGTGCGTCTCGTCGTCGACGTACGGCGCCAACATCGCCGCCGCGGTCGCGCTGTGATTCTGCGGTGCGATCGGGTCGCCGATGTCGTGTAGCAATGCCCCAACGACCATGTCGAGTGATTCGTCGGCTCGAAGCGCACGAGTCGCCGATTGAAGGGAGTGTTGATAGCGGTCGATCTGGTAGCCCATCTTTGGGCCCTCCATGATCTTGAGGAGCGTGATCATGTTCTCGATGAGCTCACCCTGGGTGTGCTCGGTATAGAGCTTGCCAAGCATCTCGTAGTCGGCCTTCGTGCCGTGATCCATTTGCGTCCAGGTGACCATTTCCATGTCTGAACGATCGGCGAAAAAGACGCTCGGGTCAAGCCCTAGAGGACGTTGGACCGATCAGCGCGATCGACGATCAGAAGAACGACGGTCGTTATCACCATCAAGATGACGCTTAGTGCCATCGCCTGCCCGCGAATGCTCTGACCGGGTTGGCTGAGTAGCCGGCCAATCGCCAGCGGAACCGTCATGAAATCGGGCCGTCTGCCAACGAAACTTGTCGCACCGAACTCCCCGAGCGAGATGGCAAAGGCGAACCCAGCCCCCACGACGAGTGCCCGCCGTGCGATCGGGAAGTCGATATCGCGGCGAATCTGCGCCGGCGAACTTCCCATGCTCGCAGCGGCTTCACGAAGGTGCGGGTCGATCGATCGAAGGACTGGTACGACAGCTCGGGTGACGAAGGGGATGCCGATCAGAGCCTGAGCCAGCGGGATGATCACCCAGGATTGGCGTAGGTCGAGCCAGCCAGAATCGAAGGTGATGAGGATTCCGAAGCCCAAGGTCACCGCAGACGTGCCGAGCGGGAGCAAGTAGCCAAGGTCGAGGAGCCGCGAGATCTTCGTCGGGCTGTAAACGATCGCGATGGACGTCCACCCTCCGACCACCGTGGCGATCGCCGTCGCAAGGACCGCGAACCACAGCGAATTCGCGAGCGCTCGCTGTGGACTAACGGTGAGGAACGGCGGACGGTCGGCGAGCGATCGGTAGTTGTCGAAGCCCAGCCCCGAGCCGGTCTGCAGCGACTGCTCGACCAGGATGATGATCGGGACGCTAAGCAGGCCGATCGTGGCTGCGATGGTCATCCAGGACAACCCGAGCGTGAGCGTATTGGGCGCAGGCTGGGCCCGCTCGGCGAGACGGTCGCTTTGAGCCAGCGATGAACGGAGCCGCAGATTGAGTGCGACGAGCGCGACGACCGCGATGAGCTGGACGATCGAGAGGGCGGCGGCGGTCGCAAAGTCCGTACGGCTAATCGCATATCGGAAGACCTCCGTTTCGATTGTCCGTTGGCGGGCGCCACCCAAGATGAGCACAACCCCGAACGAGGTGAAGGTGAAGAGAAACACGATCGACGTCGCCGCAAGCAACGACGGGCGAAGACGGCGAAGGGTGATTCGAAAGAACGTCTGCCAGGCCGGTGTGCCCAGCGTTCGTGCCGCGTGCTCGTCGTCTCGGGAGAGCTGGCCCCAGTAGCTCCCGACCGTTCGCACCACGACGGCCACGTTGAAGAAGACGTGAGCGACCAGGATGGCGAACACGGACTTGGTGAGTGAAAAGGGGCCCGACGTCGCACCGAGTCTGTCGCCGGTCGCCAGGAATGCACCAGCCACGACAACCGTTGGAAGCACGAAGGGAACGGTTACGAGCGCCTGGACTAAGCGCCGGCCGCGAAAGGTCACGTTTGCAATGACTGCGGTGAGCGGAAGCGCAACGATCAAGGTCAACACGGTTGACGCGACCGCCTGCCACAACGTGAACCATGCGACCGAACGAATCGACGATGACGAAAACGTGTTCAGCAGTGCACCGTCGCCATCGGAGAGGCCGCGCCACAGAAGCTGGGCGACGGGCCAGATGAAGAAGAGCGCGAGAAAGATCGTCGGGCCGGCCACCAGGCCGGCCCGACGGAGCGTCTGTGGCGTTAGCTGGCCACGATGGCGTTCCATCGCTCGGTCCAGTCGTCCCGGTTCGTTTCGATGACGGCCGGGTCGATCGTGAGGGCATCGTCCACAAGCGGTCCCCATTGCACGAAGGCGTCAGGGAGGGCTGCTTCGCCATTGGCGGGGTAGACGAACATGTTCAAGGGAACGTCTTCTTGGAACGTCGTACTCAGCATGAAGTCGATCAGCGCAGCTGACGCTTCTGGGTGCGCAGTTCCGTTGAGAACGCCCGCGAATTCGATCTGGCGGAAACAGCTGTCCTGCAACACCCCGGTTGGAGGTGCGTCCACGGGCGGGTCGGCGAACAAGAACTCCGCTGGTGGGCTCGAAGCGTACGAGGTGACGATGGAACGAGCGCCGCCTCCGGCAATGAACTCGCCGTAGTACGCGTCGTTCCATCCGGCAGTGATCGAGACGTCGTTGTCGACGAGGGACGTCCAGTAGTCCTCCCACCCGTCTTCGCCGTACTTTGCGATCGTGGCGAGAAGAAACGAGAAGCCGGGGGATGATGTCTCGGGGTTCTCGGTCACGAACTGGCCAGCGTTGACTGGATCGATGAGGTCATCGAGAGACTCGGGTGCGTCTCCGGGTAGCGCGTCGGTCCAGTAGTTGACGCATACGTCGCCGTAGTCGATTGGCGTCAGGCGATTGAACGGGTCGAGCTCAAGTTCGTCAGCCACATCGTCGAGGCCTGGCGATGCGTACGGCACGAAGAGCTCGGCGTCGATTCCCCGGCACATGAAGCTGTTGTCGATGCCGAACAAAACATCGGCGGTGGGATTGTCCTTGGTCAACACGGCCTGGCTGACGAGCTGACCCGCATCACCAACCGCAACTTGTTCAACGATGATTCCGGTCTCGTCGGTAAATGCAGCGAGTGTCGATTCGCTAAGGGTGAACGAGTCATGGGTTGCCAACGTGATCGTGGTTCCGGCGAGGTTGTCGGTAGTCACGTCGGTGATGGCGTCGATCGATGGCTCATCGAAACAGGTCGACGCGGCCTCGCTCAATGTGTCGTCTCCGCACGCGCTAGCGAGCAACGCAAGTGCTGCGAGCGCAACGAGGGTCCGAGCCGATAGGCGAACAAATACGTGGTTCATGTCATCTTCCTCCGCTGGAATTACCCAGTTCAGGTCTTGCGGGTCGGTGACGCTGTCGTCACCCTCTCAGCCCGGCATGTGCCCGAGCTCCCCGGTGGTTGAATTGTTCTTCGAGTCTACGCCGATTGTGGCGCGCAGCGACGATGGGATGTCGAGGACGAAGTTTCGCTGGTCACCTTGCATGGCGACCCGCAACAGCCGATAGTGCAGGTGTTGAGTTCACACTCGACCGTAGTGACGACGGCTAGGAGCGCCCGTGAAAGTTGTGTTTGCGACCGCTGAGGCGGCACCTGTTGCCCGCGTCGGCGGTCTCGCTGAGGCGGCCGCAGGGCTGATCCGTTCGCTTCGAGCCACGACCGAAGTCGAGCTGACTGTCGTGCTGCCGGATTACGGTGATGTCGTCCTGGAGTCCGAGACCAGCTCGGAACTGTCCGTGCCCGAGTGGGTGGGGGAAGCGTCCGTTCGAGCTGGTGTGGCGCCCGAGCTTGGTCTCGTGCAGTTGGTCACCGTGCCGGGTATGGCTCGACCCCATCCGTACGTCGATGCGTCGGGAGAAGGCTGGGCCGACAACCATCAGCGGTTCTTCGGGTTCTCCGCTGCGGTCGCTGCGATCACCGACGCAACGAAGCCCGATGTTCTTCACCTCAACGACTGGCATACGGCAATGACACTGGCGTGGACCGATGTTCCCTCGGTGTACACCATTCACACCTTGGGCTATCAAGGGCACGGGGACATTGGTTGGCTACGGGCCATCGACACCGACCGGAGCACCGCGTTCGATCGACATGGTGAGCTGAACCCGGCGGCCGGGGCGATTCGGCTCGCCGACCAGGTCATCGCCGTGAGCCCGAACTATGCCGAAGAGATTCTCGACCCGGCCCGTGGTGCTGGGCTGCACACGCTTCTGGCAGGGCGCGGGGCGGATTTAGTTGGCATTCGAAATGGGATCGATACCACCCTGTGGGATCCCGAGACCGACGAGCACATCACCGGTAGTTACGGCCGCAACACACTGCCCGATAAGGCTGCGAACAAGGATGCGCTTCTCGCAAGCGTTGACTGGGAAGACGACGGCGGACCGCTCATCGGCGTCGTCACCCGTCTTGTGGAGCAAAAGGGTGTCGACATCTTGCTGGGGTTGGTGCCCTATCTGGAACGGATGGGAGCGCGTCTCGTCGTGCTGGGAAGCGGCGAAGAGCGCTTGTCGCTGTGGGCCCGAGACTTAGCTGAGCAGTATCCGAGCGTCTTCCGTTTCGTGGACGGGTACGACCTTGTGCTGGCGCATCAGATCTTCGCCGGCGCGGATCTGTTCTGTATGCCGAGTCGCTTCGAACCATGCGGTCTGGCGCAGATGCAAGCAATGGCGTACGGGACCATCCCGGTCGTCACTCCGGTCGGAGGTTTGGTCGACACGGTCATCGACGTCGACGCGGAGCCGAAGACGGGAACCGGCGTCGTCGCGTTGACGATCGATGGATTGGGCATGTTAGATGCGCTCCACCGAGGGGTTGCCTTGTGGAACAACAAACGCAAGCGAACCTCAGTACAAAAGCGTGGCATGAAGATCGATTGGAGTTGGGATCAACCAACCCAACAGCACCTCGAGGTGTACCGAGAAGCGGCGGCCCGCCGACCCTCCTGACCTCGCGGTGCGCACGGTGATCGCAATCTCTCACATACTGTGGGGTTCTGCCGATTGGGCCATTGCGGACTAGAGAGGAAGTGCGTCATGCGACGTCAACTTTTGGGAACAGTAGCGTTGGCCGTGCTGCTGCTCGGATGTTCGGGCGACGGCACAACCCGTGAAGAGGACGGCACGATCACCGGCGCAGGCGAAGTCCGCGTCGATGCTGTCCAAGAAGGCGATTGCGTCGATATGCCCGCTTCGTCCGAGGTGAGCGAGTTCACCGGTATCCCGTGTGACGAGCCTCACGATGCCCAGGTCTATGCGTTGTTCGAGATCACCGGCGACGATTTTCCCGGTGATCCCGAGGTGACGGCGCAGGGTGAAACTGGCTGTGCCTCTCGGTTTGAGGCGTTCGTCGGCAAGTCATACGAAGAGTCGATCTACTACATCAACACGGTCCGGCCAACGGAGCTCTCGTGGGAGCGCGGCGACCGAGAGGTGATTTGTTTGATCGCTCCCGAAGACGGATCGCCCAAGCTCACTCAAGACCTCGCTGGCATCGGCGAGTAGCTGGTTGTAGCGCTGCGCCGGTGGCAGCTAGTTGACCATCGCGTTCTTGGCGATCACGACAATGCCGTCGTCGCTCACGGTGTAACGCTCGGCATCGGCGACGGGATCCACACCGATCTGTACACCTGCTGGAACGATCACGTTCTTGTCGATCACACAGTTCCGCAGCACGGTCTCCGGGCCGACGGTGACGTCGTCGAGTAGCACGACGTTCTCCAGGTCGGCGCCATGGTGAATGTGGCTTCCCACCGAGACGACCGAGTTTGAGACACGCGCACCCGAAACGATCACGCCGGTGCTCACGATCGAGTTGATCACCGTTGGGTCGCCCGATCGCCAGTCGGCGACAAACTTGGCCGGTGGGAGGTTGCGGCTGTAGCTGAAGATCGGCCAGCTTGGGTTGTAGAGGTTGAAGATTGGCTCGGGCTGCACCAGGTCCATGTTGGCCGCGAAGTACGAGTCGAGCGTTCCAACGTCTCGCCAGTAGTGCCGGTTGTCCTGCGTGTCACCGGGTACGACGTTGGTCGTGAAGTCGTAGACGTTTGCTTCGCCCTTGCTGACGAGTTCGGGGATCAGGTCGCCGCCGATGTCGTGTTTCGATCCGTCCTTGCGGGCGTCATCGGATGCGAGGTCCATCAGCATCTCGGTCGAGAAGATGTAGTTGCCCATCGAGGCCAGAACCTCGCCGGGGGAGTCCGGTAGTCCTTGTGCGTTCTCCGGTTTCTCATCGAAGCGAAGAATCTTGTTGGAGTCTGGGCCGATTGTGATCACACCGAATTGGTTGGCTTCTTCGATCGGAACTCGAATACCGGCAACCGTTGCGCCCTTGCCGCCTTCGAGATGAGCGTCGAGCATTTGGCGGGCGTCGATTCGGTAGATGTGGTCGGCGCCAAAGACGATGATGTTCTCGGGCCGCTCATCATCGATGAGGTTGAAGTTCTGGTAGATCGCGTCGAGCGAGCCAGTGAACCATTGCGGGCCACGGCGCATCTGCGCTGGAACGGTGGTCACGTAGTTCCCGAGTTCTGTGGAGAGACTCCACGTCCGGGAGATGTGGACATCGAGGCTGTGAGACTTGTACTGGGTGAGCACGACGATCTTTCGGTACCCAGAATTGACCAGGTTGGAGATCGCGAAGTCGATCAATCGATAGCGCCCACCGAAGGGAACAGCAGGCTTGGCACGCTGCGCAGTGAGTGGCATGAGGCGCTTGCCTTCTCCACCTGCGAGAACCATGCACAGCACGTTTGGACGACGACCCGAATGCAACATAGCAACACAGTAGTCAGGAGATGGACGCAATCCCGGGTGCGCCGGCATTGACTCGCAAAGTGGTGTCTATCGAAATCGCCGATGACTCCGAGGTCCGGTCTGCGAGCAGGTGGATTTCGGTCGTCCAGGCGGTGTCCGTGACCTCACAGATCATGAATCCGTTCTCCGGAGAGAAGTGCCGAACTTGGGGGTTGATGCCGAGTACCAAGGGCGCCAGGCTCCGCAGGTTTTCCGGAAAGGCCGAGCTGATGGCGGGTGCCATGAACTCGGTGGCGAGCACGGGGGTCTCGAGATCGAACGGGTCGGCTCGCACGTCACCTCCCGATGCTGCATGGAAGTCGCCGCTCAAGATGACGAGGTTGTCCGAGGTCGCGGTCAAGGTCTCGAGTAGGGCCTTTCGCTCGCCGAAGTAGCCGTCCCAGGTGTCGGTGTTGGTGGCCGGCACTTCGCCGGGAAATGCGTTCAGGCCGTGCATGTAGACCTGATTGCCGAGCACGTTCCAGGTCGCTGTGGATGCCGCTACTTGTTGCTCGAGCCACGCCCGTTGCTCGGCCCCGAGCATGGTGTGGGTGGGGTCGGTCGCTGTCGGGCCCAAGAGGCGGACGCCGAGGTCGCCGACGCCGGGCAAGATCAGCGGTTCACCATCGGTGGGTTGAGGGTCTCGGTACTGGCGCCCATCGAGCAGGTGCAGGTCGACGAGTGAACCCCACGACGTCGATCGATAGATCGTGAAGTCGCCTTCGGGGCTCGGGGGGTCGAGGCGAACTGGCATGTTTTCCCACCAGGCCTGGTGCGCGGCGAGCCGTCGTTGCTCGAACGCGGCTCGGTCTTGGGCGTCTTCGGTTGCGAGCCCGGCGTGGTTGTTGTCGACCTCGTGGTCGTCCCAGGTGATGAGCCACGGCCGCGCCGCGTGGTGCGCTTGGAGGTGCGGGTCAGATTTGTAGAGGGCGTAACGAGATCGATAGCCGTCGAGCGTCGTGACCTCTGGGGAGTTGTGCAGGCGTCGTCCTGCCGAGCTGACCACTCCGCCATTGCCCGGCCCGTATTCGTAGATGTAATCGCCGAGCCAAACAAAGAGGTCGAGGTCAGCGTCGGCGAGATGTCGATGGGCTGCGTACGTGCCGCTCTCCCAGTTCTGACACGAGGAGAATCCGAACCGGAGTGTGGTATCGCCAGAGGCCGGAACCGTCCGTGTTCGACCACTGGTGGAGGTGTGATCACCAGCCCGAAATCGATACCAATACCAACTGTCGGGGTCGAGGTCGGTCGCGAGCACATGGACGCTGTTGCCAAGTGCTGCGGGCGCGTCCTGGACGGAACTGTGGACGAGCTCAGCGAAGTTCTGATCTCGGGCGATGTCGACGGCGACGCGGTAATCGAGGCCGGTCGGGGCCTGTTCGGCCGATGTCAACAGCCGGGTCCACAGGACGACCGATGTCGAGTCGGGGTCTCCGGAGGCGACCCCGAGGGCGAACGGTGAAGGACCTTGGAAGTCGGGCGCGGCGACGGGCGTGGGCTGGGTGGTGGTTGTCGGCGCCTGTGTCGTCGGAGCGCTCGTTGTGGCCGTGTCCGGGACTGGGTTAGCCACCGGCTCGGACTGGCTGGTGCAGGCAGCTGCGGTGAGGCCGAGACCAGCAGCGAGCAGTTCACGTCGAGAAAGGGTCACCTGCACTTGCTAGCAGGCACGCACTGCATACGGGGACGCAGCACGCAATTGAGCGCCAGACAGCGCCAGCGCTATGCGGCCTGGTCTTCTTCTCCAGGAAGCAACAGTGCTTGTCCGCGGAACGTTACGGCCGGGCCGCCGGTGCCCGAGGCGGGAGCCGTAGGTACCCATGAGTCTGGGTCGTATGGGTTGTCGCCGAACGGGGTGTAGGTCTCGCTCGAGACTCCGCTGGAGAACAGCAGCATCAGCTGGAAGATCAGGTTCACGACGGGCACGAAGAGAAGCACAACCCACCCTGCGCCCATGTGCAGGTCCTTCATCCGGCGAAGGACGTTGATAACAGCGAGGAACAGAAAGCCGACATAGATGAACGCCATCAGCGCAAGCTTGTCCGCTGCGTAACTGATCTCTCGGGTAACCGGGTCGACGGTGAGCTCAAAGAGGAGAATGACCGACGCGTACACAATGACGTTCAGCACGATGGCGACGAAGAAGTATTCGAGGCGTCCAGCTGGGGTGACCGTGGTGAAGAATCGCATAGGGCACAGATCGAGCGTTTTGGTGTCCAGATTGAGATGTGTCCGCAGATTTGGGCCGTTTGGCCCAGCATTGCGGCGCTGCCGGTTCGTGGGTCTAGAACTCGCTGATTCGGAACAGTGCCGAGGAGAGATCGTCGTAGAGGGTCGTCACAAAAAGCAGCCCAACCAGGCCGAGGACGATCGCGCCGCCGGTGACGATGGCTCGGTGCGACAGCTTCTCCTGCAGTTTCGGGAAGGCCACACCGGCGGCAGCAATGGAGATGAATGGCAGGAGCAAGCCGAGGAAGAACGACACGGTTCCTCCGAGGTGAGCAAGGGGTTCGCGACGAGCGCCGTTGAGGATGTCGGCCAATTCGGGGCCGACGCACGGAATCCACGCCCACACCGCAACAACGGCGGTGATGGCAGAGGCCGCTGCGTCAGAGATGCCACGGTCGAGCTTCCACGCGATTGCAGCCGCAGCCATGACGATCAGTCCGAGCGCGATCTGTACGAAGCCTCGCGGGGTCTCGAACCACCATCCGGCAAAGCGCACCCACGCTATGAGGGTCGCAACGGCGACGAAGACCGAGATAACGAGCGGTGTTCGGCGCCTGCCGAAGATCGTGATCGCAGCAGCGGGTATGAGCAAGACCCAGCTGCACGGAAGGCGCAGGCTCTCGACGCCCTCGAGAAGCGTGTCGATCACGAGGTCGCAGGGGGCGGATTATCGATGAGGTATTGCACGGTCTGTGCGAGCTCTTCGTAACGACCTTCACCAATGTGGTCGTACCGTATGTCGCCGTTCTGGTCGATGACGTAGGTGCGTGGCCAGAAGCGTCGGCCGCCTTCTTGCCATGCGCGGAAGTTCTCTTTGTTGGTGTCGATTGCAACGGGCCAGGTCACACCGAGTCGTTCGATTGCATCTTCGATGTTTGGAATCTCGGCTTCGAAGGAGAACTCGGGGGCGTGGACGCCAATGATGTCGAAGTCGTCCCGGCTCGTCGCTGCGTAGAGCGCTTGGTTGTGGGGGATTCGGGCTTTGCAGTTGCTGCAGCCGAACGTCCACATTTCGACGAGGAGCACCTTGCCGTTGAAGTCATCGATCGAGGTGTTGTCGGTGTTTCGCCATCCGTCGAGGTTGACGAGGTCCTTGCGGGGACCGTAGTTCTCGGGAGCGACCTCGAGCGCTTCGGTCGTGGTTGGGGCCGCTGTGGAGTCGGCGGTGGCGCTCTCACTCGTCGCTGCATCCGCAACGACGTCGACCGACGTGGTGTCATCTTCGCCGCCTCCAAAGCCGACGAGGGCGAGGACGACGAGACCTGCGAGCAGGACGATTCCAGCGATGAGACGAATGGCCATACGTCGAGCGTAAACAGCGTGTGCTCCGCCGAGCATTCCACGGCGCGTTGTTTCAGAACTTGTTCACGACTCCTTTGCTAGAACTCAGAGATGACCGTATCTACGAACGCTTCATCCATGGGTGCCTTTTCGATCAGCCTCCCGGTTGCTGATCTTGCGGTATCGACCGAGTTCTACAGCACGCTGGGATTCTCCGTAACCGGTGGCGATGAGGAGAGTTGGGCGATCCTGATGAACGGGCCGGTAATCATTGGGCTGTTTCAGGGCATGTTCGACAAGCCAATGCTCACATTCAACCCCGGCTGGGCGAACGACACCTCCGAGATCGACGGATTCACCGACATTCGTGCGTTGCGCGACGCGTATGTCGAAGCAGGCGTGAGCATTGGCGACGACACAACCCAGGACAGCGATTCGGGACCCGCGTCGTTTTCGATGGTCGATCCCGATGGCAACCCGATTCTGATCGACCAGCATCGGTAGTGCTGCTCGCCAAGATCGCGCTGCGTGCAACGCCCGCCGGAGCGAGGGATAGAGTTCACCCGTGATCTTGAGCGACCGCAGTATTCGTGAACATCTTGACGCCGGCACCATCGCCATCGACCCGATCGACGCGAGCGCCGTTCAGCCGTCGTCGGTCGACGTGCGCCTCGACCATCGTTTCCTCGTGTTCCGGAACCACACGCGCGGCCTTATCGACGTCAAGCAAGATCTCTCCGACCTCACCGAACCGGTCGAGGCCTCCGATGATGACCCGTTCATCTTGCATCCCGGCGAGTTTGTCCTCGGGTCGACACTCGAGCGAATTGCGCTCCCCGATGATCTCGTCGCACGTCTCGAAGGCAAGTCGAGCCTCGGTCGTCTCGGGTTGCTCATCCACTCCACAGCGGGCTTTATCGATGCTGGTTGGGATGGGCAGATCACCCTCGAACTGTCCAACGTCGCGAGCCTGCCGATCACGCTGTACCCCGGCATGCGCGTTGGTCAGGTGAGCTTCATGCAGATGACGACCGCAGCCGACAACCCCTATGGCTCAGGCATCATTGGGTCTAAGTACCAGGGACAGGTGGGACCTCGTCCGAGCCAGTACTGGAAGAACTTCACGAAATGACGTCTCGCCGAGCAGATCCGGCACGACTCTTCGTCCGGGGGTTCGGTGTCGTAGAAGGAATCGAATGGGGCTTCTGGCTGGTGCTCACGGTCTTTTGGATCGTGGAGCTCGAGCTCGGGCCAGCGGAGCTTGTGTTGCTGGGCATTGTGCTCGAAGCCTCGGTGCTGCTGGCCGAGACGCCGACGGGAGTAGTCGCCGATCTCCAGTCGCGCAAGCGGTCACTGGTCATTGCTCAAGTCGTGATGGGCATCAGCTTCGTGTGGAGCGTCGCAAGCACGAATTACTGGGTCATCCTGCCGGCGCAGATGCTCGTCGGTATTGGTTGGACCTTTCGTAGTGGAGCGGACACCGCATGGGTCACCGACGAACTGAAAGGCATCGGCACGTTCGATGATGATGACGTAGAGCGGCTGCTCCTGCGACGGCATCGCTTTGGTATTGCGTTCTCGCTCTTGACGTTGCCGGTCACGATCGCGGTCGGTGTGCTGACGTCGATCCGGTGGGCGGGAGCGATGATGGGCGTCGCATACTTGCTGCTCGGCCTGTACTTCTACCTCGTCATGACCGAGGAGCACTTCACCCCCGGGAAGGACACCGGGCGCGGGTTCATCGACATTTTCCGCGAGGGGCTGACAGTCGTGCGAGACCGACCGCGGCTGCGGGTGCTCGTCGTCGTCATCTTGTTGCTCGATCTCGGTGCTGAAGGCTTTGATCGTCTTGGCTTTAAGCACTTTTTGGATAACACCGGAGCCGATTCTGCGGCGGCGAGCGACTCACTCGTCGTCCTCGGGGTGCTGTTCTTCATCCTTGCGCTGACCGGCCTCGTGGTGAACGCGGCTGCGTCTCGATACCTCGAGCGTGGCCGCGGTGTTGCGAGGCTTGCGGTGGCATTATTGGCGGTGGCGACCGTCGGTGGGTTCATCGCTGCGATTACCAACATCGTCGTGGTGATCGCGATTGGTTACATGATGCAGGACAGCGTTCGTGAGGCTCTTTGGCCGGTGCTCGAAGGGTGGGCGAACCGTGACGCTCCAACGGAGGTGCGGGCGACGGTACATTCGCTGATGGGCCAAACCACATCGGTTGGCGAGCTTGTGGGTGCGTTGTTGCTCGGTGCGGTTGCCGAGTTCGCGTCGATTCAAGTGGCGTTGCTCGTTGGCGTCGTGGCATTTGCTGGCGCAGGGCTCTCCGCCACAAGAGGTGTCGCCCGCTAGCGGTTATGTGCTCTCGAGCCAGTCGATGTCGTCGCGAAGTTGTGACTCGCTCCAGCCACTGCGCAGCCGGGATTCGCCGCCGCCCTGAATCACGACGAAGGTGGGAACTGCATTCACGCTGTACTCGGCAAAGAGCTGGTCGATTTCGGCTGCGTGTGTGTCGTCGGTGATATGGACCATCGATTCGACGCCTTGAGCCGTAACGAACTCGTCGAGCTCGGCGGTGGTGCCATCGAGGCCGACGCCGACGAAGGTGACATCAGGGTGCTGTAGTTGAAGCTCTGCGACCGCAGGAGCTGCTGCTTTGCAATGTGGTCACCAGGGAGCCCAGAACCACAACACGAGGTCGGTGTCGCCGGACAGGTCGACCTGCTGGCCCACGACGCCGGCGTTGTCGTCGGCAGGGGCCTCGGCGGTGTCGACGAGCGCTGTGGTCGTTGTCGCCGCTTCCGTCGTGGTTGTGGTCTCGACCGCTGGTTCGGTTTCGGGTGGGGCGGTCGTCTCGGGTGCGGTCGTGGTCGTTTCCGGCAAGGTTGTATCCGGTGTCGACGCTGTCGTCTCCGGCGCCGCCACCTCGGCGGCGTCGCTCGAACTCGCACAGGCCGAAGCCAGAAGGCCAAGGGCCGTGAGCAAACACACAAGTCGACGCCGCATTGCCCTCAGTGTGACAGACCAGAGCGACGCGGCGTGCGACTACGTTCGTTCGTGTATGAGGCCTAGGCCTCTTCGGTCTCGGTCGGGGTCACGGTGGCGTCTGGCCCAGGAGCGGTTGCACCGCCTGAACCAAGCGACACGGGAGTGTCGACGTAGGCAAACGTTGGTGAGAGCGCTGCTTGCTTTGCGATCTCATCGCCGCGTTCGAGCGCCTCGATCATGTGGATCGCAATATCGGCGACCTGTACGGCGTCCTCGTCGAGACCTTGCCCCTTCACGCCGTCATCGATCATGACGTAGCAGAACGGGCACGCGGTCGCGATGCGCTCGGCGCCCGTAGCGACGAGCTGCTCGGAGCGTTCGACGTTGACGTCCTTGCCAGTGGTCTCTTCCATCCAGAAACGTCCGCCGCCTGCGCCACAGCACATGCTCTTGGTGCCATTGCGCTCGGCTTCGAGAATCTGGACTCCGCCGAGGGAGCCAAGGACCTTACGAGGCGCCATGTAGATGTCGTTATGGCGGCCGAGGTAGCAAGCGTCGTGGTACACGATGCGCTCTTCGAGCGACGCGTTGCTCATGTCGAGGTCGCCATCTTCGATGAGCTGCTCGAGAAACTCGCTGTGGTGGATGACCTCGTAGTGGCCACCGAGCTGTGGGTACTCGTTGGCGAGGGTGTTGAAGCAGTGCGGGCACTGGGTGATGATCTTCTTGACCCCCATGCCGTCGAGTGTCTCGATGTTCTGCATGGCGAGCATCTGGAAGATGTACTCGTTGCCGGTTCGCCGAGCGGAGTCGCCGGTGCAGTTCTCGGCTGGACCGAGGATGGCGTACGACACGCCGGCACGGTTCATCAGCTTCGACAGGGCCTGGCTGACCTTCTTGTTCTTGTCGTCGAAGGAGCCAGCGCAGCCGACCCAGTAGAGGTATTCGGCTTCGAGCGGTTCGTCGCCGGCGAGCACGGTGACGGAGTCGTCGACGACCCAGTCGGCGCGGTCACCCTGGCTCAGCGCCCATGGGTTCATCTGGTTTTCCATGCCGCGGTAGGCGTTGCCCAGCTCGGTCGGGAAGTCCGATTCCATAAGCGACAAGTAGCGACGCATGTCGAGGATCTTGTCGAGGATCTCGATGTTGACCGGGCAGATCTCGTCACAGGCGCGACATGACGTGCACGCCCACAGCTCTTCGGACGTCACGCGGTCGAACATCCAGTTCGATGGCACGGTGATCTCGGCGTCGACGCTGATCGGAGGGGAGACCTGGGGGTCTCCGGTACGGGCCATAACCTCGCCAACCTTGAGCACGATCTCTCGAGGGTCCAGCGGCTTGCCGGTTGCGTTTGCGGGGCAGACGCTGGTGCAGCGGCCGCACATGGTGCACGAGTCCGTGTCGAGCAGTTGCTTCCACGTGAACTCTTCGACGGTCGAAACACCGAAGCTCTCGAGCTCGGTCTCCATGAGGTTCGGCATTGCCTTCATGGCGCCCTTCGGACGGTCCTTGTCCTTCAGGTACATGTTGAGCGGCGAGGTGAAGATATGGCGAAGCATGGTGATCGGCAGGAGGATCAGGAAGCCCACGAAGGAGAGCACGTGGGCAATCCACCATGCCTGGTGCCAACCAGCAATCGAGCCGGTGCCTTCGACGAGTTGCGCGATCGGGTAACCAATGAAGCTCCACTTTTCGTACTCGGGAAGGCCGCCGAGAGCCTGGCCCTCGAGCGCGATACGCCAACCTTCGGCCAGGAAGCCAGTGACGGCGATCGTCAGGAACGTGGCGAGGATGATCGCGTGCTCAGGCTTGCTCTTTACCCGGATGCGGTAGGGACGCATAGCGCGAGGTCCGTATCGGCGGCCGATTGCCCACAGAATCGAGATGGTGAAGATCAGGCCAGCGAAGTCACCGACGAAGGCGTATCCCTTGTAGGTGCCGCCGTGGAGGAACTTGAGTGCCGTCGGCAACTGGTGATCGATCTCGAGCGTCGTGGTGACGCCGAGGAGCACGACGAAGCTGAAGTACATCATCGAGTGCATGATTCCGGCCGCTGGTTCACGCAGCAGGGTCTTCATGTAGAGACCCGAACGGAGGTCTGCGAGACGGGTCTTTGCGTTCTTGGACGTGGTGGCTCGGTTGTCGGGTCCGCCTCGTTCCCAGTTCTTGATGCGAAGCGAGAATACCCACGCGCCGTACACGATCATCACGGGCAGCAGCGTGTAGAACGCAACCTTTATCGCACCCGGGATATTGGCGAACACGGTGCGGTGAACCGGGTTGTCAGCAGGGTCGAAGTGGAAGACCTGAGCAGCGATGCCGGACAGCACGGTGAAGAGGGCTACACCGATACCGATTCCGAGGACGAGGCGCTGCGGGGAGACGCGGGTTTTCATGGGCGCCAATGTACTTCCTACCGGCGGGTACAGGTGTACTCAGCGCCCGGTGAATACGGCACACCACATGGATGTGTTGTGCGAGTAGCTAATTGGACAGCTGCTCGGAGATGCGTTCGACCGCGTCTTCCCATGCCTCGAGAGGCGTCTGCCCGCCACCTTCGACGCTGTTCAGGGCCTCGACGAGGGACTCGATAGCGATGCGACGCTGCGGCGACGCGAGCGCTGTTGGGCGGCTTCGAGCCGTTGCGCTATAGATGGCACCGACCCCGTTGGTGCCGAAGAAGTCCTCGGGGGCGACCTCTGCCTCCCGGTTGCGGTGGAACGTCGCGGTCGCCGGAAGCGGCCCGAGGCCGTCGGCGAAGCTCAGTTCTTGAACGATCGGGTCGGTGAGGGTGAGGAGCAGGTCGTACGCCAAATCGCGATTTTCGCTGCTCTCGAGCACGCTGAGATGCAAGCCCCCTTCACTCGATGCGGAGCCTTCGCTCGTTCGTGGGAGCGGAATGGCGATCCAGTTGCCGGCCTTTTCGGGTGCAGCGTTCGAGATGCGTCGGCGGAACGTCCACGGTGCAAAGACCGCAGCGAAGTCGTCGCTTGCGAGTTCGGAGCGCCACAATGAATCGTCGAAGTTGAGGTTGCGGGCGATGCGCTGGACATCGTCGGTGCCCTCACACGGATCGCCGTGGAGCGGGCCTTCGCCAACGGCGATCATGGCGAGGTCCCACGCGCGTTCGAGCTCGGCTTGGTCAGCGTCGATCAGGTTGCCTTGGTCGTCGGCGAATGAGGTGCGGGTCTGGGCCAGGATCGCTACGAGCAGGTCATCCCCATCGGCGAGGAATGCTTTGCGGGTTTCGTCGGAGAACGCGTCGCCAGCGACCAAGACGTCGCACCAGGTACGGGCCTCGCGAAGCTGGCCGACGATCTCGTCGCCGACGAGGTCTGCTCGGAGAACGAGCGCGGTGCTTTCGATATCGATCGGGACGCCGATCAGCGACCCGTCGGTACCGATCCCTTCGGCCCAGCGTGACGCCAAGAAGTCGGTCTCATCAAGATCGGCGCCCATGGTCGTGAGATCGACGAAGAGTTCCGGCTTCTCGCGAACTTCGGGGCCGTACGTTGCGTCGAACGCAACGATGTCGAACTGGCCGCCGGCACCGGCGTTATCGAGAACCGAGCGGTGGTGGTCGTCGATATTTCGAACCGAGATTTCGACCTCGGCGGTCGGGTGTTCACGTTCCCAGCTGGCGATGGCCGCTTCGAACCCGGCGATGCGCGGCGTCGCGATTCGGATGATCGTCGGTTCGGTTTCATCGGTTGCGTACGCGAGCGAATCCGGAGTGAGGTCACCGCAGGCGGTGACGAAAAGGGACGCGGCGAGGAGAACGGCTATTGCCGATCGCAGTCGACGCGGACGCGAGGTCTTTGTCACCGATTGTTCCGAGGCACGTTGATGCGGGTGACGGGACGGTCGATCGTGATCTCGATGAAGTTCTCGAGTGGACCGGGACGTCCGGTGAGCCACCCCTGAATGCGGTCGCAGCGCATTCGACGAAGCGCGTTGAGCTCCTCGTTGGTCTCGACACCCTCGCCGACGACACTCATACCGAGGTCGTGGGCCATCTCGATGGCCTTTCGCACAACCGACGATGCGCCGACATCGTCGACCATCGGCGTGACCAAACTGCGGTCGAGCTTGAGAATCTGTGCCGGCAACGTGGTGAGATACGACAGGTTCGACTGACCTGAACCAAAGTCGTCGATCGCAATCTTGACCCCGAGAGCCCGGATCTTCTTGAGCAGCTCGACGTCGTCTGCGGTGGTCGTTGCACCTTCGGTGACTTCGAATACGACTCGGTGTCGATCGACCTGCGATTCATGAAGCACGCGTTCGATGCGTTCGAGGAGTCCGTCGTCGGCCAGCTCGATCGGCGACAGGTTGACGGCCACGTACGGCGAGTCGCCGCGCAAGAATGGCAGTGCGGCACACGCTTCGCGAAGCACGAACTCGCCAATGGAGACGATCATGTTCGTCTCCTCGGCGATCGGCACAAACTCTGCTGGCGAGATTGGCTTGCCGTTCTGGGAGCCACGGATCAGCAACTCGTAGCCTTCGATCGTTGTCGTCGTGGCGTTGACGACCGGCTGGAAGTGGACGAACAGGTCGCGGTTGTCGATCGCGTTCGCGAGCCAGTTGGTCAGCTCCGTCCGGCGACGGACCTCGTCGCGGTGACGGGGCTCAAAGGTGATGACCTGCGTTGCTCGACCGTCGGCCTGGCGAACGGCAGCAGAGATGTTCGCCATGGTCTGGGTGAGGTCGCGGTCGGCCGCTTCGAGTTGGTTGACGACACCGAGGGTGACATCGACGTTGACCCGTGCGCCATCGACGGCGAGCGGTTCCGAGGCCGATGCGGTGATGGCTTCGATGAAGTGCGGGGCGCTGCTCGTCGGTACCAGCAAGATGAAGTCCGGCTCGCTGATCCGTGCAATTCCGACTTCGACACCCAGTTCGCGTGCTGTCGTTGTGAGCTGCGTGTTGAGGCGCGTGGCAAAGGCGTGCAGGACGAGGTCGCGGGCGTTGCGGCCGAACACACCGTCCCATTCGTCGAGGCGTTTTGGTTGCACGCCGATCGCTGTCCATGTGTTCTGATCGCTTCGAGCAGCGAACCAGCGGCGCAGGTGCGTCGAGTTCGGCAGACCCGTGAGAATGTCGTGTTCGCGATCATGCGTCGCCCGGGTCTCGGCGGCCTGGCGTCGGTGTGCTTGGGCGAGGATCTGGCCCGCGGTTTCCATGAGTGATACGAGAGGTTCGATCTGGGCAGGTTCGGTGTCGCCGAATCGAAGTACGAGGACCGCCGGTGGTCCTTGTGGAAACTCGACGAGGCTGGCGATGCCCGGTCCGTCCCGGAGTTCGACCCGTTGCGCATTGTCCATCAGCGTTGGGACCTCAAGGGCCGAGATGCTCTGCTCGAGGTGCACTCCGAGGTCCACGTGTGGTGGCCCGCTCGGGTGTTCGTGCAAGTGCGCGTGGGATCCCGGCAAGACCTGCGGAAGATGACGCAGCACGGCCGCGGTGAGCTCGGGCGCCGACTCGGCGAGCACCGCGGTGTTCGAGATCTCGGTCATGACGACACGTCGATCGAGTTCTTCCTTAACGGCATCGCGGTGTGCTTCGCCGGTGGCCAGTGTTTCGTTCATCGTGGTTGCAAGACGCAGCCAGTCACCCTCGAGTTGATCGGTGTCGATGCGGCGGTCGTAGTCACGTGCCGCAACAGCCGTGGATACGGCATCGACGTCGGTCCAGAGGTGTTCCATCGTCGAGGCAAGCGAGGAGAATGCGTGCGCCACCTCGGCAATTTCGTCTGTGGCCGGATCGTCGATCGGGGCGAGTTCGCCCTGTTTCAACAGACGTGCATTCACCGTCAGGTTCGACAATGGGCCGACGATACTGCGACGCAGGCGAAGTGTTCCGAGCGTCGCGATCGTCAACACGAGGAGGACAATGCCGGCCAGGATGGCCAGTCGGCGTGCTTCCGCGTCCACCGCTTCAGCAACGTCGGTCTGCAACGCGGTCGTCTCTTCGAGCGCGAGTACGTGGAATGCGAGCCTGCGGACCTTTGCCGATGGCGCCCAGCTGTTCACATCGAAGGCAACGTCGCCGCCGCCGAAGGACGCCGCTCGCATGAGGGTGAGGGTGCGCCACGACGAGCTCACGGTGAGGGCTTCGAGCGCTTGGGCTCGCTCGGTGGTTGCGTTCAGGCTGTACCGATCGAGCGCTTCGCTTGCGCTGGTGTGGAGCCGGGTGAGCTCGACGATGTTGATGGTCGACGCCCGAGCAGCGATGTCTTCACGCAAGAAGGCTTCTTCGCTCGCCAAGAGGGCACTCAGGGCGTTACTTCGTTGCAGAGCGAGTCCAATGGGAGCGTCATCGAGTTGGCGGTTGATGGCGCCGCCGAACTGGTCGATCAAATCGTTATAGGCCACCTGGGCTTGCGTCAGACGGTTCGCTTCCGCCAGCTGTCGCGCAATCGTGAGGTCGCTGACGATCTCGTCGGCAACCGTCGAAAGACCGTGTGCGTCCATCACGGCCTTCAGGGCCTCGATATCGATATTTGCTTGTTCGGCCGTTGGGTCGAGGTCGAGTAGCGCCACATGACGTTCGGTTTGCAGGCGGGCTCGGACGGTGACGAGTTCGTCGACGCTCTGGCTGTTCTGGTCGAATCGACGCAGCTGAAGCAGCGACTGGGCATCGGCGGTCGCGAGCAGGCCGATCAGCGCGAGGAGCGCCACGACGGGGACGGCCATAAAGAGGAGCAGCCGCGGACCGATCTTTAGCTTCCGGAGGAAGCGTCCAGCGGCACGGTCTGGCCGTTCCTCTGTGTTTTTGGACGTACGTCGGACCATCTGAGCCAATCGACACAGGTACATCGGAATTGATGGGTTGGGCAGAAAATGGGCCGTGTCGACCAGAGGCGTTTGTCACGGCGAATCCCGCTACCGAAGTGGGCGTTGTGGCACCTGAGATGGTCAACTCGTTGCTAGGTGGCCGACGAACTCGCAACCCTCTGGGCCCTCATTTCCGGGGTCTCTATCTTGCTTTCGGCCGTGGGTTTGCTCCTGATGGTCGAAGGCTTGACGCGCCACCGCTCCGTCAGCACCGGGGCGAGTCGACACGTCGCAACCGCATCTGGTGCGGTGCTCGGAGCCGTCGCAGCTGGGATCATCCGGCCGGGCGAAACAACGGCGGCTGATCGTTGGGTCGAAATGGCCGTCGCCGTACTCGTCGCCACGATCGTCGCGGCAGGTCTCGCCGAGCGCGCAACATTCGTTGCCCACACCGTCACCGGCCTGGTGGTTGGCGGGTTGGCGCTACCGGTGTTGGCCTGGAGCCGCGAATCAGCCGGAATCCTTGCGTCGATTTCGATCGACGGGCAAGACTTTCTCGATGCTGGCGCAGCATCGATCTTTGGCGTTGGCGGATGGATGGCGACGGTCGGATTGCTCGTGATCGGGCCGCGACGCGGACGGATCGGCGCCGACGGCACAATGCGCGAGATCCCGGGAAAGTCGATGGGCGCGGCTTCGATTGGCGCGGCCCTCTTCCTCTCGACGGTCGTTGGACTTAGCACCCGGCCGAGCAACACATGGACCAACGCCGTGTTCGACACCGCGCCATATTTCGTGCTTGCGGGCGCGGTCGGAACGGTCGCTGCGGCGGTCGTTGGATGGCAGCGAACCGGGTCTGTCGAAACCCCGACCGCAGTTCACGGCGTCATCGCAGGAGTCGTATCGGCGGCGGGAGCGCCCCTCGACCTGACCGTGCTACGCGCAGTGATCTTCGCAACCGTCGGGACGCTCCTGGCGCTCGCCGTTATCGAACTTCTTCCCCGCGTCACGGTCGATGACCCGGTGGGGGTCGTCGGCGTGTTCGGCGCAGCAGGGCTCTGGGGCACGCTGGCGGTCGGCATCACAAACGCCGAGCAGCTCTCGGCTCAGCTCGTCGGCGCACTCATCTTGCTCGCCGGGTCGGTCGTCGTCGCCGGTGTCCTCTTCGGAGCACTTCGCCTAACCCGCGTGCTGCGGTTGCCACCTGATGTAGAAATCGTTGGGCTCGACCGCTAGTCGACTACAGCAGGGCGTTCGCGGCCTTGCGCAGCGCAAGCGAGTTCAACGGCTTCGTGACCCACGCATCAGCATCCGACGTTGTCGCCAAGAACTCGTCTGCTTCGCGATCGAGCAGCAGCAAGACAGGAACGTCGGGCAAGCGTCCAGCGCGCGCCTCCTGCTTGATGAGCAGCGACGTCGCCACACCGCCCATGTTGCCGATCTGCAGGTCGAGAATCACAAGCTCAGGATCGACTTCACCCACGGCCGCAGCAACCTGGGATCCCTCCCGAACACGGTGCACGTCGTGGGTTCCGCCGAGGGCAGCAGCGACGTCGTCGAACAGCCAGTCGGCATCGGTGGCAAGCAATACGTTGGTCACGGCTGAAATGGTATCGCCTTGTTCACTGTGCTGTGTTCACGAGGCTCCGCTAACCTAACCAATTCGCAATGAACCGCGCAGGTCACCAGATCTGAGAACGTGGCGCAAGCGGGGTAACTCTCATGTTGGAAATCAATGTCGAATCTTCAGACGAGGGCGAGGGCTACCACCTTTGCCGTCTCACCGGCGAGGTAGATGCCTACACGGTCGGTGAATTCCGCGAAGCCTTGGCGGGCATCGACGGCGTGCGATGGCTGATCATCGACCTGTCCGAAGTGCCGTTCATGGACTCCGCAGGTCTCGGTGCGCTCATCGGCGGTATCCGCCGAGTGCGTGAAGCCGAAGGCGACGTCGCCGTGGTCAGCACCACGGCCAGCCTCAACCGCCTCCTCCACACCACGGGCTTCGATCGCATCGTCCCCGTCACCGAGTCGCTCGAAGAAGCACTCACCGCGCTGGCCGAAGCGTAGGTTTCGCTCGAGGTTTGTTTCTCTGGCGGGTTGGAAGGCTCCGCCGGCGTCGACCTCCCGCGGCGCTCCGCTTCGCTTGCTTGCAACGTCGGCCGACTCCGACCGAACCTTCCCCGCCTCCGAAACAAACCTCGGCTCAACAGGTGTGCCTGCGCCTGAGGCGGCGACTGGTCGTTCGTCCCTCACTCCCGTGCGCGGCGAAGCATTCCTTCGTGCGTATACCGGCTCACGCGTTGACTAGGTGAGAGCTGCTGTCGCGTCGGCCGACTCCGACGGAACCTTCCCCCGCCTCCGAAACAAACCTCGGCTCAACAGGTGTGCTGACTTTGGCGTTTCGACACGCTGTCTCGCGCCTCTGGCGTAAAGCCTGCGTGGCGTTTGAACGTTTCCCGAAGGGGAGGGCGGGCTCTGTGTTGGAGGTGGCAGGATTGCGGCGGAGCCGCTGCCACCGAGAACTCAGAGCTCCTTGGCGAGGGTTTTGATTCCGGTGATGTTCGTTACGGGCTTCGGGAGGTCGTCGACGAGCACCATTGGCATGGTGGAGGTTGCGGCGTATTCGGCGATGTTCTCGCGTTCGGCGGTGCGTTTTGTGCGGAGGTGATCGACGATCGTCGACGCAATCTTTGACCGGCCGGCCTTTGGCACCGCCGGCGTGCAGCGGTTCGCAATGGTGAGCGCTGGCTCCACGTCGGCTTCGCGGAGCTGCGTGGTGAAGTCGCGGGCGTTCTGGAGGGACGCTCCCGTTGGCGATGCGACCACGATGAAGCTCGTGTCTTCGGAGCGAAGGGCCTTGTAGATGAGATCGCCGCGAGCCCGAAAGCCCTCCTCGATGCCATCGAAGCTCTTGAAGAAGTCGACGGCTTCACGGACAACCGTTCCGCCGACGGTGGCTACGAGCTGTCCAACGACTCCGCCGATCGCACGGTTCACGATGCTTCGGCGTTTTCCGTGCACCAAGACTTTATAGATGCGGTTGTCGAGGAGTCGGGCGAGCAGGTTCGGTGCGTCGAGGAACGCGAGCGCATCGGACGACGGCGGGGTGTCGACGACGACCAGGTCTATCGTTGGGTCGTCGTGTAGCTGCCACAGGCGTTCTACCGCCATGTATTCGGTCATGCCCGACAGCGAGTCGGTGAGTTGGGCGGCAAGCGGAGACGCAAGAATCTGTTCGGCGTGTTCGGTGGTGGTTGCCTCGGCACGAACTACTCGTTCGAAGGTCGCGCCAGGGTCGAGCATCGTTGCTTGCAGTCGGCCCGAGTTCTTGCCAGCGACGGTGACCTCTCGAAGTTGGTCATCGAGTGTTTCGAGACCGAGCGCATCGGCCAGTCGTTTCGCCGGGTCGATCGTGATGAGCGCGACCGAGCGTCCCATGGTTGCCGCACGATACGCAATGGCTGCGCCCAGTGTCGTCTTGCCGACGCCCCCGGTTCCGACGGTGACCACGATCGACTTCGAGAGCGCCGCTTCGAGAGCTGCACTATCGGACTCGGGTACCTCGACGTCGGACCCATCGCTCAGCGCTGGCTCCAGGGCCCCGGTCAGCAATTCGTCGATATGGCTCGGGGTGACGATGCCATGGGGGTTCTCGGCGGTTGTGTGTTGTGGGACAGGAAGCTCGTCGACCAATCGTTGTCGCTGCTCGACGTTGGACTCGTGGCGGACACGCGTTGCGGGGCCGAGCGGGTGATCATCGAAACTCTTCGGGGGTTCGGCGTGGGGAAACAGCCGATTGACGACGACTCCAGCCAGGCGGATGCCGGGATCGTCCTCGACATCGAATGCGGTTTCGATGGTTTCGTTGACCGGCGTCTCTTCGGGGATGGTGACCAACAAGATGGCCGCTGCTTCGGGGTTCGTGAGCAATGCATGTGCTCGGGTCGCCTGGTCGAAGATTGGGCCCTCTGTCGATGCCTCGGCCACCATGCGCGGCGCTCGCAGTAGCTCACGGGCCCGTCCGGAGGCCGGTCCGTCGACGATGATCCGTTCGTACTTGCCTTCGTCGACGAGCCGTCGTAGGTGGCCGATCATGAGGACGTCCTGGATGCCCGGCACCGACGTTGCGATAACGCTCAGCGCCCCGGACCGCTCGAGGCGATCGGCGATGAGGCCCATGCTGCGACCCGACAACCAGCCAGCGAGAAGCCGGTCGGGAGAAATCGATTCCCAGCTGAGGTTGTCAGAAATGCGGACAACACCTTCGCCATCGGGGCTTGGGAGCGCCTCAATATCGCTACTTAGCATCGGGAGGAGCTGGCGTTGCCCGCCAAGTTCGACGACGAGTGTCGAATGACCATGCCGTGCGGATTCGGTTCCGAGCGCTGCAGTCAGTACCGTCTTACCGACTCCACCCTTTCCGGCAATGATGAGGAGCGGATATGGGTATTGAAAATCGCTCTGCACGTCGTCGTCCGTTCGCCACTTTTCGCGCGCCCATTGCGGTTGCGATGGTGGTGTTGGGTCTTATTCTGGCCGCAGTTCCCGCAAATGCACAGGATTCAACGCCTGCAACGCCGCCCGATAGCTCGGTGACCACCGCGCAGGAACCATTGGGTGGTGCAAACGGGTTCTTCGATGTTGTCGAAGTCAACGGGTTGATCGACCCGGTCATGGCGAGCTTCATCAACCGGAGCCTCGACGAATCGCTGAACAGCGGCGCTCGGGGTGTCGTTCTGCAAATGCAGAGCGATGGCGTTGCCATCTCCGACGATGAGCTCGCTGCGCTCACCACCCGCATTGCCGAGTTCGACATTCCGGTTTCGGTGTGGCTTGGGCCATCCGGCAGCGGCAAGGCACTCGGTGGTGCTGGCCAGATCGCGCTCGTCTCGTCGCGCATCGGTATGACACCCGGCTCTGAGCTTGGTGACTTTGGCGAATCGGTTCTCTCGGGAGCCGCAGCCGACGGTGCCTTCGTCTCCCGATTCGAGAGCGGCTTCTCGGGCGGAGTGTTCGGGTATGAGGACTTGTTCCCTGAAGGCGAAGAGGGAGCAGAGGCAGCAGCGGACATCGTCGTGCTCATCGAGGACGGCGCAGCGATCCAGAACGCACCCACCGTGTTGCTGCACCTGCTCGAACTAGCCGACTTTGAGTCTCGCGTCGTGCAAGCGGGTGAAGAACTTCCAAATGGCAGCATCTTGGCCGAGGACGCAGATCCAATCCGCGTCCCGGTGAGCAGCACCCGGTTCGTGACGCTGCCCCTTATCGATCAGCAGTTCCACACCTTTGCCTCTCCCGCTGTTGCCTTCTTGCTGTTCGTGATCGGCATGGGTTTGCTGGTCTTCGAATTGTTCACCGCAGGTGTTGGTGTCGCCGGTGTGATCGGGGCCGGATCGTTTCTCGCCGGCAGCTATGGTCTCGCCGTGCTCGACGCTCGCTGGTGGGCAATCGCCATGCTCGTCATTGCCTTCATTGGATTCGCGATCGACGTGCAGTCCGGGATCCAGGCGTTCTGGAGTGCCGCGGGCTCGATTCTGCTCGTCCTTGGTTCGCTACTTCTCCTACCCGACCACAGCATTGGTTGGCTTCCGTTGAGCGTCGGCATCATCGGTGTCTTGCTCGCAATGCTCGGCGGTATGCCCGCAATGGTTCGTACCCGCTTCTCCACCCCGACGATCGGTCGCGAGTGGATGATCGGCGAGGTTGGCGATGTGGTCGAGGCGGTCGACCCCGAGGGTGTTGTCACGTTGCGCGGCGCACCGTGGCGTGCTCGCACCAACCGCGCGACCCCAATCGCTGCCGGTGAGCGCGCTCGAGTGGTCGAGGTCGACGGGTTGCTCCTCGAGGTCGAGCCCGAGAGCGGCGGCGCGGCCGATTACCGTGAGCGCCGTTCGGCAGAACACGCAGAAGCTGTCGAGGCTGAAGCCGAGTCATAGCCGGCTGGCGAGTGCTTAGAGCAGGGCCCGACGTTCTTGTTCGCTGAGTCCGCCCCACACCCCGTGTGGTTCGCGGATCGCTATCGAATACTCCCGACACTCACCGAGTACGGGGCATGACATACAGATGTCTTTCGCCTTTGCTTCGCGAGCGAGCTTTTCCCGCTTGCGCTCGGTCGTGGGTGGGGGAAAGAACACTGCCCCCAATGGTCCGCGACACGCCGCCTGTTGTTGCCAGAGCAGAGCTCCGGATTCTGTTGTGCTGTGTTGTACCGCCAACTATTTCGCCTCCTTACGGCGAACCTAGGCGCGCTGTGACGGAAACCACAAGGGGGGCGGAAAATCGGGGAAGAAGTTCACCTCGACGTTACGAAGTGGTCGATCAGCGTTTCGGCAGTCGCGGTCCAGCAATACGCAGATTTTCTCGACGTCGCGTCATCCCGCCGGCGTCGAGTCGCGCAATGAGTGGCATTGCATGCTTGCGGGTATTGCCCATCGCCGTACGAACCTCAGAGACCGTGACGCCATCGGGTTTGGCCGCTAACAGATCGGCGACCACGAGTGCTGCGGCATCGATTACCTCGGGTGCGAAGTAGACCCCGTCCTCGACGATGACTTCGCCTCGCCTGACGAGCTCACGTAGCTCTTCTCGGTCGACGCCGTCCGGCTCGGGTGGAGCGAACCCACCCTCTCGAAGCGCAAGAACAAAAGGGTGTGCGAGCAGCGGGTCGGCTGCGGCAGCGAGTGTCGCACGACCGCCGTTGACGACGACCTCGTTGAGGAGCTCGAGTGTGGCGCGCTCTTGATCGGACAGCGTTGCCGTGTCGAGACCGAGCGCTCCCGCCGCGTCGATCTGTGAGCGGAGTGACTCGATCGCTTCTTGCAACGCGTGCGGGTCGACAACCCACACGCCGACGTCGGCATCACGTTGTTCGCCGGTGAGTAGCGCGAGCTCGGTGGTCGTCACCCAGCCCCGTTCGGCGATGACCCGGTCGACCGAGCGGTCGGGGCTTGCTTCGGCCGCTTTGGTCTGGGGATCGACGTCGAGCACTTCGCCGCCGCCGATGGTCTCGGCCCGTCCGGACTCGCGAAGGACGAAACGGTCGCCGGGAAGCAGGGGAAGGGCAACCGGGAGATAGATGCGGATGTTGCCCGTCGTGCCCGGGGCGATCGCTGGTCCGAGGATTCGAATTCGGACGGCATGTTCTCCCGCTCCCATGTAGAGCAGATGGGCGCCGCGTCGCGAGACCTCATGGTCGAGCGAGTCGAGAACGCTGAGCGCGCCGTCGAAAACGGTGGTCTCATGCCATTCGCCTTCCCGCACGAGGGCATCGCCGCGGGCGACTTCGTCATGGCTGACCCCGCTCAGGTTGATCGCAGTGCGGTTGCCAGGTCCGACCTTGGTCCGCTGTGCGTGGAGGCTCTGCATGGCGCGGACTCGTACGGACTTGCGTTGGGGGAGTAGCAACAGTTCGTCGTCGACGCGGATACGGCCGCCCGTGAGCGTGCCGGTGACGACCGTTCCCGAGCCCTTGGCCGAGAACGCACGGTCGACCCAGAGCCGTGGCGTGCCACGGTCGGCTGCATCGGGAGTTCGAGCGAGTAGCGCGTCGAGCTCATGAAGCAAATTGTCGATGCCGGTCCCGTCGAGAGAATCTACGGGAACGATCGGTGCACCTTCGAGGAACGTGCCCTCGACCCGTTCCTCGACATCGAGAATGGCCAGCTCGATGAGGTCCTCGTCGGCGAGGCCGATCTTGGTGAGTGCCACAACGCCGTGTCGGACGCCGAGCAGATCGAGAATACGAAGGTGCTCCTCGGTCTGCGGCTTCCAGCCTTCGTTTGCATCGACGACGAACAGGCACGCATCTACCGCACCGACCCCGGCAAGCATGTTCTTCAGGAATCGAATGTGCCCCGGAACATCGACCAGCGAAAGTACTTTGCCGCTCGGGAGTTGCGTCGATGCAAAGCCAAGATCGATGGTGAGGCCACGCGCCTTCTCCTCTGCGAAACGGTCCGGGTCAGTACCGGTAAGGACACGTACGAGGGTCGACTTGCCGTGGTCGACGTGACCGGCGGTGGAAATAACATGACTCATTTCCTTCCCTCCGGGGGGCGTTCAAGCGCCACGCAGGCTGGGCGCCGGAGGCGCTGGTCGCGAGCGCGGGTCGCCTGGCGCTGGTTGTGAGCGCTGGTCGCCTGGCGCTGGTTGCGAGCGCTGGTCACGGGGCGCCAACGCGCTGGAGCGCGTTCGTGATTGCGAGGTCATCTTCGGTATCGACCGAACGCAGATCGAGGATCGTCGTGTCCTCTGCGACCCGGGCCATGATCGGCACCGGAGCGGTCCGCAGCGCCTTGCGATGATCTCCCTCGATCGCAATTCCGACCGACGGAATCTCGACCGTGGGCAGGGTCCCACCGCCGGGCACCGCCATCGTCTCGATGATTGCCCCGACACCGCCAGCGTTCACGATGGCCTCGGCTCTGGCCTGCAACGAACCGTTCGAGGCCATCGCCATTCGCCAAAACGGGATGGCCTCCCAGTTCCGATTCATGTACTCGAGGGCGAGTTCCTGGAGCGCTCCGAGGACCAAACCGCCAGGGCGCAGAGCACGGGCGAGTGGATGTCGTCCACAGGCATCGACAAGGGCCTTGTCGCCAGCGATGATGCCTGCCTGTGGTCCGCCGAGCAGCTTGTCCCCAGAGAAGGCGACGAGGGACGCGCCGTTCGCCAGAGTCTGTTTGGCTGCGGGTTCATCGGCGAGCCAGCTGGGCGGCCCCGATGGTAGCCACGGACATGCGGCATCGAGGAGGCCCGAGCCAATGTCGGCCACGAGCGGTACATCGAAGTTCGCCAGAGACTGAATGGTCGGCATCTCGGTGAAGCCCTGGATCGTGAAGTTCGACTGGTGGATCTGCATGACGAGCGCAATATCCGATTCGGGATCGTCGATGCGTTTCCTGTAATCGGCGGCGCGCGTGCGGTTGGTCGTACCGACTTCGACGAGGTGGGCGCCGCTTTGTTCCATCACATCTGGAACACGGAACCCGCCGCCGATCTCGACGAGCTCGCCACGCGAGACCGCAACGCCCCGGTTCTCAGCCAGCGCGGCCAGGATCAACATGACCGCCGACGCGCAATTGTTCACGACCATTGCGGATTCGGCTCCACACAATCGTGCGAGCAGTGTTGGTGCGTGGGCTTGCCGAGATCCCCGCTCGCCTGTGCTGAGGTCGAGTTCGAGGTTCCGGAAGCCGGCGTCTTGATGCACCCCGTTAGGCGCACGCCCAAGGTTCGTGTGCAAGAGCGTTCCGGTGGCATTGATGACCCGTTGGAGCATCGCTCGCTGCAGTGCCTCAGCTTCGCGTCGAGCCGACTCAGGATCGCCGTTCGCTATTGCCGAGCGAGCCGCGTCCACAAGAAGCGGATGGGGCAACCCGGTATCGGCGATCGAACGGGCGAGCACATCCACCGACGGCGGGCGTTTCTGGTTCGTGTCGGGTTCTCGCACCAGACCAGTCTACGAGATGTGCCTGGACACAGTCGCCGCCGCAGCAACCACACCAAACCATTCACTACCTAGCAAAACATGCCGATATTGCCACTGTGAGTACCATTTTTGATTGGGCGGACACGCTTGCTGAGTATGACGCGGAGTGTCTCGGAGCGGTTGTGCTCGACCGCGAATTTCGCATTCGGGCCGTTTCCGACTCGGTTCTGCAACGCGGTGGTTATAGCAAGGACCAGGTCATTGGGATGAGCGCACTCGATGTAGTGCACCCCGATGACCTTGCGAGAGCGGCCGAGGTCATCGCCGAAGTAGCGATGATCGATGGCGGTCGAGCCCCCGGTATGTATCGCTTGATGTTCGCAGACGATGGTTGGGCGACGTTCGAACTACAGGCGGTCAACCTCGGCGACAGCTACGACGGCGCACTCGTTATGCGTTTCGACGAAGTGTCGCCGGAGGTTCGCAGCAGGGCTTTTGCCGAAGACGTCATCGACATCACTCAGTTGCTCGTCGAAACGTGTTCTACCGCTGAGAGCATCGGTCGGATCATCGACTTCGCCGAGCGCCACGTCGACGGCATTTCGGTTGCTGTTACGACGTTCGCTCCGGACGGATCGACCTCGACAATCTCCCGGCGCGACCTTCCGGCCGAGATGCTCGAAAGCAACCGCGCCTCGCATCCACTGTCGCTTCCAACCGAGGTTCGCGAGGCGTTCGACCTCCAACGTTCCGGTCCCTGGCGCGCGAACAACCGCGCCGGCATCTTGAGCCACGACGGATGCTGCGTCGTTATCGCGCTCGCCGATGATGCGGGCAAAACGCTCGGCTATGTGCAGGTCCTGCGATCGGCAACGGCCGAACCAGAAGAATCCGAATGGCTGGTCTATGCGTCGCTCTCGCAGATTCTGCGGGCGGTGTTGGTCCGGCACGGTCTTGACAACATGTTGCGGTTCGCCGCCGATCACGACTCGCTGACCGGTCTCATGAACCGCCGTCGCCTGCTCGAGCTCATGGGCGACAATCCCGAGCTCGGTGGCTCCGGACTCTTGATGATCGACCTCGACAAGTTCTCCTGGATCAACAACACCCTCGGCCACGCGGCCGGCGACACCGCCTTGATCTCCGCCGGTCAGTGCATGTTGGCCGCCTCGCCCGCCGAAGCCATCGTGGCTCGCCTCGGCGGTGACGAGTTCGTGATCTGGGTGCCAAAAATCGACGCACTCGACGACGTGAATCGATTGGCCGAACTGGTTCGCTCGGAGCTGGTCGTTCCGATCGACAACGGCGATCGCCGTCGACTCGTCCGCTGCTCGATCGGCGCAGTCGCCATTCGGGCCGGCGAGACCGCCGAGCAGGCGATCAACCGAGCCGACCAGATCATGTACGAAGCAAAGCGATCCGGCGGCGACCGGGTCATGAGCGCCTGACGGTCCACACGCTTCGCCGTATTCTTCACCGCGCTTCAGCTGGCGCATGGAATAACCACCGACCCGCTGTCGTAGTGTTACGTCATGGTCGCCTTCTTGTTTCTCGCGTTCATCGTCGTTCCGGTGGTGGAAATCTTCCTGATCACCCAGGTCGCGAGCCAGATCGACTGGCTGCCGACGATCGCCTTGGTCATCGGTGTGAGCATGGTCGGCGCGTGGCTCGTCAAGCGTGAAGGGCTCAGCGTGATCAATCGAGTGCGGAACTCCTTGAACGCCGGAAAGCTGCCGACCAACGAACTCGCCGACGGAGCGATGATCTTCTTTGCCTCGGCGCTCATGCTGACCCCGGGCTTTCTCACCGACTTTGTTGGCCTCGCGTTGTTGATCCCACCGATTCGGGCATTGCTACGACCTCCCGTGATCGCCTTCTTCAAAAAGCGGATCGACGTGCGGACGGGCGGTCTGACGACCGTGATGTTCGGCGGAGCCGGTGCGCCGGGCGCATCGCGACAGGAGAATCCGTTTCGTACAACCCGTCGACCAGGATTTGGACGCGAAGTGTTCGACGTCGACGCCGATCGCGCCCCAGTCGATGCCGATCTCACCGACATCACACCAGAGCCGCCGGAGCTCGACAAGACCTAAGGGTGACGACCAACGCCGGATAGCCTCACGCTATGTCCGCGGCGGCTCAATTTGAGCTCTTGATGAACTCGATGTTCGTGCAGCGCCTGCACGACACCATCGACGCGGCGCAGGATCGCATCTACATACAAGTCATGACGTTCGACGGTGACTCGGCGGGGTTGGGTGTCGCCGAGCGACTGATCGCAGCCGTTGGCCGTGGCGTCGACGTCCGTCTCACCGTCGACAGCTTCGCCTTTCGTTACATCAGCGATACTCGGTCGACCGACCCTGAGATCGCAGAGGAGGTCGCAGCGACGCACGCGATGTTCGACCGCATGGAGTTGGCTGGCATCGACGTCGTCTACGTCAATCCGTTCGGACGCCTGCTGCCATGGATCTTCTTTCGGAATCACAAGAAGATCTATGTGATCGATGAGATGGCCTATATCGGCGGCATCAACATCAGCGACCACAACTTCGAATGGCTCGACTTCAATATTGGCTTGCTCGACCCGGAGATGGTCGAGATCGTCACCGCCGACTTCCTGCTCGCCCGACGCGGGGAGCGCCAATCACTCAACGGCCCAATTATCACCAACGAACACATCGAGTCGACCGTTGCAGAACTAATCGCGAACGCCAGGGAGTCGGTCGTGATCGCCTCGCCATACGCGCTCGACGATATTCTCGCCGAGCAATTGGCTGAGTCGCCGGCCGTGCGAAAGGTGGTCGTGGCGCCCAGTGAGAACAACTTTCGACTGTTCCGACTGACAGATCCCTACCTTCGCACTCGCTGCCGATCGTTCGGGATCGAGCTGCGCTCGTTCAACGAGTTCTTTCACGCGAAGTTCGCCCTGATCGACGGGACCACGTTGCTGCTCGGTTCCTCCAACTTTGGACTCCACAGCTTTCGCCTCAATCAGGAGATCGCGGTCGTGATCGAGGACCCGCACATCATTGCCCACTTCATCGAACTCCTCGAGCAAACCGAGGTCGTCGATGTGCCGTCGTCGAAGTTTCGCTATGCAATCGGTGCCATAACGAGCAAAGTGCTGTGTACCGGGACCCCCTTGTTCGAGAGATTTATCCTGCCTCATGCGCCAACGATCACGACTCGCTGAACTGTGGCTCATCGCCGCAGCCTTCGCTGTGGTGTCGGTCGGCCTATGGACGGCCGGGCGCGTGCTGGACGAGCCGGTGTTGTCGTTCTCTGGGCTGATGACGATCGGGTCGACGTTCTTGCCTATGCCCGC
>CALLAA010000146.1 GCA_938002955.1 uncultured Acidimicrobiales bacterium
CCTGGCCTCATAAGGACACACTGTTGGAGTTCACAGTAGATGGCGGGTCGGTTACCACCACAGAGGACCACCACTTCTGGAACGAGACAGACAACGACTGGCAAGAAACCAAACACATAGACGAAGGCGACTATCTGCTCACCGCAGACGGTGACGTGATCGAAGCCGGGAAACTCGATTGGTCGACGGCCCACCACGCCGACGCCTACGACCTCACCATCGATGACATCCACACCTACTTCGTCCAGGTAGGATATGACGAGGTACTAGTCCACAATACAAGTTGTCCGCCGATGATTCACTGGTCTTCCTTGACCCAGGAGGAGACAGCGGCACTTCACACTACGCTTGAGAAGATCCGCGACCGCGACTACACCGGCCTCAATCGGCACAGATTTACCAACCGTGACGGCCAACTTCCCGAAGGTGTTGACTACATAATCCACGACGTGGCGTCGGAAGCTTCTAATCGAGGAGTCCGTCGTGTGGTCACTGGGAGCGACGGGAGCGTCTACTACACGAATACACATTACGGTGACACCGGTCGGTTTGACTTCTTTACGATCACCGCACCGTGACGGCAGGAGCAACCGTATGTCAGCGTTTATTGTAGAAGACACCGGCAGTCTTGATTGGAGACTGCTGCGCGAGTCATCAGTGTCAGTGTACTCCGACCACGAAATGCTGAAGCGGCATCTTGGCGAACTGGCCGGATCCGGATACACATACGTAGAATTCGGCTGCGCAGGGCGCTCCAGCGCCGAACTCGCGGCCGAGTTATCGTCTGCGCTGGGTACCCCAATCACCGTTGGAGGCGCTCAACTAGATGTGCTGGACGACGTGCTCCACGATCCGGCTCGACTGTCGTCGAATATTCCGACTCCAGGTGGACTCGTGTTTTTGCTGCGCGATTTTGACAAATTCACGATGGCCAACCAAAAGTCCTCTACTGCGATCCTTAATATTCTGGCCGGGCATTCGCGGGTCGCTCTTATGCTTGGGTTGCGCTGGATTATTATTGTTCACGTCAGTGATCCGGATTTTGGCTTTGAACCTATGCAGATCGAGCTCAAGTTGAACCTTGATGAGGCGTCGATGCGAGCAAATTCCCGAATCGACTGGTCGACGGTCCTGGGCGATTAGTCTGCAACTCCTAAACAGAGCTTTTGACCAAAAGGTCCCGCGTGCCGGCGCTACGAAGAAGCTACGCGCGGCAGCTGCCTAACTTGAACGCTGTTTGTGGCTCTTCGGGTTTGAGCAGTCACGAAGGGGACTGTCAGGGCACAAACACACAGTCCTCGGGAATTGTGAAGGCCAGAAGCGTGACGCACTCAGGAGCTGGCCGACTGGTGCAGGTCGAGGGTCTCCGGTACGTGTCAAGGGGGATGAGGCAACTTCTTATGCGGATTGGATGAGTGCTTCCTGGTTGGGTTCGTTGATCCATGCGGTTGTTGGAAGCTTGGGTGGGGTTGGTTGCTGGTGCCGGAACCGGGCCGGGTTCGCGGTGTAGGCGGCGTCGAGGGTCGCAGCTCGTTGTTGACGGATTTGGGGGGCGGTGCCGTAGTGGACGGGTCTGCTGCACGTTTAGGTGACAGGTTTGGTTAGGCAGCGAGTGCTGCTGGTGGGTTCATGATCGACTCGTATTCGATCGGTGTTAGCCGTTGAAGTGATCGTTGTCGGCGGCGCTGGTTGTAGGTGCGCTCGATCTCGAGGTGCACACGGATGACTACTATCTGGCAGTGACCAGTGAACTTCGTGACACGGTTAGCCGGGATGAGGCGATTCTTGTCCTCAAAAACATCAGAGATGCACTGCTGTCCGGGGATACCCATGAGTGATACCGGCTATTTCCACGTCGCCCCGAAGGGGGACCCCTACCTGCTTCAGCCCGTTGATCAAGGCGACTGGATGCTTCTGGGAAAGATGACTGATATCGGGTTCTCGTGGCCTGACAGACTTCCACCGCTGGAACTCGTTTCGGAGACAGTTTCAGACACTGGAAAGAGCATCGTCTTTGAGAAGACCGACTTCACATGGCTGGGCTCGCACACAATTGCGGGACTCGCGAAGGCGCTCGATCTCCTAGCGCCCTTGCTCCATCCGGGCGTTAGCGAGATTAGGCAGCTCGATTACGGCATGTCGATGCTGGTGACTGGGGCGGTCGTCGGAGCACTTGATCTTGAGCGGTCGGAGGTGGTGCGGTATCCATCCTCGGGAAGGGTGAGATCGGTGCTGCGGTTTGCTTTCGATAGCGAAGCCATCGCTGGCCTTCACGTCTTTCGAATCGAGCAATCTTCATCGATAATTGTCAGCGAATTCCTCCGCGATGCGGTAGTGGAGTCCGGCTTGACCGGCCTTGGGTTTTCGAGTTTGCCAAGAGCTCAATGACACTTGAACCCTTCGGCGCTGACGTTAGAGAGCATTTGCGTTGGGTTAAGGGGCATAAAGAGATCGTGCTGCGTGGCGAGGTATCGTTGCTGGCTGCACTCAATCTTCTTCACGGCTTTAATGCCGGTACTGGCTATTCGCTTCTTCGCGGATTTGAAGAATGGTTGATCGTGGAAATCGGCAAACCAGAAGGCTTTGCACATTTCTGGTCCGGCCTGCTTAGGGAGTCGATCGCAATGCAGCGTGCGGCCAGCGAAGATTCTGCAGATGAGGATGCGGCTGCCGTTGACCAGATGTTCGAGATAGTCGATAGGTTCCTCGAGGATTGGAGCCATCCTGATTCAACTCGCTCCGTTTACCAACGCTATGAAGAGCTCCGTGCGGCGCCGGCCTAACCTAATGCTGACGGGACGAGCTGGGAATCACTATCGCTCCTTTACCCAGATTCGATGAAACAAACGAAACACGACTTCCTATTCGAGCTCGAGGCCCCCTTCGTCTCGCTCGAGATCGCTGAATCCGAGTCGCGAAACTGGATCCCCAGTTTCTTCTATACCCGAACCAATCTCGATGTGTGCGTGCGTAGCCTCCGTGGACACAAGATGAGGACTGTTACGGGTCTCATGAATGAATTTGCGGCTGCGTTTCAGTTTTTCGATGGATTCGGTGAGAACTGGCATGCGCTCGAGGACTGTTTGAAGGACCTGAGCGAGTCTTTACCGGCAGACGCCTACGTGCTTGTGATCGAGCGGGCGGAGGAGTTGTTGATGGACGAACCAGATGCTGAACGGGACGCACTTCTCCTCACGTTTGGGCATGTCTGCCGGTGGTGGTCTGAGCCTGTCATTGGCAATGGGCGGTTGGATCGGGCGCCGAAGCCATTTCATGTCTTGATGAAACTGTCTGACGGCGCAAGTGCGAACTTTGCGTTTCCCCAGCCGTCATCGGCGGTCGCTGTACGGACGATTCAGTAGGGAAAGCTAGCCGCTGTCGACGGTGTCGATATTGCGATCAGTCAGTGGTTGATCATGTGGGTGGCGGCCATCTCGAAGTAGTCCACCATCTTCTGCTCGATCTCGGGATGGAGGTTGCCGTCTCGTACCGCCGCGAGCATATGTTTCAGCCACGCATCCTTCTCGGCGCTGGTGATGACGAACGGCGCGTGGCGCATGCGTAGGCGTGGGTGTCCCCGCTGGTCGGAGTAGGTGGTGGGCCCGCCCCAGTACTGCTGCAAGAACGTGACCATGTGCTCGCGAGACTCGGTGAGATCGTCGGGATACATCGGGCGCAACAGCACATCGGTTTCGACGGCGTCGTAGAAGCGGTCGATCAGGGCCGTAAACCACGGGGTTCCGCCCACTGCATCAAAGATCGTCATCGGCTGTTCCATCGGTAATACGTTAGGGCCGTTGTGACGTCTGTGAGCGCTTGGGCCGTTGTGTCAGATCGGCTATCGGTACCATGGATGCCATGGAACTTCGCGCGAGCAATGTCGCACGCCTCGACGGTGGCACCTTTGATGTCTTGATCGTCGGCGGCGGAATCAACGGTGCGGTGTCTGCCGCCGTCTTGGCTGGCCGTGGCCTCAACGTCGCCATCGTCGACCGTGGTGACTGGGCTGGCTTCACCAGCTCGTCATCGTCGAATCTGGCCTGGGGTGGCTTTAAGTACCTCGAGAACTACGAACTCAATCTCGTTCGTAAGTTGTCGCTGAGCCGCAACCGGCTTCTCAAGGCCTACCCGTCGAACATCACACAGCTCGGATTTATGGCTGCGCTCGATCACGGATCGCCGTTCCCGCCGTGGCTCGCGGCACTCGGCAGTTCGGCGTATTGGGCGATCGGCAACTTCCAAACCCACCGTCCGCAATTTCTCGGACCAGAAGAGATCAAAGAACAAGAGCCGGTCGTCGACATCGGGCCGGTACGCGGCGGCATCGAGTACTACGACGCATACCTTCGCGACAACGACAGCCGGTTTGTGTGGAACTTTGTTCGCCAGTCGATCGAGGCTGGTGCGACGGCTGCAAACTACGTGGAATTGGTCGATGCAACCCAGCACGGGGCCAACTGGGATGTCGCTCTCCAAGACCTCGAGACTGGCGCCGAGTTCTCCCTTACGGCGAAGGCAATCATCAATGCAGCCGGCCCATTCGTGGACGGACTGAACACCAAGTGGCAGAACGAGACACAACATCGCATTGCCTACTCCAAGGGCATTCACTTGGTCGTTCCGCAACTGACCGAGAATGAACGTGTTCTTGCGTTCTTCGACGACACCCAGCGGTTGTTCTATGTGATTCCGATGGGTCGTCGTTCGGTGATTGGAACCACCGACACCCGCGTCGACTCACCGTTCACCGAGGTCGACGACGAGGATCGCGAGTTCCTCCTAGAGCAGATCAACGCTCGTCTCGATCTCGAGAAGCCGCTGACCAAGGACGACATCATTGCCGAGCGCTGCGGTGTCCGTCCGCTCGTCGTGCCGAACGATGGTGACAACCGAGATCACATCGATTGGACGAAGCTGTCTCGTAAGCACGAGATCGACCTCGACATCGAGCGACGTATCGTCACGATCTTCGGTGGCAAGATCACCGACTGTCTCAACGTCGGCGAAGAGGTCGCCGCCGAGATCGAGAAGCTTGGCTTCGTGCTCGAACCCGACCAAGAGGACTGGTTCGGCGAACCCTCCGATGAGGTGCGTGACGACTTCATGCGTCAGGCCAAGCGGATGAAGCTCGACGATCTGCGCCACAAGAAGGGTGTCGAACCCCTGAGCGAGCGTTTGTGGCGACGCTACGGGCGCCGTGCTTTTGCGATGCTCGACGAGATCCGTGAGAACCCTGCGATGGGTGAGGACATCTTGAAGTCCGCCGACTATCTCCGTGTCGAGCTCCATCACGCCGCCCGCTACGAAATGATCACCCACCTCGAAGACTTCATGCTTCGACGCTCAAAGATCGATCTCGTTGTCCGCAACGAGCGAATTCGCGAAGGCGATGGTCTCGCTGAAGTCGCGCAGATTCTGTTTGGCGATGGTGCCCAAGACAAACTTGGCGACTACCTCGCCAAAAAGGACGCCGCGGCGGTCTAAGTGTCGGTCGCTGGCTAGCTGGCGTTCTCGAGAATAGGCATGATCATCGTGGCCCTCACGCCGTCGTCGGCGCTTCGAATGACGACGGCTTCGTCATTGCTACGGGTTTCAATCACAACTTCGCCTTCGTCGACAGAGTCGACCGCGTCCAACATGTAGTCCCGGTTGATGCGGAACCTACAGCGTTCGCCCGTGATGTTCGCCGGAAGACTATGCGAGCCGGCCTGCGCAGGACCGTGCGAGGTGCCGGTATCGGCGAGCAGCAGTTCGTGTTCCGTCGTCGAGACGTCAACGCCCGTTCCTTGGCAGTGTTCGAGAGCGGAACGCAGAGCTGCCTGATTGGTCACAATCGATGACGAGACGGTGCTGGGCGGTGAAAGTACCGGTTCATAGTCGGGAAAGGTCACGGCTACCTCGACCGCGTCGCAGCGCGACTCGCCATGGAGCATCGTGATGGTCGATCCGTCGTGTTCGAGATCGATCAGACCGTCGGCAGCGAGTAGTTCGTCGCGCCACGCCGCAGCGGTGTCCGCTGCGATATGGCAGACGAACGGAGCGCCCAACGCCTGGGGGACGAGGTCCCGAACGGCGAGTCGATGGCTGTCGGTTGCTGCGAGACGCAACGAGGCATCTCGAACCTCGATGCGCACGACCATGAAGTCGGGCCTCGCCGGGTCGGTTCCTGCAGTTGTCAGTACATGACTGAGCGCGGTGCGGAGTGCTTTCGCCGTGACCGATACCGACGTGCCGCCGGCTCGCTCATGTGCTCGATCGAAGATGGTCGCATGATCTCGAATCCTGGCGAGGTCTTCCTCGAGTTCATCGAGATGATGTTGGATGAGAACATGGCGCTCGGCCGGGTCAGCCTTGAGCATCGCGGCGATTTGGTCGAGCGACATCTTCATGAGGCGACAGCTGCAGACAAGCTGACCTGCGGCCACTTGCGTCGGGTGGAACTTTCGGTACCCGGTCGACCGGTCGATCTCGGCTGGCTGTAAAAGCCCTCGATCACAGTAGAAGCGGGTGGCGCTGATCGAAAGGCCTGTGAGAGATGAGAATGCGCCGATGCTCAGGAGGTCCTGCGGGGTGTCGTGTTGAGTCATGTTGGACACTCTGCAGCCTCAACCGTGTTGAGAGTCAAGGGCTTGGTTGTTGCGCCACGAGAGTCCGTGAACCCGGCAGTGCACGCCATGTGGCCTTACAGGTTGGCGATGCCAGCGATCGCAAGACCGACAGGTAATGCAATCGCGGCGAGAACACCGAGGACGAGCGCGACCACGATAAAGACGATCGAGTCGTCGCGCGGTGGCTCACCGCAACGACCGATCGTTTCATAGAGCGCTTGGATGGGACGTTCGGTGGTGAGCCGAATTCGGTGCCGCGCGGTTGCGGCACCTCGTACGACAATCCACGATGCTGACGCGGCGACGAGTGACACGAGGACCGCAGCTAACGCCTGCCAGTACCAGGTGTTGAGTCCGGCGATAAGTACTTGGAGTGACCCGAGCAACCACGACAACACCGCGCCACCGAAGATGAACGTGGGCACGCCGAGTGGGTTCGTATTGAACGTCGGCACCAGTCGCTCGGCTTCGATGCGGGCCCGGCGAAGCTTGTTTCGGAAGCCGTTGTCGAGGTCTGTGTTTGCTTCGCGGCGAACATACAACCAGTGGATGTGCTGCACCTGGCGCTTCAGATGCTGGCGCACAATGAAGCGAGTAACGAGCTGCACCAAGAACCCGGCCACATGGTTTAGCGGGCCGATGGGCGCTTTGGTCTTGACGCCTCGGGCGCCGTTGCGGTCGAGAACTTCGAGTGACCGAACAACAAGCATGTGAGCGTTGTCGAACCGTTCCGGATGGCCCAACGGCCAGGTCGAGCTGAGCTCGAGGATGATGTCGGCGTCGACATCGGAGGTCGCACCGAGTTCGGTGAGGACCTCGCCCTTCGCGGTTTCGTCGGACTTGCGCACGAGCTGAAACGCACTGAAGCGTTCTTCGATCTCGTCGAGTACGAGGTTTGGTTCGTCCATATTCGAACCGTAATGCGAAGTGGCGTACGCGAAGGAAGTTGGAACTTTTACGAACCTTTTCAACGTCATAGGAGTGAATAGGGAAGACGTGCCTCAGGCGCGGTCGGATAAAGGAATACTCTTGGCCACTATGGCGACCTCTACATTTGCTGCTCGATGTGTAGCGGTACTCACCCTCGTTGTGTTGTTCGGGGTGTCATTGTCGAGCGAGGCGCAGGCACAAGACGATGTGCGCGTGGCCGTCGTCGACGTCGACGTGCTTCGTTCGACGAGCGGAGCGAGCGTCGTTCCGATGCGAGTCACGGTGCTTTCCCAGAGGGCGATCGAGGCCGTACTCGAGATCCGGATTTCGGGGTCGAATCTGCGGTGGGAGCTACCTATTGCACTGGCCGCGAATAGCGAGCTCGAGCAGCTGATCACGGTGCCGTCATCGCCGGGAAGTTCTTGGACGGCGACCGCGACCTTGTTCGCCGACGGCGAAGAGATTGCCGAGGACGTACAGAATTCTGGCGGTGCCAACGCAAACGCGGTGGGTGTTCTCGGAATCGCAGCGCCGGGCGATGAGGCGCAATTGACCCCCGACACCGGAATCGCTTCGCTGATCGAACTCAACGACCTTCGGATTATCTCCGGGCTCGACACCGTCGTGGCTTCGCCGGCGGGAATTCAGGCCCTAACGGCTGAGGAACAAGCCGAATTGCTGACGTGGGTGTCGTCGGGGCGTCAGCTTCTGGTCGCCGATAGCGCAGGAAGTATCGATTCGCTTTTGCCCGAGTCCTGGCGCGTGAACCAGTCGATCGTTCCCGCTGGCACCGGGTTGATCCGGTACGTGAGTGCGACCGACTGGTCGAGTGAGATCACACCGGGCGTGACCTCTGCTGCGAGCGCGCAGACCCTCACGGGCGGGTTCGATTCGAGCGCGCAAGAACTGTTGAGCGATGGCGGCTTTCGTGTTCCGAGCCTGCGGATTCTGGCACTTCTGCTCGTCGTCTACCTGCTGCTCGCGGGTCCGATCACGTTCGCTGTCCTCACATCGAAGAAGAAGCAGACGCTTGCGTGGGCGGTCATTCCTGCGTTGGCGGTTCTGTTTACCGGCGGTGTGTTCGTTGCGGGCCGCATGCTGAACAGCGGGCGCAGCGACGCGCATGCCACGGTCGTAGCACTAAGCCCGGTCGGCGCAACCGCAACCGACACCGTTCTCATCTCACGCAGTGGCAGTCGTTCGGTGACCTTGCCTCAAGGCTGGACCGTTGCTGGTACCGGCACGTCGAATCGGTTCGGCAACGATGGTGCCTCCACCCCGATCACGATTCGGCCTTCACGGACATCGACCGACGTCCGCTTCGATATCGAAACGGGCAGCGGTGGCCTGGCCGTGCTGCGAGGGTTCACAACCGACATTGCCGCCGATGCACTGTCGTTGTCGGATCTCGAAATAGCCGCGGGTGAGCTCACCGGCTCCATCCGGAACAACACGGGCGAAGACCTCGACCATGTGACGGTCATGGTCGGTAACCGCGATGTACAACTCGGTACCGTCAACGATGGGGCGACGGAGACATTCGTTCTCAGCATCGATGGGAACCCACCAGGTCAGTTCGCTCCCGAGCTTCGCGATTGGGATGTCGACCCCCGGTTGTTCAACAACTTTGGATTCAACAATGAGCTCTCGGCGGAGACGACCGACGGCGCGGCGAACGGCACGTCCTGGCTGGACTGGCGAGGGTCGAGCTTCGGCGCTGCCGTACCCGAGGGATTGATCACCGCTGTTGGCTGGTCGCGCGATCTCAATGCGTCGATCATCGGTGGTCGCGGACGAACCGCAATCGTGCAGCACGATCTTCTACCGACGTCGTCCGATCCGCTCGCCCCAGCACAAGTTCGTGCCATACGGATGGAAATTCCCGCTGGTGATCCGTTCGATGGTGGGTTCCAGGAGGGCTTTGGTGGCGGCCGTTCGACCATGGTCACCCAGTTCATCCGTCCCGCGAACGGCGACGCCAGCGCGCTCGCGATCGACCTTCGTCGCAACATCAGCGAGATGGCCGTCTGGATCGACGGCGAGTGGCGTGCCTTCAAGATCGACAACGGCTCGGGCCCGTCAGTGCGAATCCCCGAGGACGCCTGGCAGGGGGACACGCTGACGATTCAGTACGGACTGAGCGAGTTCTTTGGCGACCCAAATCAGCTCACGACCCGGCTGACCGTCGTTGGGAACAACACCGAAGACCTCGAGCTGCTCGCCGCTGGCGAGACCAGCAGCAGGCAGGCGAATTTCGATGACGACTTCGAACAATTCGGGAACCTGATCGAAGGGGTTCGCACCGTGGTTGAGATACCACCGGACGCGGGCGAGCTCTTCGAGTTCTCGATGGAAGGCGAGCTCGCAGCGAGCTACGACGCCTACGTGGTCGACCTGACCGAAGGCGACGCCATGACCGTACGAATGAACGCGTCCAATGAATTTCTTGGAGGATCACAACTCGATCCGTTTCTCCGCCTGCTCAATGGCGACGGCGAAGAGATCATGTCGAACGATGACTCCGATGGGCTCAATAGCCGAATCGACTTCGTTGCTCCGGTGGATGGTCAGTACACGATCGAGACCCGTCCCCTCAGCAACAACGGCGGGGGTCAGTACGTGGTCGAGATCGACGTTCAACGTGTAGGAGGTGACTCATGAGCGACGAACTGGAATGGCCAGAACAGTCGTCAAACCCGGAGTCGGCCCCGGCGTCACCGCCCCCACCTCCACCTCCGCCGCCCGGGGCGCAGCCGAACCAGCCTCCCGTCGCACAGCCGGTGTTTACCGCTGTCGGTCAGAACGCTCCGCCTCCACCTTCACTCGGTGTTGCGATGGACTCGACCCTCGTGCTCCCCAACCGTCCGAGCATCGAGGTAGCCGACGCCATCGTCCGAACGACCGGGCTAACAAAGATGTACGGTCCACTCGCAGCGGTCGCCGACGTGTCGCTCGCCGTTCCCCGTGGATCGATCTACGGGCTCATTGGACCGAACGGCGCGGGCAAGACGACCCTCATGACGATGGTTGCGTCGCTGCTTCGCCCAACCGCAGGCTCGGTTAGCGTCGATGGCCACGACCCGGCCACGAATAGCGCCGGCGTTCGCCGCGTCACTGGTTACATGCCCGACGGCCTCGGTGTCTACGAAGGTCTCGATGTAGGCGGGTACTTAGAGTTCTTTGCTTCGGCATATGAGATTCCGCGCAACGAATGGCCCGAACTGATCGATGGTCTGCTCGAACTCGTCGACCTCGAGGTCAAGCGAGACGCGGCCGTCAACTCGCTCAGCCGAGGCATGAAGCAGCGGTTGTCGTTGGCGCGTGCCTTGGTGCACGACCCGAAGCTGTTGATCCTCGATGAGCCAGCGTCTGGCCTCGACCCTCGCGCCCGGATCGAACTGCGTGAGCTTCTGTGGGCGTTGCAGTCGATGGGCAAGACGATCATCGTGAGTTCGCACATCCTTTCCGAACTTCAAGAGATCTGTACACATGTTGGAATCATGGAGGCGGGCCGCATGCTCGCCGAGGGTTCTCCAGATGGCATCACCCAGCAGATGGGCGCCATGCGAAAGCTGCGTGTGCGGTTTGATGATGGCGTCGAGGAAACGTTCGAGGTCGTCGACAAAGCAGGACAGATCGAACTGCTAAAGCGCCTCGTCAACGAGGAAGGCCGCGAAGTGCTCGAGTTCCGGGAGATGAGCGCCGGACTCGAAGACGTGTTTATGAACGTGACGAAAGGGATCGTCCAATGAGCGAGATCACTCCCGACCCGATCGCTGTACCCGACGTCGAACCAGCGGCGACCGTTCCCGATACGTCCGGCAGGTCAGGTGTGAGCGCTGGCGTGTCGATTCGAAACAACCCGGTTCTACGACGGGAACTGATCGAGCGAGTGCAGGGGGCGAAAGTCGTCGTCTTCCTAACGCTCTGGTTGGCGCTCTTGACCATCATCTTGGTACTCACCTATCAGGCGAGCGTTGCGATCAACCAGGGGGTGCAGATCGATGTGACCTCCCTCGGCCGCGTGGGCCGACAGCTCTTTGAGTGGGTGCTGTTTGGAATGTTGGTTCTGATCTTGTTCCTGGTCCCAGGTTTGACGGCCGGTGCGATCACGGGCGAGCGAGAACGACAGACCCTTGTTCCGCTGCAGATGACGATGATGCGGCCTCGAGACATCATCATTGGCAAGTTGTCGGCCGCACTCTCATTCTTGATGTTGCTCGTGATCGCTGCGCTTCCGCTCCTCGGGGTCAGCTATCTGGTCGGTGGTCTGAGCATCCTCGACATCGTGCGTGGCATCAGCATGTTGCTGTTCACCGGCTTGGTCCTCGGTGCGGTGTGTGTCTTGATTTCGTCTCGACTACGACGGACGACAGCGGCGACCGTTTTGGGTTATGGCGTGTCGTTCGTGTTCGCCTTTGGGAGCTTCTTCATGATGATCGCCTGGGCGATCACGTTTAGCGTGAATGGTGGAGATGGCGAACCGCCAGCGGAGCTGCTCGCGCTGAATCCGTTCGCTGGCGTCGGCGACGTGCTTCCTCGTCAAGAGAATTTCTTCACCGGCGATACCTTCAGCCCTTTTGGTGGCATGCGTTCGCTGATCGACGAGCTCGGTAACAACAATGCTCGGTTCGATAACAATGGCAACCGAATCAACGGCGATCGCGGCCCGTACGTGTGGGTGTACTACTTGGTTCTCGGTGTGGTGCTGACGGTCGTGTCGATCCGTTCGTCGGCCAAGGCGGTATCGACGCCGGCAGATTCAGAGCGATGACCCCGACCGAACTGTCCGACCCTCCTGCGGAGTTGGTTGGGTTGTTCTCTCGCGCTCGGCGACGTCTTCGCACGATCTGGGTTGCGGCGACCTCGAGTGCCTTTGGGCCGTGGATAGCGCTGGCGGCCTTGCTCGTTGCGCTGATTGGCTGGGTGCGTCCGTGGGGTTGGCCCGAGCCGGTCGCGCTCGCGATCTTGGCGGTGGCGGTCGTCATGTTGCTCGCAGGAGCGTTGCTGTTGCGGTTGCCCTCGGCTGTGGTTGCGCGTGCGCTCGACCGCGGTTTGGATTCCGACGACGCGATCATCAGCGCATTGCAGTTCTCGCCGTCGGACCCGTTCGGCCCGCGTGTGCACGCTCGTGCGGCCAGCTTCGCCCACGCCGACCTCGACGATGCCCTGCCGCTGCCATGGAAACCGAAGCCGCTTGCGATTGCGGCGGCGCTCATCGCTGGTGCGCTGGTCCTGGTCTTCATGGGTAATCCCCAGGACTCTGTCCGGGCACAGTTAGCCGCCGACCAAGAGGCGATCGAGGAGCTCGCTGACGAGTTTGAAGAACGTGCGGCCGAGGTCCGTGCCGATGATCCCTCGAGTCCTGAAGCTCAGGCCCTCGCCGATGAGCTCGAGGCGTTGGCGGAGTCGTTGCGTGACGCTGACGGCCTCGATGAAGCAATCGATGAGCTCGATGAGTCCCAAGATGAGCTGTTGCGACAGATCGATGCCGATGACCTCGCGCAGCGCGCTGCATCGCAGGGTCTGGAGCGCACCCTCGATGCCAACCCGCTCGCGGCGGGAGCGTCGGCGGCCGAGCAGCTCGAGGCGTTGTCGGATGCGTTGAACGAGCTGTCGGCTGAGGAGCAGGAAGCGCTCGCAGAGCGTTTGGAGCAGTTGGCGGCGACGCAAGTTGCCGGCGATGAGGAGTCGGCCGAAGCGCTCGCTGAAGCTGCCGAGGCGCTCCGAAACGGTGATGCTTCGGCAGCGCAGGCTGCCCTCGCTGCTGCGTCTGCGTCGACGGCTGAAGCTGCCGCTGCCGCAGCGAATACGGCGCAGGCACAAGCTGCCGCCGCCGCTGCCGGGCAAGCCGCAGATCAACTCGGCGACCGCCAAGCTGGCGAGGGTGAAGGCCAGGGCCAAGGTGAAGGTCAGGGCCAGGGCGAGGGCCAAGGAGCGGGCAATGGCGGAAACGGTGGTGGAACGTCAGCGACGGGTACCAACCCGTCGGGTCAAGGTGGCCCGGCCGATGTAGACGGCACCGGCACCCAAGGCGAAGGCGTGCAGGCACCGCCCCCGGACACACCCGTGCTGATACCGCGCGACGGCGAAAGCGATACCTCGAACGCCAACGTCGACGTCAGCGGCGACGGGATCTCCGAAACCGATCAGCGCGTGACCGGCAACACCGGATCAGGAACCGCCGAGGTTCCACTGGGATCGATCTCGAACGACTTTGCCGATCGTGCCACCGAAGCGCTCGATGGCACCAATATTTCGTCTTCCGAAGCAACAAACGTTGAGAACTATTTCAATGCACTCACGCAGGGATAACCAATGACAGTCACTCCATCACCGCCACCCGTTCCAGGGACACTCACGCCGGAGCAGTACGCGCAGATCGCCGCGAGCATCGAAGCCGAGGTCGGTACGGTCATCGTTGGCCAGAGCTCGGTCGTTCGCACGGTCTTGCTCTCGTTGCTCTGCGAGGGTCACGTGCTGCTCGAGGGTGTTCCCGGTTTGGGAAAGACCAAGCTGTTGACAACGCTGGCCAATGTTGTGTCGCTCGACTTCGGTCGTATCCAGTTCACCCCGGATCTGATGCCTGCCGACGTCACCGGCACGCAGGTGCTCGAGGAGGATGACGATGGCCGTCGTTCGTTCCGCTTCCGGCCTGGCCCGGTGTTCAACGGGCTGGTGCTCGCCGACGAAATCAACCGTGCAACGCCGAAGACACAATCGGCGCTCCTCGAAGCTATGGCTGAGCGCTCGGTCACCGTCGCCGGCACGACCAGAAACCTCGACCGTCCGTTCCTTGTCATGGCGACGCAGAACCCGATCGAACAAGAAGGCACCTATCCGCTGCCCGAAGCACAGTTGGACCGCTTCATGTTCAAGGCCGAGGTGCCCTTTCCGTCCGCCGATGATCTGGCGGCGATCATTGGACGTACGACCGGAGGAGCTGAGGCCGAGCCCACTGCTCAGGCCGACGCCCCAACGCTGCAGTCGATGATTGCAATGACCCGCCGGGTCCCGGTCGCCGACGATGTTGTGCGTCATGCGGTCGAACTCGTCGTCGCAACGCATCCCGACAACGACACGGCACCCGCGCACATCTCCCAATATGTCCGTGCCGGCGCTTCGCCTCGCGGCGCTCAGGCCTTGATCCTTGGCGCCAAGGCCATGGCGTTACTCGACGGCCGTCCGTCGGCCTCGACCGATGACGTTCGTGCGCTGGCGCCTGCTGCGCTCGGCCATCGCCTGGTGCTTGGCTATGAGGCTGCCGCCGACGGTGTGAGCCCACGGCAGTTGATCGATTCGCTTCTCGAAACCGTCTCGCCGGCGTCGAGTGGGGTGCGCGGTGCTCCATGAGCTCCGTAGCCCCGAGGTGCTCGGCACCTTGGAACGCCTGCAGCTGCGAACTCGCCGACGTATAGCGGGTCAGTTGGTAGGCGGCCACCGGTCGCGCCGCTACGGCTCTTCGCTCGATTTTGCTGACTTCCGTGAGTATCAGCCTGGCGACGACTTCCGCCGGATCGATTACCTCACGCTCGCCCGACTCGACCAGCTGCTCATCCGTCTCTATGACGCCGAAGATGACCTGACCGTTCGGCTGATCGTCGATACGTCTGCTTCCATGGCGATCGACGCCAAGTTGCAACGTGCCGTCGAACTCGCAGGTGCTATTGGATTCGTCGCGCTCACCCGACGTGATCGAGTCGAGGTGCATGTACCCGGTCGCGCGATGGCGCGGTTTTCAGGTCGCACAGGCGTACCCGAGCTTTTTGCGCACTTGGAGTCATTGGAGGCTGGCGGGCAGGGGTCGCTTTCACGGGTCGCCGCCGATGTGCTCGGTCGTTCTCGAAGCGCCGGGATGACCGTATTGTGCAGCGACCTTCTCGAACCCGACTGGGACGTGGCGCTGAATCGCTTCCCGGCTCGTGGCGCCGAGCTGGTCGTGCTGCATGTGCTCGGGACCGGCGAGCTGGATCCTCCGCAGATGGGCGATGTTGATCTGGTCGATTCCGAGACGGGTGAGCGGATCGCGATGTCGCTCACGGGGACGACGCTGTCCAGCTATCGGGACCGGCTCGATGAGTGGCTGGAGGACGTTGCGTCCGCGGCTCGGCGCATTGGCGCCGCGTACGTTCTCGCCGATACTCGGACACCGCTACGCGAACAGTTGCTCGGTGGCCTGCGTCGGAGCGAGGTCATGGGATGACGTTGGCCAACCCACTGGGTTTGCTGTTCTTGTTGGCGGCGCTGCCAATCCTTGCGCTCCACCTGCTGAAGCCTCGCCGAGCGGAGGTCTCGGTGAGCTCGGCGATGTTGTGGGAACCGGACACGGTTGGTTCGACGGCCGCCTCCCCATGGCAACGGATCCCGCCGACGCTGCTGTTGTTGCTGCAGCTGCTACTCGTCGCCCTCGGAGCGTTGTTACTGGCAAACCCGGTCGTCGTGCAGCCAACCGGCCTCGCCGAACACACGGTCGTCGTCCTCGATACGTCGGCCTCGATGGGCTCGGTCGACGGCGCCCCTGATCGGCTCGCGACCGCCCGAGCTTCGGCGGTCGAACTTCTCGATGAGCTGCCTCGAGGTGGGCGGGTTTCGCTCGTGACCGCCGGCCCAACACCGCGGGTCCGAGTGAGCAGCACGACCGATTTCGATGCATTCACTTCGGCGTTGGCGGCGGTTCGGCTGTCCGATGGTCCAGCCGACCTCAACGCGGCGATGACGTTGGCGGACGGCCTCGAGACACCGGATGCGCAGCTCGGGATCGTCTTGATCTCCGATGGCGCCCATAGTCCCGTCGAGCTCGCCGCCCTTCCGGCCGGGGTAACACATCGTCTCGTTGGGGAGTCCGATGTCAACCACGCGCTCACATCGTTGACCGTCGAACGTACCGCCGACGGTCTGCTGGTGAATGCGGTGGCTGAGGTGACCGGTGGTGCCGGAGTATCGGTTCCGCTTCGGTTCGATGTCGACGATGTCACCCGTGCGGTGCTCGACATCACGATTGAGCCTGGTGAGTCGACCGTCGTCGAAGTTCCCCTTCCCGATGGCGAGCAAGTTGTCGCGCGGCTCGGCGGCGATGATCTGTTGGCGATCGACAACACCGCATATGCGATCACTCGTGCTCGTTCCGATCTTGCGGTGTCGATCGAAGGTGAACCAGACCCGTTCGTTACCGCACTGCTCGATGTTCTGCCGGGAGTCGAGGTCGTCGACCCCGACATCGATACTCCAGAAGTCACGATCTTCGTTGGCGTGTCTGTACCCGAGGACATCACCCGCCCGTTCTTGGCGATCGCTCCTCCCGGTGGTGCGCCTGGCATTTCTGAAGATGGCGTCGTGGAGCAACCCGTTGTCACCTTGGTGCGCTCGACCGATCCGCTCTTGAACGGCCTCGATCTTTCACGGCTGCGAATTGTGACGGCGCAGCAGATCGACGCACCGACCGGCGAAGTGTTGGTCGCCGCCGAGGGCGCTCCACTGTTGGTCCGAGGTTCCACGGGTGGCGTGCCGTATATCTACCTCGGATTCCAACCATCGGATTCGACCCTTCCCGTGGAGCTGGCGTTCCCGGTCTTGGGCTCGCGTATCCTCGAAGAGCTCAGCGGCGCGGTCACGATCCCTGCAAGCCTGCAGGTAGGCGACCCCATCACCCCGCCCGCCGGACGTGACGTATCGATCGAGTCGCCGAACGGGACCATCAGAGAGCGCGCCGCAGGCTCGGGCGCTGTCGTGACCGATCGTCCAGGGTTCTGGACGATCACCCCGACGAACGGTGCTCCCCGAACCATCGCCGTCTCAATGAATCCGCGCGAGAGCGCCATCGACCCGTTGCCCGTCGCTCCAACGGACCCACGACCGCTCCGACCGGGAGAGGATCCGCCGGTTTCATCGCAGTCGTGGCAATGGCTCATTGCCCTCGTCGCGCTCGGTGTAGGCGTTCTGGAGTGGTTGTCATCGCGGCGCCGTCGAGGTGTGCCGAACTGGCAATGGCGCGTGGCGAATACTTTGCGCGTGACTGCCGTTGCGCTTTTGATCGGGGCATTGCTCGGCGCATCGATCCCGCTCACGAGCAACGACATTTCGACCATCTTTGTTCTCGACCGAAGCGACTCGGTCGGCCGGTTGGGCGAAACGCAGGGACTCAACGCGTCGCAGCGGGCGGCCGATGCTGCCCCCGATGATGCGCGTCTCGGTGTTGTCGTGTCCGGCGACGGCGCCCGGATCGAACAGTTGCTGGTGCCGACCGAGCAGGTGACGAGCCTCTCCGCGAGCACGATCGACGGCGACCGGAGCGATCTCGCTGCCGGGCTGCGGTTGGCTTCTGCGCTGCTGCCCGACGATTCGAAACGACGGGTCGTCATCGTCTCCGATGGGCGCGCAACGGCAGGAGACGCCGAAGCCGAAGCGCTCCAGCTGGGTGAGCGAGGTATTCCCGTCGACTACATCTTGCTCGAGCCAACGAGTGGCAACGACGCTGCAGTCGTCAGCATCAACGCTCCCACACAGGTCGACGAGGGCGCCCGAGTTCCGCTCGAGGTCATCATCGAATCGACGACCGAACAGCCGGGCTTGGTGACGCTTCGACGTGACGGTGAACCCGTCGCCAGCCAGGACGTGTTACTGCAACCCGGCTCGAACCGCGTGACGTTTACCGTCGACCCAACCGACACCGGTCTCGCCACCTTCACGGCCACGATCGACACCCCTGACGATGTCCGGGCAGAGAACGACACGGCGAGAACCACGGTCGATGTCGCTGGTCCCGCCGAGGTGTTGCTGGTCGAGGGCATTGGTGGCAATGGCGACGCGCTCGCACGAGCATTGCGATCCTCCGGGCTCGACGTCGACGTTGTCGCAGCTCGTGCCCTACCCGTGCTCGAGCAACTGATCGCCTACGACTCCACGGTCTTGATCGATGTCTCGGTCGAGCAACTTACGGATCAGCAGATCGACGATGTCGCAACTGCGACCCGCCAGCTCGGACGAGGCTTGGTCACGATCGGCGGTCCCCAGTCGTACGGCATGGGTGCATATCGAAACTCCGCCCTCGAAGAGGTGCTTCCCGTCATTAGCGACGTGCTCGATCCGCAGCGTCAGCGCCAGGTTGCCCAAGTCATGGCACTGGATACCTCAGAGTCGATGGGGGAGTGTCACTGTGCCGATGGGTTTGAGAACCCAGCCGGAGATGCCGGCGGCGTGAACAAGACCGCGATCGCACGCGCTGGCGCCGCCCGAGCGATCGCCAACCTTTCGGCAAACGACGAGGTTGGCGTGCTGGCGATCGACACCCAAGAGCGGTGGCTTATCGATCTTCAGCAATTGCCCGCCGATGACGTGATCGACTCCGGACTCGCCGAAGCGGTGCCATCGGGCAACACCGATCTGTCCGGAACACTGCCAACGGCCGCCGACGCATTGCGCGACAGCAACGCCGGGTTGAAGCACATCATCTTGTTCACCGACGGGTTCACGTCGCAACAGTCCCTGAGCACGATGGCGACACAGGCAGCCGAGATTCGCGAGGAAGGGATCACGATCTCGATCGTGGCTACTGGCGAGGGCGCTGCCGAGGAGCTCGCCAAGATCGCCGACGCAGGCGGCGGCCGGTTTTATCCCGGTCGCGATCTCACCCGCATCCCGGAGATCTTGGTACAGGAGTCGATCCTTGCGTCTCGCCAGTTCATCAACGAAGGCGAGTACCTGCCGATCGTCACCGACACGTCGCCGATCGTCGATGCACTGAGCGAGTCGCCGCCGCTGCTCGGTTTCGTGGCAACGACGTCAAAGCCGACGAGCCGGACGTTGCTGCGGATCGGCGAAGAAGAGGATCCGCTGCTCGCAACGTGGCAGGTTGGCCTTGGACGGGCAACGTCGTGGACGAGCGATGCCAACCCACGCTGGTCACAGTTCTGGGTCGATTGGGATGGGTATGTCGGGTTCTGGAGTACGCTCGTTCGCGATTCGTTCCCGGTGAATTCATCGGGGGCCGTGCGGACGATCGTCGATGGCGACACGCTCCGGGTTCGCGCTGAAGCAACACCGGGTCAGGGCCGCATCGAGGCAACGGTCACCGCGCCGAACGGCTCATCGACCGAGGTGCGCCTTCGCGAGGTAGCTCCTGGCATCTTCGAAGGCACATCGGTGGCTGATGCCGCGGGTACCTACGCGGTGGGTGTATCGAGTGTCGGCGATGGCGAACCGGCGGCTATTGGCGCTGCGCTTGCGTCGGTCTCCTATGCAGCCGAGTATCGCCCAGGCCCGGCGGACGAAGCGCTTCTGCGTCGCTTGAGCGAAGTGTCCGGCGGCCGCGGGGCGATCGACGCCACCGATGCGTTTGCGGCCGAGGGTTTGGTTTCTGGACGTCGCAGTATCCCGTTGGCCAACTGGTTCTTCTTGGCCGCGGCTCTTGCGTGGTTGCTGGCGGCGATCTTTGGGCGTCTCTGGTTGAGCGGAAAGCGTGAGGTGTTGGCCGCAACGCCGTCGGCGACGTCCGAGCGTGGGCAGACGATGAGGAGCCGGTTCGGCCGTTCTTCATCTGGCCCATCGAAAACGGGCATTCCGGTACGGCCCGATGCAGGGACGCCAGCGAGCACAGCGAACGAACCAGCATCGCCACCAACGCAACCGCCCGCGCCACCTCCACCGGCGACGAGCGCCGAGTCCGCGTCGACTGTGAACGAGCTGTTGAAGGCCCGCCGACAGAAGCGCAACGACTAGCCACCCTTCTACGGGTGGCTGTGGTTGGAGCGTCGTTTGACCGCAAGGTTCAGCCATGCGATCGCGACCATGGCTGCCCCGAACCAGACGAACTGCGTGAGGGGTTCAACGTTGATGGTGACCAGAACCGAGCCGTCGTCGTCCGCGGAACGCAAGATGACCTGGACATCCTCGAAGAGCCTCCGGTGTGTTGCCACCTCGGGAAGTCGCAGGCCACGCTCGGCGTAAACGGCAACCGCGGGTACATGAGTCGTGCCGTCGATCGTCATGTCTGCGCTCACGACAGGTGGAGGACCCTCGGCGAAGCGAACGCCCTTGTTCATGATGGTGTGCCCACCGACGACGATCGACTCTCCCTGATCGAGCGGGTGAGTTTGGGAGAGCGATGCGGTTCCGCCGAGTGTTCCGGCGAGTACGAAGACCATTCCTAAATGGGCGAGGACTCGATGGGCTGGGCGCAGGCCCCCACCGATCGTCGTCACCACGGCCACGCCGATCGCTCCCGCAAAGACGACTTGCCACCACGTCGTCCAACCGAGCAGGCCCGCGGCGACCAAACCCACGACGGCACCGACCACGGCGTGAATCAGGAGTGTCCGTGCGCTCGCTGACTTCCACCGAGGGGCAATGCCGAGGCCGACGAGCCCGGTGATTGCCACGGGGAAAAGAAACCGGCTGTAAAACGTTCCGTCGGTGGCCTCGCCGGGGATGAACGGCCGGAACGTGCCGAGTGCGACCACAACCGCGGCGAAGATGAGCAGGATGAGCGGCAGAATCCTCTGGCGACCGAGGGGGCGAACCATCTCGGTACGGGTGGCGAACCCGTAGAGAAGCGCGCCGATCGAGGTAACGATGGCGAGCGGCCATAGCGCCCAGCCCAATCCGTCGCTGTTTGCGAAGGCGTGCACGCTGGTACGAAGCGAGGTGCGGGTCATCGCCGTCCCACAGAACACCGTTGGCCACACGAGCAAGGCCGTCCAGCGAGACACCAGATGAGTTGGTCGTGCGTGCTGACCAGCGACAAGCAAAAGCCACGGTATGAGGGCCGCATTTTCGACCGGGTCCCACGCATACCAGCCGCCCCAGCCAAGCTCCACGTATGCCCAACCACCACCGAGCGCTAAGGCGATGGTGAGCACGCCGATCGCAGCTGCCGACCACCGGCGTGCCGATGCCGGCGCGACGAGAGCGGGAGCGAGGGATAGTGCTAACCCGATGTACAACAGCGGCGGATGGATGATCATCGCCCAATGCTCGAGAATAGGGCTGAGGCCCGAGCCGGCGATCGCGGGATTGGTCAGTCGTTCGAACGGCGACGCGGCGAGCGCAGAAGTTGATGACAAGGCAGCGATCACGAACGACGGTGCTGCCCGCAGCCGGTCGACCACCGGCGCAATGACAAGGCCGCCGCCAATGACGAGCGCAAAGAGCAGCAGCGATCCTTCCGATCCTCCCCAAAGGCCCATGGCGCGGCGCAGCGCACTCAGCCCGGGCCGGGTGTGATCCACGACGATTTCATAGCTCGTGTCTTCGCTGATGAGGAGCGAGATGACGTGGAGGACGGCGACCAACAATGCGATCACCGACGCGATCTGGAGTGGCCGTTCGATCGTTGGCCGAAATCGACCGAGGAGCAGCGCAAGTGTCGCCAACACCGAAGCGCTGAAGAGTGCGATCTGGCCCATCATGGTCACGTTACGTTACGAGACGTATAGGCGAACCTCGGGTACGGTCAAGCCATGACTCCATCGCAGACCCGGCCTAACACCGCGCTCTTGGTGATCGACGTGCAACGAGATGTTGTCGTCAACGCTCATGAGCGAGGATCCGTCATCGCCGCGATCGATGGCCTGGTCGCACGCGTGCGGGCGGCGGACATTCCCGTGGTCTGGGTGCAGCACGCCGATGAGGACTTGCCTGCGGAAACGCCAGGGTGGGAGATCGTCGAGGAGCTCTCACCGCAGCCCCAGGACCCCATTGTGCACAAGCACTTTCGCGACAGCTTTGAGCAGACGAATCTCGATGAGGTTCTTGCGACGCTCGATGTGGGTTCACTCCTGGTGACCGGAGCGCAGTCCGACTACTGCGTGCGCTGGACGCTGCATGGAGCGCATGCTCGTGGGTACAACACGACGCTCGTTGCTGACGCACACACGACAGACGATCCGCCGACGGATGCGTTACCGAGTGCTTCCCAGACCGTGTCAGCGCTGAACAATGTGTGGGGTAGCCAAGCCGCGGAAGGTCGATCCGCTGACGTGGTTCGAGCCGACGAAGTCGTGATCGGCAGCTAGCACTTAGTCGTAGAGGAGATAGCTGGCTCGGTTCGCTGATTGAGCGGCGTGCGCTTCGCGGTGCAGCGCACGAAGATCGTCGACGCTGAATGGCGGTGTCGTCAACGATTCACGCAGGAGTGTGCCTCCCGAGAGCTGGTCGAGCCATTCCGGACGCTCGAGCGGATCGACGCCGATGGCGTTCGCTTGAAGAAAGACCGCATCGAGCACGTGCAGTCCTACGGTCACTGGTTCGAGTGACTCGGCCTGGGTGACGGTCAGCTCGACGGCGGGCAGTGTTATGCCGAGGTACGCAGGCTCGACCGTCATCGCTGGGAGCATCTCGGGGGTGATTGTCGTGGCCGTGAACTCGATCCCGACGAGGTCGCGGGCATCGAGCTCGGCGCGAAGTGCATCTGCGTCTAGCCACGGCGCACCGATCACCTGGAACGGCTTTTCGGTTCCTCGGCCGTACGACAGCGACAACGCCTCGAAGTAGATCGTCGCCGGATACAGCAACGCCGCGTCGGGTGAGGCGAGCGCTGGGCTCGGTGCTATCCAGTCGAGACCCGTCTCTCCCCACCGCATGGACCGGGTCCAGCCTGACATTGGAATCACGTCCAGGTCGAGGTTCTCGACGTTCGCCAAGAACTCTGCGCTCGCCCAGCGGGCCAACTCGCCAGAAGTTAGCCCGTAGACGTCGGGGATTGGATAGA
>CALLAA010000147.1 GCA_938002955.1 uncultured Acidimicrobiales bacterium
AGCCCCAGGCGCGATGTGCCTCTGCGTTATCCCAGTCCTCGGCGACGAGGTCGATAACCGCGGTTGTGGCTCCGTCGAAGTCGCCGCGCTTCGCTGCGGCGATTGCGTACTCTGCTCGTGAATCGGTGCTCATGTATCGACTGTGCCGCGTCGGGAGTTCTGCGGTTAGAGCGGTTTGGCCTATAAAGCCCGGGTCGAGTGGCCGCACGTTTTCGATACAGCGACAGGCCGCAGAAGCAATAGCGAAAGTTTCTCTGAAGTTCGCGACAGGTAACCGCCGCTCCGTTCGATGAACCCGACAGAAGCAGATCTGCAGTGGCTATTCGCCACCGCACGCTTCGGTCGGAGAGGCGGGACTCCGACCGGAGCAAACCCCCCACCGAACGGAGAAACCCCTCAACCCGTGTTGAACGTGGCGCGTAGTTGTGAAACCGTGGTCGCCAAGGCGAATTGCGGGTTACTAAATGGGCGTGGACGAGTTTGAGAACCTGTACGGCGAAATGTTGCCGGTCGTGTATCGGTACGCAACCGCGCGTCTCGGTCGTATGGATGGCGAAGAGGTTACGGCAGATGTCTTCCATGCGGCCGCCACGTTGTTTCAGTCGGGCCGGTCGAACGAGGTAACGCCGGCGTGGCTCATGGCGGTTGCCAAGAACAAGGTGATCGATCGTTGGCGCCGGGACGAGCGTCGAAACAAGATCGCCCATTTGGTGGAACGACGACCGCAGGACATGAAGACGGAATCGGCAGAGCATGTGGCAAGCGAACGGTGGACTGATGTGATGGCAACGCTCGACAGGCTTCCCGTGAACTATCGCTCCCTGTTGGTCCTTCGTTACGTCGACGACCTGTCGCTCGCCGAGCTGGCCGAACGGACGGGTGTCAGCGAGTCGGCGGCGGAGTCGGCGTTAGCGCGTGCTCGTCGGGCCTTTCGGGGCGTGTTCGAGGAAGTGGCCTAGTGGGCGACGACGAGGAAGACGGGGAGTTCTTCGACCTGTTCGACGGTCTCGATGAGAACATGCCCGGGCCTTCCGAGGAGTTCAGCGATGGCTTGTTGGGCGAGTTGAAAGCCGGCTTTGGCGAATCGTCGCCGGACCGTGTCGAGCTGGGCGAGGCGCCCGACGCTCCCCTGTTCGACCTCGGCGAACCCGAGGATGCGCCGGTTCGCACCGGCTGGTGGATGGCGGCAGCGATAGCCATCATCGGGCTGCTCGCAGCCGGCCTGTTCGTTCTGAACAACTCGAATGATATGTCGGTCACGATCGCTGACGAGACGCCGTCGGAGTCCGCCGACACTGCCGGTGCCGAGCCGCCGACGACCACCGCAGCGGTTGCCGGCGAGCTGACCTTTTCGATACAGCTTGGTTTTACCGAAGTCACCGCCGAGTCGCTGATGGCGACCTTCACGACGACCGAAGCAACGGTGTTCAATGCAACCCTTCGCAGCGGCGGGTCGGTTGTTGAGACCACGAGTGGGGACGCAATGCCGATGGAGTCCAACTCGGTCACCTTTGCTGATCTTGACGCATCGACGGTGTACTCACTTGAGGTGACGCTGCTTGGCCCTCCGAGCGTGGTGTCCGATCGGCTGGAGATTCGAACCGGCGGGGACAACATCGCATTGGAGATTTCTGAACTCGTGGTCGCCGATGTGACGGCGACGAGCGCGTCGTTCGAATTTCGAACGAATCTTTGCGCGGTGGTCTCGTTGGTTGTGCTCGATGCGAGTGATCAACGAGAACTGCAGCGGGTAAGCAGCGAGCCGGACGCGCCGTGTGGTCAAATTCATGTCATTGCGACGGGAGAGCCGGCGCTCGAACCTGGCTCTGACTACGTGGTGTTGGTCGATGCCGTTGCGAGTAGTGGTGACGAATCGGGTGCGGGGAATAGTACGAGCGAGTCGATCTCGCTCCGCACGGAGGAATGATGCGCAAACTTGCAGTCATCGTCGGCGTTTCGACGGCGATCGTGGCCGGTGTCTTCGCTGCGACGAGCAGCAACGACGACATGGTCGAGTCGTCGGCCACGACGACAACGACAACGACGAGCGTTCCGTCGACGACGACCACGACAGCAGCACCGTCGACGACCACGAGCTCGCCACCGAGCACGATCGGGGCGACGGTGGCCGAAGAGGGCGAGCTCGCTGCGCCCGAGCTGACGATGGATGTCGAGGTTGCCCAGCTTGGCGAGACGTTCATCCGGTTTCGTTTCCGTAGTTCCGAACCAACGCCGTACACGACGACCGTGACCGACCTCGAGGGCAAGGTCGTTGGACGTTCCGATGGCGTGCTCGCCGCTGGCCAAGTGTTCACCGAACGGGTTGAGGGGCTCGAGCCCGGCACGGTCTACCGCGCTCAGGCGACCTTGATTGGCCCGCCCGCGGTGCAGTCGTCGGAGGTGCTCTTTCGTACGACCGGCGCGACCGCCGACCCAGAAGCCGATGCCAAGACCGCTCAGGTAGAGATGCAGAACCTGCGCGTGACGGAACTTGGTCCGTTTCATGTGCAGTTCGACTATTTGTCGAACGTGTGCGCCAACGGCTCGTTCCGGGTCGTGAATCAAGAGACGGGCGTTGAGGTTGGGCGAAACAACGGCCACCCCAACGGTTGTGTTGGGAAACATCTCGGCGTGCCTGGCCGATGGTCGCCGCCGCTCGAGCCGTCGACGACCTACGTCGTCGTGGTGACGTTGGAAGCCAACGGGGAATTCCGCGGCCGTCAGTACGGAAACATGGTGACCGAATCGCTCATCGTGACCACTCCCCCTCGTGACATCCCCGAGGACCCGGCGAATCGTCAGGTTGCACCGGTGGCGTTTACATCGGTCGCACAGATGGAGACCGATGAGTCAACAGTGCGGATCGACTTCGCCACCAATGTCTGCACGAACGCGTCGTTCGTCGTGCGTGAAGTTGGCGGTGACGAGGTTGGACGCCATGACGGTTTCCCGCGTGGCTGCGCATCCGAGCACTCGGCGATCCCGGGGTTGTGGACGCCGCCCCTCGAGCCGGATACGAGCTACACGGTGGTGATCACCGCCGAAGCCGACGGCCCGGGCAGCGGTGAGGGCAACAGTGCGACCGAGACGATCACGGTAAAGACCGCAGCGACGCCCGTGCCGAACGCCGATCCGCCGCAGCCTGTGTCGATCGAGTCGATCGAGCATGTGGTCGAAGGCGATACTGCCACGCTGACCGTCGCGACCAACATCTGCGCGACGGCAACGGTTGTCGCGTACGAAGAGGCTGGCGAACTCTTGGGCGAGACGACCGCGACCGACACGTGCGATGAGCGCATCGTCGTGACCGGTGTGCCGGTCGTTGGCGAGGCGAACACGGTGATCGTGGTTTCGGTCGAGGCTGAGGAGCTCGCGCCAGGAATGCCCAACCGAACGTCGACGACCGTTGTGTTGAACCAATAGCGATCGAAGCGTTGGCCGCTGCCTCATCTCGACGGTCGACTGTGCCGGATGGAAACGCATGAGACGAGCAGTATGCATGGCGGTCGCTCTCGCTCTAGTCGCTGCCGGATGT
>CALLAA010000148.1 GCA_938002955.1 uncultured Acidimicrobiales bacterium
CCGAACTGTGGACCAACGCCCGATCCGACCGGCACCTCGGCGGTCCGGATTGGCGGTCCACTCGCTCCTGCTGGGCCCGAGAGATATGCAGCCTGGATACCGATGAGATCCCCGTCGCCGCGACGCACGTACGCACGTCCAGGTACCGTCCTCGGAATTTCAGCTGCAAGCTTGGCGTCGATGACGTCGGTTGAATCGGACGAGTCCTGGACGCGCAATGCAATCCGAAGGTTGGTGTTCGCTCGAATGTTGGCATCGACGGCCCCCGATGGCCGTTGGGTCGCAAGCACGAGGTGCACACCGAGACTTCGACCGCGCTGGGCAATGCCGATCAGGGCCGAAACAAAGTCGGGAAGCTCCGAACGCAGGGTCGCGAACTCGTCGATCACGACGACGAGACGGGGCAGTTCCCCTTCGGGCGAGCCGGCGGCTCGGTAATCGGCGATGTCCTTGGCTCCAGCGGCTCGCAGAACCCGCTCTCGAACGTGCAACTCAGCATCGAGAGAGAGCAGTGCCCGCTCGGCGAGGTGATCGTCGAGGTCGGTGACCATTCCAACGACATGCGGCAACGAAGCACAGCGATCGAACGCAGAGCCGCCCTTGTAGTCGATGAGCACGAACACCAGATCATCTGGGCCGTAGTTGCTCGCAAGGCCCATGATGAGCGTGCGCAGCAACTCCGACTTGCCCGCACCCGTAGTACCAGCGATTAGTCCGTGAGGCCCGTCGGCGACGAGGTCGACCTCGAACAGACCGTTCTCCGCCAGGCCGAGCGGAGCAATGAGTGCATCCTGGCGTTTGCGTAGCATCCACCGCTTCTGCGTCTCGGCCGAGTCGAGCTCCCCGAAAAGATCACCGACCCCCGCACTCCTCGGCAGTGCACCGCCCGGCACCTGTTGCTCCGGGTCGTCGAATCGTGCGAGCGAACGAGCAAGCTCCTCGGCGACCTCGGCCGTCACCGAGTCGAGCATCCCCGTCTCTCGTCGCTCGGGCGCCGCCGGAAACGACAAGGAAAACGCGCCGTCGAGCGTTTGGACCTCGACCACGGACGCAATCGATGCCGGCAGCTGATCGACCGATGACGCCAGAACAATCCCAAAGATCCGCTTCTCGACCATCTCGAGGAGCCGACGTGTTGCGCTCGACCGCTGATGGAGGAGAGCGACGTCGTCAACAACGAGTACCCAGCCCTGCTCGAGTGGACCCGAGCCGGTGGATTCGACGCCCTGCAGGATCGATGCAGCGAGGTGCGTGGCCGCGTCGCCAACGACGACCTGGACTGCTTCGCTCGCCATCGCCGTGTGCGGCAGCCATGCTGCCCAGCGCCACTCATCGAGACGCTCAGCGGTGGTAAAGATTGCTATCTGGCAGTCCGCTGGACCGTGATGTGCGCTGAGCTGCACAAGTACAGAACGTGCTGCGGCAGCTCCTTGCACGTTCGGACCCACCAGGCCAAGGGGGCCGGACCGCAAGTCGGCGAGGATCTCAACATCGGTCAGACCAGCGGCCTCGTCTACCGCAGCGGCCACGTCGTCTGGGATCGTGTTGCTGGACGACTCGGTCGCCGGAGTCCACGGTGTGTCTCCGAGGCCAAGCCTCAGGATCATCGCATCGTCGTGTTCCGGCCGGCGTTCCCATAGTCGGCTCGAAGGCAGCTCAATCCGTCGCCGGACTTCGAGAAGATCCGGTCCGAGCGTTCGCCGCCGATCTCGCTCGATCGTCGACGCTGCAGCCAGTTCTCGACGGAGGGTCTGCATTGCATCGCGATGTGTTCGTACGTCGCCCTCGCGTTCACGACGGACGCGTCGGCGGCCCGACAACCAATTACCGATCGCCATCACCGGCGAGAGCAGCCCAAAGATCGCATAGCGCCACGACCCCAGCACCACAACCATGACGGCGGCGAAGAGTATTGGGACGAGTAGCGACACGACGGTGAGCGTTGGGCTAAGACGTTCCGCCGGCTCGTCGGGCAGGTGAACAGCCGGCGGACTCGCCACGACCGGTCCACGCGGAGGACGGTTGATCAGGATCTTGCCCGCAGCGTCTCGATGTTGAGCGGTCGTGCCGACGGGTCGATCGTGGTGAGATACCGACCGCAGCACGCCGGTCGACGACCCCAACTGCACGGGAGTATCGACATCGATCGACGTCGCTTTACGAATGGCCTTGCCCGCTATCCACGTTCCGTTGAGCGAATCGAGGTCGGCGATTCGGGCGCCCGAGTCGTCGAGCTCGATGACTGCGTGCCGGTTCGACACGCTCGTGTTCGAGATGACCAAGTCGTTCGAGGCGTCCCGGCCAATGGCGACCGTTCCATGAGCGTCGAGCCGGCGACATGTCCCGGCATGTGGTCCGGCGATGACGCCAACCCACGTGTTCCCGATTCCAGATCGGTTGACCTCGCGGCCATTCAGCGAGGTGATGAACGCACCGTCGACCAGCGCAACATCGTCGACAAGCGTGTCGGGCAGATGTACCACGCCGTCGAGAACGAGCGCAGCCGTCGGGTCGAGAAAGAGCGCCTGAGCGAGATCGGCGACCGTCGCATTGGGGTCATCGATCGAGAGCGCGACGGAGCGCGCTCTGCCGTCGGCAACGACCTGCACGCGCATCCTGGCCCTCCTCCACAACACCCAAGCCCATGAGTGTCCTATCCGCGAGAGTAGAACTGGAGGTCTTGGCCAGAATGAGCCGTTCGGCCTTGCTCGACGCGAGCAGCTCCCCGCTGCTGACGACCACCCAGTTTGCTAGCCGCGCAACCCGACGATGGTCTCGACGTGACTGGTGTCGTGAAATGCGTCGACGATCTGGATCGATTCGAGCGAATACCCGCGCTCGGAGAGGAGCCCTACATCGCGGCCGAGCGAACCGGTATCACAAGCGACGAGAACGAACCGTTGCGGTTTCGCGCGCAGGAGCGAATCGACGCCCGCTTTTCCGAGTCCGGACCTGGCTGGGTCGGCAATCACGATGTCTGCGTGTTCGGCCTTCCAATGCTCGACCGCGGACTCAACGATGGTGACGTTGCCATCGGCAAGATTGATCGTTGCGTCGGCCGTCGAGCTACCGGAGCGTTCGACCGCGGTGACCGACGCGGCGTCTGCCCCGACGGTTCCGGCGAACAGTCCAATTCCGGAGTAGGCATCGATGAGGGAAAGGTCCTCAACGTTTCCGGTAGCGAACTGGACGGCGTCGACCAATGCCGATGCGACCTGTGGCCCGGCCTGGAAGAACGAATCTGCCGACACTCGCCAGTCTCGCCCACCGGCGTGCTCGATCACATGGAGCGCTGCTCGTGCGGCCGTGTCGGACCGCGATACCACGACAACATCATCAGGAAGCTGCACCTCGGCGGTCGACCCATCGACCAACGCAATCCGTTGGCCGGTCGAATCACTCACGCGAAGTACCACTTCGGCCCCGGCTGAGGCGCCAAAGCGTCCATCGATGAGAAGTTCCTCGAGCCGTTCGTGGACGACGAGACACTGTGATGCCCAGACCCCGTCGTGGCTACCCCGTTGCCGGTAGCCTGCCTGACCGTCGGTGATGGCGGCGCGAACTGTGGTGCGGTACCGCTCAGGGATCTCTCGGGCATCGGGTCGCATCACGAAGCTCTCGTCGATGGCGGCGGGGTCGAGCCGGCCAATGCGCTGCAGGGCGTCGCGCACGACGTGCTGCTTCATCGCGAGCTGTGAATCGGCGGATGCGTGGGCAAGGTCGCATCCGCCGCAACCGGCACGGTGGGTCGAGCAGCGGGCCTCGATCCGATCCGGGCTCGGGTTGAGAACCTCGATGACCCGCCCACGGGCGAAGCGCTTCTTCTGCGTGACGAGCTCGACGCGAACGGTTTCGCCCTGAAGTCCGCCGTCGCAAAAGACCGCTCGGCCGTCAGCGTCGCGGCCTACCGCCGCTCCGCTATCGGCAGGGTTGTCGAGTGTTATCTCGACAACCGCCCGCGGCGTGCTCGCCGATTGGCCATCATTCTCATCAGGTGTCACCGACGCAGGATACGGGACAGCTGCGCACGACGCTCTAGGGTGCCGGGAATGAGCCGCCGGATCGAAATTGTTCCCTCTGTCCTACCCGCCGATTTCTCCAACTTGGGAGAGGAATGTCGCCGTCTCGGAGATGCCGGTGTCGACCGCATCCAATGGGACGTCATGGACGGAAATTTCGTCCCCAACCTGACGTTCGGACCCGATGTGATCGCGGCCTGTCGGCCGCACACCGACGTGCGTTTCGAAGCGCACCTGATGGTGGCCGATCCTGATCTCATGGCAAAGCAATACATCGATGCCGGCTGTGATCTACTGATCGTGCACGCCGAAACCTCGACCCACTTGCACCGGACGTTGGCGAACATTGCTGACCTCGGAGGCAACGCTGCGGTTGCCCTCAACCCTGCGACACCGATCGACGAGCTCGAGAACATTCTCGACCTGGTCGAGATGGTCCTGATCATGACGGTGAACCCTGGCTTTGGTGGCCAGAAGTACATCAAGACGATGGAGCCAAAGATCGCCGCGACGCGGGCGATGCTCGACGCGAGCGGTTACGACATCGACCTCGAGGTCGACGGCGGGATCAGCAAGGACACGATCGCAGGCGCCGCAGCAGCTGGCGCAAACGTACTGATAAGCGGCAGCGCCCTGTTCCGCTACCCCACCCTGGCCGAAGGCGTAGCCGAACTACGAAGCCTCGCCGAAGCCGCCCAATAACCAACAAATTTGAACCAAAAAGTCCGCTGAGCGTACCTAGCGGTGCAAATTTGTTGGTGAATTAGATGTCGCCGCGGGTGGTGATGACGCGATCGATGATGCCGTACTCGACGGCTTCATCGGGGGTGAACCAGCGGTCGCGGTCGGAGTCTTCTTCGATCTGTTGAACGCTCTGACCGGTGTGTTCGGCGATGAGGCTTTGCAGGGTTTTCTTGGTCTCGGCCATCTGTGCAGCCTGGATTGCAATGTCGCTCGCCTGACCGCGAACGCCACCGAGTGGCTGGTGCATCATGATGCGAGCGTGTGGCAACGCGTAACGCTTGCCCTTGGCACCTGCGCCGAGGAGGAACTGTCCCATCGAGGCACCGAGACCCATGCAGAGGGTGCCGACGTCGGGGGCGACGAACTTCATCGTGTCGTAAATCGCCATACCTGCGGTTACCGAACCGCCGGGCGAGTTGATGTAGAGCCAGATGTCCTTCTCGGGATCTTGGCTTTCGAGGTGCAGCATCTGGGCGCTGAGGTAGTTGGCAATGTCATCGTTCACGTCGGTTCCGAGGAAGATGATGCGGTCCTTCAGAAGCCGGTTGTAGATGTCCATGCGCGACACATCTTCGGTCAGCGAAGCTGCGTACGTTGTGCCTGGAAGTTCGATGCCCATTGTTCTCCTG
>CALLAA010000149.1 GCA_938002955.1 uncultured Acidimicrobiales bacterium
GCGTTCTTGTTGTTCGAGCATCGTGAGGAGCTCATGACCAACCGGGTGTTGGTCGTTGGTCCGAATCGAATGTTCCTTCGATATGTCGGGAATGTTCTGCCATCCCTCGGCGAGACCGCTGTCAGCCAGGCCACGGTCCGGTCGCTTCTCGATGTCAAGTATCGAGTTCGGGGGGAGGACAGCCCAGCCACCCATGTGCTTAAGGGCGATGTCCGAATGGCTGAGCTGTTTCGTGCGGCGGCACTCGACAAGCTCAAGATCCCGTCGGAGGAGGAGCGGCTCGGCGTGGGTGCCCGAACGGTTACTTTCACACCCGAGCAAATTTCGGTCGCCCAGAAGACCGCCTTGGCCCGTCGCGTCCCGCTCAACAGTGCGCGTTCGATATTTACCCAAGTGCTGCTGCGAGAGGCCAAGCAACAACTGCTCGATCGCGGGGTTGATGAGCCCGGTACCGACGTTGCGGTGAGCGAGCTGCGTTCGGGCGACCCGCTCAAGCGGCTCGTGGCTCGTGTCTGGCCGAACCTTGGGGCGACGACGTTGGTGCAGTCGGTTCTGGGCAACGCCGCGCTGCTCAAGCGGGCGAGCGCTGGCTTGTTTAGCGACGAGGAACGAGCGCTCCTGCTTCGTAAGGCGGCCAAGAACGCAAAGGATGAGCAGTGGACCATCGCCGACCTCGCCTTGCTCGACGAAGCCGACGATCTGTGTGTCGGTGTCTCCAAGCAATATGGTCACGTCGTTGTTGACGAAGCACAGGATCTCAGTGCAATGGCGTTGCGGGTGGTCGGGCGTCGAGCCAAGAACGGGTCCATCACCATCCTCGGCGACATCGCACAAGCCACCGCTCCGTCGGCGCAGTCGAGCTGGGACGACGTGGTGAGCGCGCTCGGTGTCGACACGACACAAACCACGGTTCGCCAGTCGGAGCTCACCGTTGGCTACCGAGTCCCCGGGCCATTGCTGGACTACGCCAACAAGATTCTGCCGATCACGGCACCCGAGATCACCCCGTCGACGTCGGTGCGTCATGGTGGGCCTGGCCCCGTGATGGTGCCGGTCGCCGAGAGCGAACGGGCCCAAGCGGTCGTGGACGCAGCTCGCACCTATGGGGCGGAGCATCAAACGACTGGCGTGATCGTCCCAGCGCACCTGCTTGGCGAGGTGCATGACGCCCTCGATGCGGCGGGGCTCGACCCGGTCGACACCACGAAGTCCGAGACCCTCGGCGCCGCCTTGTCCGTCGTGGACGCTGCGGTAGCCAAGGGGCTCGAATTCGACGCGGTGATCCTGGTCGAGCCAGCCGGGTTCCTCGATCTCGAGATCCCAGAGGTGACCGCTCTTCGGCTGTTATACGTAGCGCTCACCCGTGCGGTGCAGCAGCTCGCAATCGTGCACAGCCACCCGGTCCCGGCGCCGCTTCGCTAAACGGTCGTCGCCGGGTCGCAAGACGTTCGTCGAGGTTGCTTAGACCTGGCGGCCGAGGAACGCAGCGAGCTGGTCAGCTGCGCATGCTCCTTCGGGGCAGTCTTGGGCCTGCCCAAATGGCGCCTGGCCATCCTCGCCACGGAAGCCCTCCTGGATGTTCTGCTGCGCCTGGCCAAGGATTGCCTGCGCAATTTCGGGAGCGAGGTTCGTGTCTTGGCCGGTCGCCTTTGCGAGGTCCCAACCGTGGGTGAAGGTGTCGTTCATCGCAAGACCCATCACAGCGCCCCCGGGCATTTCGCCGAATGGCAATGCCACCATCTTCTGCAGTGCACCGTCTTCTTGGAAAGCTGCGAGAGCGGCCGAGGTGGCCTGGTCATAGGCAGCGAGGTAGTCGCCCTCGGCCCAGTTCTGTGATTCGCCAGATGGAGGGGTACCGGTCATCCCCGCAACCCAGAAATCCTGAGCGCCGATGACATGGTTGATGACCTCGCCGACGTTCCACGAAGCACAGGGCGTTGCCTCTTGCATCTGGTCGGCCTGAATGTTCGCCATGACCTGGCGAGTTGATGCGAATACTGCTTCGAGGGGTGCTGTTGGGTTCATGGGGACTTCCTTAACGTGGTGTTACCGACCGAATGGTCCGGTTGGAACGTAGCAGAGATGCCTTCTCGTCCGTGCAGTTCGTTCGCCGTGGCGCGGTCAGGCCGGCCTGCCCACCGTCGCTTCGGTGGACAGGTGTCGATGCTTGCTGCGCCTCAGTTGCTGAACGGTGGGTCAAAAAGTAGTTGCAGCCGTTCGACGTCGAGAGCGTCGGCGTCACAAGCGACGGCCGTCCGGACCTCCTCAAGCTCGTTACGCAGCTGTTCGAGGTCGGCGAGCATTGTCCCTAGCTTTTGGGCGCCAAGCTGAACGAGGCTGCGGATGTTCTCCCAGTCGGTCGTGGCACCGTTGACAAATCCAACCTCGTATATCTGCTCCAGCGCGAGGTGCACCGGGTGTGGGGGATCCATCGTTGGACGATGAGTTTCATCGAGGTCAGCAATCTCGGCGTTGAGCAGGAGAAGCCAACGCTGAGCAATCACGAGGCAAGGACTTGCGTTGTCGGTGAGTTCTTCGATGACGAGATTCGTCGATCGCCCATCGAGTAGTTGTCCTGGCTTTCGAGTGCTGTGCGCAATGGCCACCTGCAGACTTTTCTCGGTCATTTCGAGCGCCTCGACGGCCTTGCTAGCCGCATCGATTGCCTCTCGGATCTCTCGATGTGATGCGAGCAGCGCTGCGTGTTCTCTGTCGATGCGATGTAGGTGTCGAGCAGGTTCAGCATTGGCTGAACGTAGTGACGATTCCCAGTCCTGGAGAGCGTCGTCTAGAACCCGTCGCGCGAACTCCACGGTTTCCTCGGTCTCGGTGAGCGTGTCTGCGTCCGCAATGACCTCGCGGATGGCCTGGCGGCACAGCGCGATCTGGTTCCAGATCTCTCCGGTGTCGGGATCGATGTTTGGCACCTCGTCCTGCGGTCCCTCGATGCGGTCGAGCTCGGCGCGAATATCGAGCTTCGCCAACGGGAGAATGCCGACCCTCTTGCCCTGGTTGAGAGCCTCGAGCTCTACGAGCCGTCGGACCTCGGTGGCAAGAGTGTGGTCCAGCGAGAGTCGGAGCGAATGGCGTCGCTCGGCTTCGGCCAGCGCCTCGGTTGCTTCTCGCACGGCGAGATACAGCGGCGGTAGATCCTCGGATGGCACCGTGCGCCTACAGCAAGTCTTCGAGCGGGTCGTCAAACTCGCGCAGACTCACCTGACCCGGTTCGCAGGTCTCGAGGGCCTTGCACCACCGGCAGGCGGGGCTTGGAGCAACGCGAGGGTCCGACGAATCGAGTTCGAGTTCGATCATCCGGTTGATGCCGTCAGTGGCTCGCTGAGCGGCCGAGAACAACATGTCCTCGGTGACATCTTCGGAGTGAAACCGGCCCTGGTCGAGGTAGTAGCTGGCGATCCGACGTGGTGGCACGCCGATTCGGACCGCCTCGATCATGGCGTAGTAACGAAGGTCGTGCATGTGGTTGGGCTGGAACTTGCCGCTCTTTAAGTCGACGAGCACCTTGCCCGCTTTGAGGCCTTCGGCTCGCCCGAGGGTGAGGTCGATCTTTCCTTGCAGCACGACCTTGCCGTCGAAGAGCTCCATACGGATCTTCGACTCGGTGACGGGGCGCCATTGCTTCTTGAGGTCAGGCCAGCACTCGTCGAACTTGGTGACGAGGTCGACACAATCCGAGCGGAGCTGGGCCCGGTCGGCGTCGCCCAGTTGCTGGAGAAACCCGCTGATGTTCTGCTCACCGAACTCGAGGCTTGCGATCGATTCATCCACGAGATCTGCGGGAATTGGTAGGCCGTTCCAGTTGATCGACAGCTCGATCGCCTTGTGAACAACGGTGCCTCGTGCCAGCGGAACCGACCAGCCAGGGAACTCTCGATCGGCGAGGAACTTCTTCTCGCAGCCATGCACCGAGGCAATGGCGTGTTTGTTTGCCCAGATCGACGTGGTGGCCGGGAGCAGGGCCACATGCTCGGCGGTTCCGCGTTCGAGTTCGCCTCGAAGCTCGTATCGAAGTTCGGCGGGGAACTCTGGCCAGGTTTCGCGCTTGGCTCCGATTTGGGCGACGACCTCTTGTTGAACCGGTGAGAGCTGGGAGGTTGCTTCGTCCAGTGGAGCCGTCATGGGAACCGTTCTACCGGGAAGCTACTGGCTTGCGCTACGAGCGGGCGCGTTCGCGCAAGATGAACTTCTGGATCTTGCCCGTGCTGGTCTTTGGGAGTTCGCCAAATTCGACGGCCTTCGGTGTTTTGAAACCAGCGAGCTGATCGCGACAGAACGAGATGATGTCTTGAGCGCTGACGGTCTCGGGGTCGACGTCTGGCTTGAGTTCGATGAAGGCCATTGGGACCTCGCCCCACTTGTCGTCGGGTTTGGCGACGACTCCAGCGGCGAGAACCGCTGGGTGTTTGTAGAGAGTGTTCTCGACCTCGACGGAGGACACGTTTTCGCCACCCGAAATAATGACGTCCTTCAAGCGGTCCTTGATCTGGATGTAGCCGTTCTCTCGCCACACGGCTCCGTCGCCGGAGTGGAACCAACCACCAGCGAATGCCTTGGCGGTTTCTTCGGGGTCCTTGTAGTAGCCCTTCATGACAGTGTTGCCGCGCATCATGATCTCGCCTTGGGTTTCGCCATTGCGAGGCACCATCTCCATAGATTCGGCATCGAACACAGCGAGTTCTTCGTTCATTGGCATCGTGACGCCCTGCCAGGCTTTCTTGTCCGCTCGGGCATCTTCGTCGAGATCGTTCCATTCGTCGCGCCATTCACACTGGGAGACATGGCCGTAGGTCTCGGTGAGGCCGTAGACCTGCATGACGTTGAAGCCAATCGCTTCGACCGCCTTAAGGATCGCCGCAGGTGGGGGAGCGCCAGCGGTCATTGCGTTGACGACGTGGTCGAAGTTGCGGCGTTCGTCATCGGTGGCGTTGACCAACATGCCAAGGATGATCGGCGCTCCGCCGAAGTGGGTGACACCGTTGTCGGCAATTGCGTCGAAGACACCCGAGGCGCTGATGTCGCGGATGCACACCGTCGTCCCGCCGAGCAGTGCCATGGTCCAGGCGTGGCCCCAACCGTTGCAGTGAAAGAGCGGCACGGTGTAGAGGTAGACGGGCGGTTGGCCAAGACCCCATCCAACGACGGTGCCCATCGACATGAGGTACGAACCCCGATGGTGATAGACGACACCTTTCGGTGTGCCGGTGCTGCCCGACGTGTAGTTCAGGGCATGTGCCTGCCATTCGTCTGCGGGCATCTGCCAGTCGTACGACGGATCGCCCGAGGCAAGGAACTCCTCGTAGGTCAGATCGCCGAGTCGCTCGCCGCCAGGACCTGCCGGGTCGACGATGTCGATAATGGTGATGTTGCGGTCTGGGCTGGTCTCGGCGAGCTTGGCGAGCGCTGGGCGAACCGTCTCGGCAAATGCAGTGTCGGTGATCAGGACCTTTGCATCGCTGTGATCGAGGATGTACGCCACGGTGTCGATGTCGAGTCGGGTGTTGATGGCGTTGAGCACGGCGCCAGCCATAGGTACGCCAAAGTGTGCCTCAAAGATCTCCGGCGTGTTCGGACACATCACGCTGACGGTGTCGCCGATCCCGATATCGAGGTTGGCCAGCGCTGACGCTAGGCGGGTCGTCCGCTCGCCAACGTCGCCCCAGGAGTATCTTCGGTCGCCGTAGATGAGCGCGTCGCGATCGGGGTGCAGATCAACGGTTCGAGTGAGGAACGACAGCGGCGTGAGCGGCACGTAGTTCGCCGGCGTCTTGGGAAGGGCGTCGTAATCTTCGGCAGACACAGTGGTTGATTCTCCTGTTTTGGGTCGAGCTCGCTCATCGCAGCCGTCCGACAACCTACCGAAGCCCGGCGTGGGAGTTCTAGCCGTGATGCCGGTGGCCAAGTTGGTCATTGGTACGTCGTGAAGGCCGAGGCCGAGTTGTCGGTTCGCTGTGTCAGACTTCGGTCACGATACGACGAACAACCCGAGGGGCCCCGATGTCAGATTCACCGATGTCCGAAGCGCGGGTTGTCGTGACTCGCAGCGATGGTGGTAGCCAGTCGGTCTCCTGCGTCGGAGCAGGGCCGGCCGTGGTCTGCATCGCAGGCGGGCCTGGCCGAAGTGCCGAGTACCTCGAGGACCTCGGTGGGCTGTCGAAATCACTGCAGCTCGTCCTTCCCGATGCACGCGGGACTGGGCAATCGGACGACCCGGTAGCGACCATCGAGGACGATCGATCCGGTTGGCGCGTCGAGGCGATCAGCGCCGATATCGAAATGGTTCGTCAGCATCTTGGTCTCGAAACCATGGATCTGCTCGCCCACTCGGCTGGATGCTCTGCGGCGCTCCTGTATGCAGCGGCGCACCCCGAACGAATCGGCCGCCTGGTTCTGGTTACGCCGAGTCCTCGTGGGTTCGCACCTGAACTCTCTGATGCTGATCAGATACGACGAAGCCGGGCCGACGAACCGCTCATGGCTAAGGCACTGGAGGCTCGCGCTCGACTGCTCGGAGATCCTCCGCCTGACCCGACCGAACTGCCCGGTCTGATCGACGCGTTTAACCCGAGCGTGTACGGCACATGGACCGAACGAGCGCAACAACATGCGGCGGCCGAAAACGATCAGGTGTCTGTCATGGCTCGGGCGAACTTCTATGGCCCGGACTTCTCATTCGGCGGCGTCGAAGATGCACTTGGGTTCGTGTCGGCGGACGTGCTTGTCATTACCGGCGACAAGGACTGCGTCACCGGCGTCGCCATGGGCGAGTACATCGCCGGACTGTTCCCCGCTGGCCAACATCAGACACTCAGCGGTGTCGGTCACTTCCCGTGGGTCGACGACTCGGAGAGCTTTCGCAATGCCGTGCTGGCGTTCCTGTCTGCGAGCGGGCACGCGGGTTAGGCCGCTCGGCGGTTGCCGCTGGTTGCAGATGCGGTTTGGTTTCCGGCCCAGCTTCGGCCATGGGCAATCTCATCGGGCGTAGCGGGTCGGGTGTTCCAGATTCGCCGACGCACCCCGTTGTCATCGGGGGGACCCAATTGCCAGTAGAGGGTCATTAACTCCTCGTGTAACCAGTGGTGGCAGTCGGTGCAGACCAGTGCCATTTCTTCGACGTTTGTTTCGCCCTGCTCAGGCGAGGTGAACGGGGCGAGGTGGTGGGCTTCGCAGCGCGACGGGTCCGCCGAGCATTGGACACAGCCGCCGTCCCGGGCGATGAGGGCGGCCACTTGCGACGGCGTCGCCGAACGCTTCGTCCGGCCAAACCACAGGACCTCACCCCGCTGTGAGAAGACCGTGCCGCCGATCATCGTGTCGCAGCCATAACGGTCGACTACCGATTCGGGGAGGTAGCCGGACCCGTCGCGAGTAGCCGCCCGGATCACGCTGGCATCGTCGTCGTCGACGGTGATCGAGACGTGCATCATGGTCCGCACACTCGATGTGGTTGCGCCTGGGTGAGGCTCGTTTGACGTTGACTCCGCTGCCGTTCCGGTGAGCAGCTGGTGGAAGGCGTCGTACATCCGTTGTTGATGTGTACGTGGATGCCTGTCTGCGGCGACCTTGCGTCCGCCGTCTTTGCGGTACAGCTCGTCAGCGAGCTTCTTGACCTGTCGCTGGATCTCTCGTATCGACTCGTTGTCGCCGCGTGCGGTAACGCTTTCACAGCCCGATGCTGCGTCGTAGCCAAAGTGCAACTGGCGCTTCTCACGCTGGCGTTCATGGCGAGTCTTCGTGCCGTCGTCGTTGCGACGTTCGATCCATCGAGACGCGATTGCGCCGGCCTCGTCGGGCGTTGCGTTCTTGATCTCGTCGATGAGTTCCTCGTCGGTCGCTGCATCGCCACCGGACTTCGACGCCGCATCCGCGATCGCGTCGAGTTGCTCTTCGCCGATCTCGCCCTGCTGAACGTCGTCGGCGAGGTTGGGGTTCTTGTCGATCGTGTCGGACTGCTTCTTCTTACGAGTCGCCGCCTTCTTCGACCGGGTGCCACCGGCGGACGCCTTACGCTCGGCGTCGCGGTCGGACGTGCCCGAGCGCTTCATCTGGGCGAGAATCGACAATTCGGCAGCAGCAAAAATGCGCTGAGCGCGCTGTGCCGCAAGGAGCCCGGCATCGCCACCCACCACCTGCATTTCGAGGCACAGCGAAGCGAGAGAATCATCCCACTGCTGCGTCTGTTGAGTGCCAACTCCGACCATAACCACACACTAACGAGGGGGTGTGACACCCAACTTCGCCGTCGCTATTCGCTAGGCCAATAGTCGGAGAACGATCCGATAGACGTCTGGGTGTTGCGGATTTCGCGCTCACCGAGCGGCGCTCCGAGGTCGACGGTGACGTTGACGGTGGGGTTGCCCTGGCAGTTCTGAAAGTCGCCGGGCGGCCGGTCAGCGGCGAGCAAGATGTACGCGAACTCGTCGGTCAGCGTGACGACAGGGTCGCGGAGTCGTTCGCCCATCTCTTGTCCGCTCACGCACTCACGCTCGCTCGCGACGAGTTCGACCGTTGCACTGTCGGGCGAGCTGGCGACCACGTCCCACTCCACCGTGTTTGCCTCGTCGAGCACGATGTGAAGCTCGCAGTCGCCGCTACTCGATGACCCTCGCCATTGCCATTCGTCATCGACGAGTTCGAGGAACATCCACGAGAAGTTGGTGCCATCGCCGGCGACGAGGGTGGCCTGCGGGAGTGCGTGGAAGTCCTCGTCGGCGTGAGCAACACGCCACGGGCCGACAATGTCCCAGAGCACGCCTTCTTCGCTTTCGAGGAACGGCTGGATGGCATCGAGCATGCCGGGGAAGTTGTCGTCGGCGAGTGGCAGCTCGCTCAGGAATTCCATTGAGATCGGAGCGCCGTTGCA
>CALLAA010000150.1 GCA_938002955.1 uncultured Acidimicrobiales bacterium
CCCAAGTTCTTTCCGCGGCCCGGGCAGCGCTAGCTGGCAGCGAGGTTCTGGCGGCGGAACTCGATCAGGAACGCTTCGGCGGCCGCTGCGTCGGGTTCCATCGGCAAGACCGATTCCAGCGCATCGATGTACGCACACCGGGCCTCGAACCTGCGCTGAAATTCAGCCACGTCAGTTTCGGCGAGCTCACCGATCTCGAAGAGTTCGTCTCGATGCTCGGATACGTCGACCGTGATGTTGCCCGTCGTCAGCAGTTGTTCGGCCTGGAGCATCAGCCGGAAGCAGTGACGTCCGTGCTTCGCTGTTCGCTTGGCAAGGTCGGAGTTGAAGCCCTTGCGCCCCTCTTGTTCCCGGTTGCCAAGGCGCTTGGCCTGCGCAATTGCATACCCGGTGTATGCCGCACGCACGGTTCGCTGGCCGAGCAGCGCGGTCCGCATGTCGATCAACGGTTGCACCCGAGGATCGATGAACTCGTGCTGGTCGAGATACAACAGCTCGGTGACAGTCGGGTTCCCCTTCAGCACCAAGCCGATGTACTTGCCGATCTCGTGCAGCTGAACATCGTCGGGGTCGGTGAGCACATGAGACGCCTTGGCCATGTTGAAGCCGAGCGTGAATAACGTCGTAGTTGGAACCGTGTAGATCCCGAGGCGGTCGATATCGGACCCCTCATGGGAAAGCCCATAGGCCGTTGACCCGGTGACACCGAGCAGCAGCAGTTCTTCCCCGTCATCCAACTGGACTGCCTCGGGGTACGTGGTCGCGTATTCGGTCATCGACGTAATGTAGGGCCTGACGGCGCTCGACCGGTTGCAGCTACCTACAGCTCTTCAGCCACCGGGATGAAGAACACGGGCACGAGCGCTTCGACGCACATGCCGATCAAGAACGCTGGCGGCTCGCCAAGCGGCGTGTCAAAGAGTGGCTTGTCGAGGTGTAATTCGGGCAAGATCCGATTCCGGAGGCCGATGCCCTCGACCAGAGCAGCGACCACGACGCCGAAAAGCTCATAGGCCAGCTCTCCGAGTTCGGGGCGTGGCTGCATGCCGAGCAATGTCCCCAACGGCTTATATGAGTCCTCGACCCGGTCGAGTCGATTCTTGACCTCGCCTTGCCGGAGCCACCCCAACGCCTCGCCGTCTTGCCGATCTGGCGGTTGTGACGCAATTGCGTATCGCAGTGCCATATCGGTCGATAGGTAGTCGCCAACGTTGCGCTCATTCGGGTCGTTGATGCCGAATCCGGCTTCGAACGATGCTTGTACCGCTGTACGAATGATCATCGAAGCAGCAGGCGGATTTTCGGGATCGGCGAACAGTTCGACCAGCGCGTTCTGTGCAGCGTCGGCAAAGAGCGAGCTCTCCCGTTCGAGCAACCACGCTCGAAGAACCGCACGTTGGTACGTCACCTGAGGTGTGTTCTCGTCGTCGATCGCCCACGCCGAGTGGCTCGAAGAGCGAGCGATATCGGCTGCGTTGCATGCGCTTTCGAGCGTAATTCGGTCGAGGCCGACGCCCACTCCCTGCAATTGCAGCTGCTTGAGGCCCTCGGCGACCATGAGGTCCCGGGTCTCTTGTGCTGACTTGCGACTTCGAGATTTACGCATAGGTAGTGACGTTATCGGAAAGGTGGATCGTGGAATTGAATATCCCGCCTGGATTCAGACCCCACGATCCACAATCCGGCTGTAGAGGTTCCCGCCCCCTACACAGCTTTGGGCATAAGACCCAAAGCCCAAGTTAGCGAAATTGTGAGATAACGCAAATCGGGCGACACATTCGAGACTGCTCTTGCTCGTAGGCGAAGTACGATCAACTTCGAGCGACTGCAGGCGACACGTGGCGAAGCGAAAAGATCAACGGCAACAAGCGGTGGACTCCATCTCCCACCAGTCCATATTTGTCCTTGCCTTTCTCGGCCATCTCCTACTCGCGCTCATCGCCGAAGGCTGGGTGTTCTCCCCAGGCGACATTCAACCCTTCTGGCCAGCAGCCGGGGTCTCGGTTGGCATTGTGCTGAGCAGTGACCGCTGGCCCACCCGAATCGCCGCGATACTCGGTGGGGTCTGCGCCCAGACGATCTACTCCACCATTTCCATGAGCTCCATCTCGTCCATCATTGCGTACACGGCCGGCGTGGCGCTCGAAATCGTCTTGGCTTCGGCGGCGGTCCTCACGCTGTACACCGTGCAGAGCATGCAACGGTCCCCCGGCCCGCTCAAGAGCGTCTTTGCGTTGCTTCTGTGCATCGCTGCAGCGGCAGCCGGCAGTGTCATAGCGCTCATTGCTCACCCGTCTGCCCCCGACCAGATCGAGTGGACTCTGGCACACGGCATTGGCATCTTTGCCTGCGCCAGCACCGTTCTCCTTGGCCGCACCGGCTGGCTCAGCACAGCCAACCCGGCCAACCATGCTCGCGAGCTCGTCTTCTCCCTCGCCGCTGTGGCTGCGCTCACGGCGATTGGCTTTAGCGCCCAAGGCGCTCTTCACTACGTTGTCCTCGGCTCCGTCCTCCTCGTGACAACACGATTCGGGGTCCGCATCGGCCAGCCGCTCGCCCTCATCCTGATCGCAGCTGCTGCACTGCAAATCTCTACCGGCAGCGGAGCATTCGTCACCGGTGACGTCTTCGACACTCGGTCATTCCAGACGTTCGCTGCGATCACGGTGGTCTCGACGGCGATGGTCGGTCGACTCACGATGCGGCTCGACCAGCAGCTCCGCGAACGTACGAGGTCCGCACGTCGCTGGCAGAAGCTCGCAGCGAGTGGATCGGACGGTTACGTCGAAGTCGATGCCCACCGTCAAATCATCGATATCAGCGAGGGCCTTGCCCACAGTCTCGGCCTTCGCGCCGACCAAGCCGAAGGCATGTACCTGCGCGACCTGTTCGACCAAGACGGGTGGACCAAGATCGAGCACTTCGCCAAGCTCGTGCTCAGTGGACGTAGTGTCCGCTTCGACCGCAGCTTTCAAACCGCCGATGGCGACACCCGATGGGCGCTTGCGAGCATCGACCCTCGCCTCGATAGCGACGGCAACTTCGCCGGTTGCACGATCTACATCTTCGACACGACAGACGCGCACCAAATCAACGCCGAACGGGTCGAAACCCAGGTCGCCATTGCACGAGCGCAAGAGGCCGAGCGCCGAAAGCTCGCCCAGCGGGTGCACGATGGTGCCCTGCAGGACTTCGCTGCTGCGAACCTTCTCGTTGGCGCGGCCGGTCTCGACAACCCACCAGAACTCAACGACAGCTACCTCGCTCGGGTGGAAGAGCTGCTGTGCGGCGGAATGCGCAAGCTCCGAACCGATGCGATCGGAAGCGATGACATCGATCTACGCGAAGTCGTCGTCGTCGAGGCCCTCGAGGAGGTCGTCGACAAGTTCTCAATGGTGAACTCCGCTGAGGTCACCATCCGCGAACGTCGACTGAGCGAAGCGACCCCCGAACGTGCCGGCGTCATCTTTCAGATCGCTCAAGAAGCGTTAGTGAACGCCCTCGTCCACAGCCAGGCCACCACGATCTCGGTGTCGCTGATCGGCGACCACCTCGGCTACATCATCCAGGTCGTCGACGACGGGATTGGATTCGACCAGCGGCGTGTCACCGAAGTTGGACACCTGGGCCTGAACAACATGAACGCCCTCGCCTACAGCGTCGACGGCTGGTGCTCGGTCTCCACTCGAAACGACGGCGGCACCCGCGTCGAGGCGTGGGTGCCGCGGCTTGCGTCAAGCGACGACGCGGTCGCTATTGGCGCTCGATCTAATTCGCCGCGAGGCCTGCAGTAACCGGCGCATCGAATGGGGGCGGCACGACGAGCCCGGCGCGGGTGGCCTTTGCGACGGCTTCGAGCTGACTCGATGATTCCGTCTTGGTCAAAAGACCTCGGATTCGAGCACGAATTGCATGAACGCTCAAGCACAGCTCGCTCGCAATAGTCGACGCATTCAAGCCTGCTGCGAGGTATTCGAGAACTTCCATTTCCGCCGGAGACAGCGAATACGGATCGTCGGCAATAACACCCATAGGAGGGCCGCCGTCGACGGCACGACGAAGGCCGCTCACGATCTCGGTAATCGCGCTTCGCTTCGACAACACGACGACGTTCGGAAGCTCACGAGCCCGCCGGATAACCGCAGGTGCGGCAAAGGCCGTCAGAATCGCGATCGGCGTGAACGCTCGAACGTCGGATCGCTCGGACTCACGCACACGTTTCGCGAGGTCGAGGCCGGTCACCGCTCCGGTGAGACGGTAGGACGTCACGATGAGGTCAGGCCGCGCATTTTCTATCAAGGCGAAGCCGTCCTCTGCGTTCTGCTCGAGCCCGACTGCCCGTAGGTCGTCGGTCAAGCCAAGAGCGAGTTTCAACGCTTCAGCGAACGAACGCTGATCGTCAACAATTACCAGCCGTGTCTGTTGATCAATCTCATCATATGCCATGAAAGCAGAGTACGAATATCGCTCTCATTAAAGTAGATGAACTACCCAAATGGGCAGCGAGATACTACGAAGACTCACGTCCTGGCACCAAATGTCCATCTCGTATAGCAGTAGTGACAGCCGCCAATTGAGTAGATGCCCCGAGGATCGCCATAACATCTTTGACGTGCCGGCGAGCGGTGTGAATGCTCACATAGAGCTCTTCGGCGATTTCGGCAGGGGCATAGCCTTTACCCATCAGCTCGAGCACTTCACGTTGGCGGCGAGAGAAGACCTGGTCGCTCTGTGTGTCCGTCGCCTCCTTGTCCGGACCCGACGCAATGGCATGGAGAAGCTGCGATAGAGGCGAGTCTTTCGACAGCACCTGTTCGACGCCATGTTCGCGCGCCAAATCCTGGAGTCCGCCCGAAGAGGCATGAGCGGTGAGCATCACCGTGCGGACCGTGATGCCTTCGTCGCGGATCATGTCGGCACATTCAAAGCCCGTCATACCGACGAGCTGATAGTCGATAACGAGCACATCGGGCTTCATAGTCAGCAACATCTCGCGACAATGGTCGAAGCCCGTGGTCACGCCAACGCACTCGAAATCCTCGGTGCTCGCGAGCGCGAGGCATAACGCCTCACCGAATGAACGGTGATCGTCCAGTATCCCGACGCGACAGACCACACCATTGTTCTATCGCGAAAGGCGTGATGGATGGTGCGTAAATCGATGAACCCCACAACTTTTCGTTGATTTTTCAAGGCAGAAGGGTCCCGATCGAGGCGAAACTACCCAAATGGGTAATCGCCGCCTTGATCTTGTGCGTCAAACGCAACCAGCCGCTACGGAACCAACCAGACTGCGGTGTCTTGTTCAAGGTCCGATCCCGAGATCGGAGATGATGCTAAAAGAACCTTCGCCTCAGCGGGAAGCGCAACCGGCGAGGCCCCCATGTTGACGACGACGAGCACCTCGCCGCGGCGATAGGCCAGCACCTCATCACCGAAGGACGAGTCGAGCGCAAAGCCCCCCTCTTCGGCCAGGTGCTCCGAGCGAATCGCAATGGCCGAGCGATACAGAGCCAGGCAGGACGCCGGATCGTCGAGCTGCGCTTCGGCTGACAGATCACCGAACGTCTCCGGTTGCGGCAACCACGCACCACCACTGCCAAACCCGAACGAATCACCCGAGCGCTCCCACGGGATCGGCACACGGCACCCGTCACGTCCCTTCTCGGTGAAGTCGGACCGGAACCACGTCGGATCCTCCAAGACGTCCTCGGGCAAGTCCCAAACCTCGGGAAGCCCGAGCTCCTCACCTTGATAGATGTAGGTCGATCCTGGAAGCGACAGGGTGACCAGTGCAGCAGCGCGAGCGCGCCGTGCGCCACGCTCGACATCGAGCGCCTCGACCGGCCCGGTCATTGGCCATTGGCGCCACGGAATTCCCGCATCGAGCCCATACCGAGTGGCGTGTCGCATCACATCATGATTCGACAGGACCCACGTCGATGACGCGCCGATTTCGTCGGCCGCCGTGACCGACTTGTCGATCACCGCAGCGAACTCGGCCGCGTTCCAGTCAGTGGCAAGAAGATCAAAGTTGAACGACTGGTGGTACTCATCGGGTCGCAAATAGAGCGGAAGACGATGTGCGGCGACCCACGCTTCGGCGACCATCATCCGATCGTCATATTCATCGAGCACCGAACGCCATCGACGGTTGATCTCATGGACGCCGTCGCGATCCCAGAACGGGTGGTTTTCGGTGGTCTCGCTCTCGAGAATCTTGCCGACCTTACCCACATCGGGGAACGTCGTGTCCTTGACCAGACCGTGGGCGACGTCGATGCGGAACCCATCGATTCCGCGATCGAGCCAGAACCGGAACACATCGTCAAACTCGGCCCGGACTTCCTCGTTCTCCCAGTTGAGGTCCGGCTGTGAAGGATCGAACAGGTGCAGATACCACTGGCCGTCCTCGACCTGTTCCCACGCAGAGCCACCGAACACAGCCGTCCAGTCGGTAGGCGGCAGTTCACCGTTCGCACCCTTGCCGTCCTTGAATACATAACGAGCTCGCTCGGGGCTACCGGGACCAGCAGCGAGCGCTTCCTGGAACCAGCGATGATCGCTCGAGGTGTGGTTCGGCACGAGGTCGGCAATGACCTTGATGTCGCGCTCATGTGCCTCGGCGATAAAGAGCTCGACCTCCTCGGTCGTACCGAACCGCTCGTCGATCGTGCGGTAGTCGGCCACGTCGTAGCCACCGTCGCGAAGCGGCGAGCTGTACCACGGGTTGATCCACAACGCGTTCACACCCAGGTCACGCAGATAGTCGAGCTTGCTGCGAAGGCCGGTGACATCACCGGTTCCGTCGCCGTTTCCGTCGGCAAATGACCGGACGTACACCTGATAGACGACGCCGTTACGCCACCACTCTGACGTTGTTGTCGCTGCGCTGTTCATTGCGTTCTCCTGCAAACTTCGACGAGTGTCGATCACGCTACTGACCATTGGTTCACGACAGACTGATCTCATGGACCCAAACATGCAAGCAGCTATCGACGAGGCCGAACTCGGCTGGGCGGAAGGAGGCATTCCGATCGGGAGCGTGCTCGTCCACCAGGGCACGATCATCGGTCGCGGACACAACCGGCGTGTCCAAAACGGCAGTCCGACGCTCCACGGCGAAATGGACGCCCTCGAAAACGCTGGCAGGCTCCCCGCCTCGGTGTACAAGGAATGCACGATCTACACGACGCTGTCGCCATGCTCGATGTGCAGCGGAGCGATCCTGCTCTATGGCATTCCTCGCGTCGTCGTCGGCGAGAACACCACCTTCCTCGGCGAAGAAGCGCTCCTGCGGTCACGGGGAGTCGACGTCACAGTTCTCGACAACCCCGGTTGCATCGAATTGATGGAGCGAATGATTCGGGAACGGCCCGAGCTATGGAATGAAGACATCGGCGAGTAGAACAAAACGATGATCGTCACCATTTCGTTCTCCGCCACCGAAGGAAACCGCGATGCTCTCGTCGCCAAGCTGATTGAGATCATCCCCGACACCCTCGCCTTCGACGGTTGCAACAGCATCGACTTCGTCGAGTCCCAGGACTCCCCAGGATCCCTCATGCTCATCGAGGATTGGGACTCCCACGAGCGCTACGACGCATACAAGAGCTGGCGACGAGAGAGCGGCACATCGGTCCTCGGGAGCGATTTGGTTCACGCCGCATCCGTGAGCAGCAGCTACTACGACGTGCTGAGCACCTAAAGCGTCCCGGCGGCGAGCCGACCGCGTACCTCGACAGCGCGCTCGCGAACCTCGTCCAGATCGCTCAACCGACGCATACCGGCAAGCTGTTGGCCCATCCGGTGATTTGACGCAAAGGCCTCGGCATTGCGAGCAAGAAAGTCCCAGTACAGCGTGGTGTACGGACACGCATCGGGTCCCGTCCGCTTCTTTGGATCGAAGCGGCACCCGCGGCAGTAGTTGCTCATCTTGTTGATGTACGCACCACCCGATGCATAGGGCTTGGTCGCCATCATTCCGCCATCGGCATGAAGCGCCATGCCCACAACGTTGGGCAGCATCACCCATTCGGCGCCGTCGACAAACGAGGCCCACATCCATTCGGTCATCGCCGCAGGATCCACGCCGGAGGTCAACGCAAGGTTGCCAAGGATCATCAACCGCTCGATGTGGTGGGCGTACCCGTAGTCGTGGACGTGCGAGATCGCTCCCGCCACACACGCCATCTCGGTCTCCGCCTCGCCGGTGAACGCCGGAGGAACGGCCGCGGTTGCGTCGAGCGAGTTGCGGCCTCGATAGTCGGGCATCCACAACCAATAGACACCCCAGACATACTCACGCCAGCCAATGACCTGTCTGATGAACCCCTCCACACTGTTGATCCGCGCGTTGCCCTCGTGGAAGGCAGCTTCAGCTCGCTCGACAACCTCGAGAGGATGAAGCAATCCCAAGTTGAGCGACGAGCTCAATGTTGAATGCGCAAGCTTCCATTCGTCGGCCAACATCGCGTCTTCATGGGGACCGAACGGATCGAGGGCGCGTTCGATGAATTGATCGAGACGGACGAGCGCTTGTTCGCGGGTTACCGGCCACCATCCGCTTGGCGCTTCACCCCAGGTGTCGACCATGGAATCCATGACCGATGCATCGATCTCATCGAGAGCAAACGGCGTGAGCTCGGGCCACGGGCGCCCGTCCTTGGGCGGCCGTTCCCGATTGTCATGATCGAAGTTCCACTGCCCGCCGACCGGATTCGGGCCATCCATGAAGATATCGAGGCGCGACCGTTGCCACCGATAGAAGTCCTCCATCGTGAATCGCTTTCGGGCTGACGCCCATTCGGAGAAGTCCTCGTAGTGACACGTGAACTGATTGTTTGCGACGAGCTCGACGTCGTTGCGTTCGAGCATGACACGACCGTCGTAACTCATTGGTTCCATGGCGATGACGCGTTCAACGCCGTACTCGCGTTTGTGTTCGCTAAGACCGGCCGAGAGCGTTCGTGCCCGCCGAACATCAACAGCGAATCCTTCGGCCCGCAACTCGGCGGCGAAGTGCTCCATTGCGGAGAGGACCAAATGGAGCCGCTGAGCGTGCCACCGCTTCGAGTCCACCTTGTGCGCACTTATAACAAACAGCACTCGACAGTCGCCGGGACGACGGTCGGCCAGCGACGCGATAGACCGATTGAGTTGGTCGCCGAGCACCCAGACCGTAGGCGTCACGGAGTGTCGGGGTTGAGCGCGTTGTGCCGCTCGCGAACTTGCGCTGGGTAGTGGGCCCGGGCGTAGTCGATGTTGTGACTCAGCGCGATGTCCAAAAGCTCCAACCGGTCCGGACTTTGCTTCCACGGGACAGGGACGTAGATCGGGAGGTCAAAGACACGGAGCTGATCAAGTCCGCTATAGATCTTTCGCTGATACTCCGCGCGGTCGGACCATTCCCAATGCGCCGGGGCAAACCCCGTGCCGGGGTCGAGGTAGCAGCGATCGCGAATGCCATATTGCTTCATGACGTCGAGACGTTCCTCAAACCAGGAGACCATGACCTCTACCGGATCGCCCTCGACGTGTTTGAGATGACGCGGATCAGGCCCGAGCATGAACGGCAGGACGACGTCACATTCGCGCTCGGCTGCGAACTCGAGCATCGCCGGGTCTTGCAAGGCATC